>JAJYOT010000006.1 GCA_021796015.1 bacterium
CCATTGATGAAGAGTTTCCTCGGCTTTTGGGAGATCATAAGGGGCAATCCAATGATACCAAAAGCCGAAATCGCCCGGGCGGTCCATTCCAGCGGAGTTGGGGACTGTCCCTAACTATTCGTCTGTGTCGGAGAGAGGTTTTTTGGAAAAGCCGCCGGCGTTTTTAGCGAGAACCCCCGCTTTCTTCTTGGCCTCTTCAAGACGTTGAAATAGCTCTCTCGATAAGGACACGCCCTTTTCAAAAACCTCAAGACTTTCCTCGATGCCCTTGCCTCCCGCTTCAAGCGCTTGAACATAGTTCTTGAGCTTCTTAAGAGAAGTCTCAAACGAGTCTTTTTTAGGTTCTTTAGTTTCTTTGCTTATGTTTTTTCCCTTGACCTCCTGTTCCTTCTTGGGTCGCATCGTGGGGTTTTAAGAATTTCTTATGTAGTATAATGAAAAGTCTGATGAAGCAGATTCTCTCCTATCGCCATTTAATTAAAAATCTGGTCGTCAAGGACCTTAAACTCAAATATCGCGATTCTGTTTTCGGGTTTTTGTGGTCGCTTTTAAACCCGGTCTTTATGATTGTCACTTACGTGATTGCTTTTAAATATATTATGAAGGCTTCGGCCCCCAACTACGTTCTTTTTCTGTTGGCGGGCGTTCTGCACTGGAACTTGTTTGCCCAGTGTTTATCGGCTTCCACGGGAGCTGTGGTGGACAATGCGGGTCTGGTCAAAAAAGTCTATTTCCCCCTTGAGGCATTGCCCTTGGGAGCTATTTTCTTTAGTCTCGTTCAGTATCTTTTCGCTCTCGTCGTTTTCTTTCCGGTTGCGCTTATTTTTCTCCATTTGCGCTTGAGTTGGGTTTTGCTTTTGGTCTTCCCGATTCTTTTCCTTCAGATTCTCTTTAGCATCGGGCTTGGCTTTTTGGTTTCAACCATAACGGTGTTTTACCGGGACGTCAAGCACTTTGTCGAGATTTTTCTGATGCTCGGCTTTTGGTTGACCCCGGTCGTCTATCAATTTACCGATGTTCCCGTCAGGGCCCGGGCCTGGATTGCGGACAACCCTATGACGGATTTTATCTCAAGCTATCAGTCGGTTCTTTTGCATAATCAAACTCCCGCCCCGCTTTTTTGGCGGAATATGTTGATTGCGGTCTTTCTTTCTCTTCTCATTGGGGCGTGGACCTTTAGCCGCTTTAAGACGCGCTTTGCGGAGGAAATTTGAAGAGTTTGGAATCTTCCACCGCGGTCCCGTCGCCTCTCAAGGAGCCTGTTTGGGCCATTAAGATGGAGTCTCTCTCAAAAACTTTTATTTTGCGCCGCAATCATTCACCCAGCCTTAAATCTCAATTTGTAGGGTTTTTTCATAAACGCTACCGCGAGGAAAGAGAAACCCTCTGGGCCTTGAAAGACATTTCCCTTGAGATTCGGCGGGGAGAAGTCTTTGGGTTTATCGGGCGAAACGGTTCCGGCAAATCAACGCTTCTCAAAATAATTAGTGGAATTCTTGAACCCTCTTCCGGAACAATCCAGGTTCAGCTCGGGGCTCGAATCGGCACGATGATTGAACTGGGCGTAGGGTTTAACCCTGATTTAACGGGCCGCGAAAATGTGTATTTGAACGCTTCCCTTTACGGAATGAGCCGCTCTGAAGTTGACGATATTTTTCCCGCGGTGGTTGAATTTTCAGAGCTTGAGCGCTTTATTGACACGCCTCTCCGGAACTACTCCTCCGGCATGTCGGCCCGGCTTGGCTTTTCTTCCGCCATTTTCATTAATCCCGATATTTTGCTGATCGACGAGGTTTTATCGGTGGGAGATGAAGCCTTTCAGAAAAAAAGCGCCGAGAAGATGTCTCAAATTCACCGGAGCGGTAAAACGATTCTCTTTGTCAGTCATTCCGCCGCCGCGATGGAGGAATATTGCGACCGAATTTGCCTTTTAGATCAAGGGCGCGTCCTGGCGGTGGGAAAGCCGTCCGAGGTCCTTAAAGAATATCACAAGATGACCGGCGTCGGCGTTTAGGCGGCAGGTTTTCCGGGTTTACCGGACACGAGTGGGAGGCCGTCATTTTTTCCCAGGCCTTCCTTCTTAATCTCAATAATATCTCGCGCGAATGCGAAGTCGAGCGCAAAACGGTCGAGGATTATCCCGAATCGAAGGCCTTCTTTCTCTATCGGGGGAAGGAAAAACTTATGCGCCGCGGCATCACGTGCTTGCCGTGCGAAGACTTCCTGAAAGAACTCATTCCGGGCAAGCCCGGGTTACTGGATTGGCCGTCGCTTGCAAATTAATTTCTACTCATTTGTTGCCCGAGGGCGGCCGCGATTTGTGATGATTTAAAGACGAGGGGAGGACACTTTCAGGGGCAAGCGCATGGTTTTTCTCTTGTTCAACGAAGGGCATTGAGGGCTTTCGCGCAGTAGATGAGATTGACAAACAAAAGCGCGCGGGTCACTTGTCCGATGCGGTTTTCCGGAACGGTGATGATTTGAGACCGCTCTTTCGCGGCGGGAACGTCAATGTTTCCCTGATAAGACACGTCAAGAATCGAAGCTCCTTTTTTAATCCAGAGAGGATCAAGGGAAAAATCCGGGGCGGGCACCGCCGTCACCACGATATCCGCGCGCCTAACGCATTCCTCTAAATCTGGTTTTTTGGTTTTGTCGTGGCACTTGACTACGGTCGCGCCCAAATTTTCAAGCATGAGCCCCAAGGGCTTTCCGACCCGCATCGAATTATTGATGATGGAAACGAAAGAGCCCGCGATGGGAACTTGATGTTCTTGGAGGGTTTTGACGACGGCTTTTGCGGTCGCAGGAACCACGCATTTTTCTGGTTGCCCCGAGTTTAGGAATTTTTTGTATTTAATAAGATACCCCAAATTAAGGGAGTGAAGCCCTTCGACGTCTTTTAAGGGATTGATGAGATCCATCAAATCTTCATCTGGTATCGAAGCTCCCATGGGATAAAAGATGAGAATTCCAGAAATAGCGGGGTCGGAATTGAGCTCTCCAATCAAAGACCAAAGTTCGCTTTCGGAATGCGGTTCAAATTTTTTTGCGTGAAAGCCAAGGCGGGAAGCGTCTTTAAGAATCAAATCGCGATATTGAAGGGAGGCTTCCTCGGCGCGCGGTTTAAAGAGAACGGTCGCCAATGTGGGAATGATAGTAAGTCTTGAAAGTTCTTCCTTGGCCCAAGTTCTAAACTTTTCGGCGACCGAACGGCAGTCAAAAGTCGTAGACATTCTTCTATCATATATGATGTGAAAAGCCCGAAGCGAGCTAAAAAGCAAAGGTTGGATCTTTTGCTGGTTGAGCGCGGTTTTTTCGAGACCAGATCCAAGGCCTTGGCCGCCGTTATGGCGGGGCAAGTCAGCGTAGACGGTCTTCCCATTGTCAAGGCGGGAAGCCTGGTTTCGGAATCGGCTCAAGTCGAACTTGCGGCTCCTTGTCCATACGTTTCCCGCGGCGGATTTAAGCTCGAAGCGGCTTTAAAGGCTTTTCAGGTTGACGTTTCGGAAAAGATCGTTCTCGATGTGGGGGCCTCCACCGGCGGTTTTACCGATTGCCTTCTTCAAAGAGGAGCCAAAAAAGTTTACGCTATTGATGTCGGGCACGGCCAAATCGCTCAAAAAATCAGAAACGACCCTCGGGTGATTATTCGAGAAAAAATAAACGCGCGGTTTTTAAACCCGGAAGATTTTTCCCCGCGTCCTTCGCTAGCCGTCATAGACGTCTCTTTTATTTCCTTGACCCAGGTTTTAAAACCTGTGGCGGCCTGTTTGGAAAGCCCGGCTCAAATGATCGCTTTGATTAAGCCGCAGTTTGAAGTGGGGCCTAAATTGGCGCCTAAGGGAATTGTTCAGACGGAAGAAGCCCGGCAGCTGGCGGTCTCAAAAATTCGCGAATTTTTGCCTTTTGCGGGTTTGCTTGAGGAAGGGCTCATAGAATCGCCGATTTCGGGAATGAAGGGAAACCGGGAATTTCTTATTTTTCTTAAAAAAAGCGAAAATAAATCATGGTGAACCCGCGGGTCGTTTTGATTACCGGTGCGGCTAAGCGCATCGGGCGGGAAATTGCCCTTTTTTGCGCGGGGCGCGGAATGAAAACGGCTCTTCATTACCGTCATTCAAAAAAAGAAGCCTTGAGCCTTGTCAATGAGATTAACCGGATTTTTCCCGGAAGCGCGCGCGCCTTTCAGGCGAATTTAAGCGATGTGGGGCAGATTAAAAAAATGGTCGCGGAGGTGGGAGGGCATTTTAAGAAAATTGACGTCCTGATTAACAATGCCTCGATTTACGAGAAAAATCAATTCGGAAAAACGACGGCGGAGGATTGGGACCAGCATTTAAACGCCAATTTGCGCGCGCCGTTTTTTTTGGCCCAAGAAGTATTTCCTTGGATGAAAAAAGAAGGCCAGATTATCAATCTCGCCGATTGGGCGGGCCTTAGGCCCTATGCCGACTTTATTCCCTATTGCGTTTCAAAAGCCGGCCTTTTATGTCTCAATACCGCCTTAGCCAAGGCCTTGTCTCCTAAAATTCGGGTCAACGCGATATTGCCGGGCCCGGTTTTGCTTCCGGAAAATTCATCTCCCCAATTTAAACGCGCGGTGATTGGGGCCACGCCGCTGAGACGCCTGGGAACGCCTCAAGATATCGTCAAGGCCGTCTCTTTTCTCATTGAGTCTGGTTCTTTTATGACCGGGGCTCAGATTCCGGTAGACGGCGGGAGGCTGATCGCATGACCGAGCCTAATGGTTGGTTCAACAGTCCGTACGGAAGGAAATCATGACCGAGCTTAAGCGAGGGAATGGTTGGCTCCAGATTCCGTACGGAAGGAAACCATGAATTCCACGGTTTATCAGGTCACTCGAATCATTCATTTTTGTTACGGACATCGGCTTCTTAATTACGCGGGAAAATGTCGCCATCCGCACGGGCATAACGGGGTTTTAGAAATTACGATTTCTTCCGCAAGTTTGGATTCCTTGGGGATGGTGATCGATTTTGAGGAAATCAAAAAAAAGGTGCAGGTTTGGGTGGACTCGGAACTTGATCACAAGATGATTCTCAACCAAAAAGATCCCCTCATTTCGGTTTTAAAGGAGATGGGAGACCCGGTGGTCGTTTTTCTTTCAAATCCAACGGCTGAAAATATCGCCAAATATATTTTTGATTACGCCCAAAGTCAAAATCTCAACGTCAGCGCGGTCAAGCTGTGGGAAACTCAAAATTCCTTTGCCGAATATCGGCCTAAGGCTCCGTAACGAACCCTATAATTTATTCAAAACGACCTTGGCTTGGGGCACGCGAAAACTTTCTCCGTTGAGAAGATTGACTTTGTCCTTAATTCCCTCAGGCGAAACCGAAACGGTCAGGGAGTGATAAAACTTGTCCGCCACTCCCGAGGGAAACAAGGGAGACCCGCCGCCGCCCGTTAAGACGTAACGCACTCCTTGGAGATCGCAAACGGCGAAGGCATGGATATGGCCGGTATAGACCCGGTCAACCTGATGCCGGGCCATGAGTTCGATAAACGCCTTTGAACCTTTGACAAATCCTCCCCGGCAAGAAATAGGGAGATCCTTCCAAAAACGTAAACCCATCGGGGGCATGTGGGTTAAGACTATTTTTTTTAAGGGGGTCTTGAGCGCTAAATTGAGCCAGCGCAGTTGAGCGCGGGTGAGTTTAGCCCGGCTTGAGTCTAAGATGATTAAACGGAGGGGGCCGCGATCAAAGAAATAATTGGTTTTAATTCCAAAAAGGGAGCGATAAAGCCGTGAGTGAGATTTCCCGTTAGGCTTTGAGCGATCGTGGTTTCCGATCACCGTTAAGTAAGGAATCTTTGGCGGGGTTGCAGACAGGGTGCGGAAAAATTTGAGGTAGTTTTCGAGGGTTCCTCGGCTGACCATATCGCCAAGCTGAAAGACAAAATCAAGGGGAATGTTTTGCAAGGAAAGAAGATGCTTGTTAAAGACCGCGGGTTCGCTGAAAAGCTTGCGAAAAATCCAAAATCTTCCGGGTTCGGAATCTCCCAAGATGGCGAAATCAAAGGAATCGGTTTGAGCCTTTGGCTCTTGGAGAAGTCGCTTGAGTTGCGTTTCTCTCTCCCAAGAAACGGCGCGCGATTTGAGTTCCCGTTCCAGGTCCTCGGGGAGGGTCTTATCCCGCTTGAGGATGGGTAAGGGAACTTTCCAAGAGACGTCAAAGGGAAGGGAAATCATTCGTTGTCGATGGGCTGGTTCCAATAAGCGTGATCAATAAATTTCTGCCAAGACCTTCGCAACTTGGCGGGGGCGCGCATAAAAACGATAGATCCTTTTCTCATTTTGGGTCGGGAGATGGGGATGACGAGTCTCATCCCCGCTTCTCTCGGAAGACGATTTCCTTTTTTTAAATTGCAGGGAACGCAGGAGGTGACGATATTCGACCAATCGGTTTTCCCGCCCCGGGATTTGGGAATGACATGGTCGAGATTGAGATCGCTTAAGGCGAATTTCTTTCCGCAATAGCAGCAATGGTGTCCGTAATGAAGATAAATATTGCGCCGCGTAAAGGGAATTTCTCTAAGCGGCACCTTATCAAAGAAGTTAAGAGCGATCACCTCGGGAATTGCGATCTTAAAAGAAGGGGTGCTGATAAAACCTGCTGGATTTTTTTTAATCCCCTGGGAAAGTTCCACCCAGTCCTTGAAGTTATGGACCTGATAATCCTCGCCGACCACCGAGGCCCTTCCTAAATAGAGGAGAGATAATGCCCTCTGCCAGGAAGACACCTCGACGGCGTAAAAACTGCGGTTGAGAACAAGAACTTCGCTCATAGGCGCTTATCCGTAGTATAACAGGCGCCTGTTAAATTTTCCAGTCCCAAGATCAATCTTATTTGGGCTTTCGGTTGATGGGGACGCGGGCTTCGAATCTTTTCCTAAAATTACGGAGAGGGAGGGATTCGAACCCTCGGTACCGGTTAACCCGATACAACGGTTTAGCAAACCGTCGGTTTCAGCCGCTCACCCACCTCTCCAGAACTAAAAAACCCTAATAAATTATACTAATTTTTAACCAGGCCCGATTGGGTGAAATTCGAGCGTAGTGCCAGCGTAGTGCTGTTTTGCAGGGAATCGTTCCCTAAAAGCTGAATCGTCGAACGCCAGATGCCCTTGTTGACATGGGCGTAGCGCTGAAGCATGCGCAGCGAGCTGTGGCCCATGTATTCTTGGACCGTGCGGATGTCCGCGCCCTTGGAAATGAGTTCCGAGGCGAAATTGTGCCGGAGAGCGTGAAAGGTCAGTTCAGGCATCCCTATTTGCTTGCGCAAAAGAGACTGCCCCTAATTCATACAAGCGCGGTCAGAAACTTATCGGCGCTGATGACCCGCACGCCGTCTTTTAGGTAATCCTCTCCGGGTTCGCGCAATACTTGATAGGCCGGCGACAAATCAAGCTTCGCCTTGAAATGCAAGAGAGGCCGGCTGAGAGACTTTTCCGAAATTTTCGCTTCCACGCAGAACCAGGGTTTCCCGTCCAGGGTCACCAGGAAATCAACTTCCCGCCCTTCCACGTCCCTTAAAAATCGAAGTTCGGCGCGGATTCCCTCGGCGTCATGGAGATAGTGACAGAATTTCAACAGATGAGAGGCGATGAGATTCTCGAAACGCGCCGACTCGCCGGGAACCTCCGACCAGTCCCACAGATAGAGCTTGGGCTCCTTGCGCAGGGCCTTGATGCGCGAGCTTTGATGGGGATATATTCTGAAATGGTAATAGAACCGCTCCAAAACGTCGACCCAGGAGGCGGCGGTCTTGTGCATGACCAAGAGGTCCTCGCGCAGCGAATTGACGGACAAAAGTCCGCCCACTTTTCCCGGCAGGAGATGGAGAAGGGTTTCAATGCCCGATAAATCCCGCAAATTCTCGATATCGCGGATATCCTGGCGAACCAAGGCGTCCAAGCGCTGGTTGTGCCAGCGATTGAGAGCTTTTTCCGCCCCCTTGAGAAAAATTTCGGGAAAGCCTCCGAATTTAAGCAAGAGCTCGAGCGCCTGCCGGGTTTCCGGGGTTGAATCCGCGAAATGAAGAGCGCGCCCCGCCTTTGTTTCAGGCGCGCCGGCGGCGGCGATTTCACGCAGGGAAAGAGGGTGGAGGCGGTAGTGATGATAGCGCCCCAAAAGAGAGTCCCCGCCTTTGCGGTAAACATCCAAGCGGGAACTGCCGGTGACGATCACGCGGTAGCGATCCCGGTTCTTATCAAAGAAGCCCTTAATGAAAGTTTTCCAATGGCGGTATTTGTGGATTTCATCGAAGATGAGAAGAGCCTCGTCGGAGGCGAAGGTTCCGGAAAGGATGCGCTTTCTATCATCCCAATCGTCCCAATTCAGATAGCGGAAGCTTTTGCCGAAGCGGTCTTGACCCAAGGCCTTGGCCAAGGTCGTCTTGCCGACTTGTCTGGGACCTCCCAAGAAGACCATTTTTTCCGGGAGGTCTTCCGAGATCGATTTTTCCAGATAGCGGGTCAGCATTTTGGGATATCCAATATTTTATACCATAATATAAAATATTGGAACTATTATTCCACCGAGGTAAAATTTACACAGCCATGACGGAAATCGAGAGAAGAGCTATAATATCCCAGTAGCCCGACCAAGTCGAATTCCGAGGCTTTTGCCTCGGCCGTGGTCCTATAAAGGATTACTAGGCTGACGTTGGGCTGCTTTTTTTTGGGAGGACGGCTCCCAGGAGTTCACTTGGAACTTCTCCTTGGATAATTGAATCCCGACACTTTGTCGGGATTTATGTCGGAATTTCGGCGCGCGATCGGTCCTTTCCAGCGTAGTGTTTACGTAGTGTTTTTTGGTCCAAGAGGCACGATGAGACTTAACGCCCGCCAACAACTCTCGATGAGAAACGGGACCGGACGGATTTTTCAGAGAGGCCTAAAACGCATTAGCAAACCGTCGGTTTCAGCCGCTCACCCACCTCTCCAGAACTAAAAAACCCGGGCGGCAAGGACTTGGCCCGTTGTACTAAAATTGAAATTTATAAATCTCTTTTGCTAGACTTTCTTCATGAGAAAATATATTCTTCCTATAGTTATGTTAGGTACGTCTGTTGTCTTTCTGGCCGCTTGTCATGAGCAGGCAAAAAACGCCGCGCCCAAACCGGCGTCGGCATCTCAAACGCCTGCCGCCGCAGCGGCTTCAACCGATCCTCTTTTAAATCCCGATATGGATAATCTAAAAGCCCCGGAAACCTATCACGTCTTATTTACGACCACGAAGGGAGACTTTACTCTTGAAATTCACCGTGACTGGGCGCCCAGCGGCGCCGACCGGTTTTATAACCTCGTCAAAATCGGGTTTTACAATGGGGACGCTTTTTTTCGCGTCGTCAAAGGGTTTATGGTTCAATTTGGAATTAACGGAAATCCCAAGGTCAACGCCCAATGGTTTAACGCGAAAATCCCCGATGATTTAGCGACCAACCATTCCAACCTGCGCGGAACTATTTCTTTCGCGACGGCCGGCCCTAATACCCGCACGACTCAAGTTTTCATCAATTACGCCAACAATACCTTTCTTGACTCAATGGGCTTTACCCCCTTTGGGAAAGTTTCCCAGGGGATGGATGTCGTGACTTCTCTTTTCAACGGTTACGGCGACGGCCCTCCCTCGGGTCCCGGGCCGGATCAAAACCAAGTCCAGCAACAGGGAAATGCCTATCTTAAAGCGGATTTCCCGCACTTGGACTACATCAAAACCGCCGTCATTCAACCTTAGGGAAATAGGGACTGCCTTCGCTCGCGAAGCGAGAGCGTGCCGGAGCATCTTTAAGAATGACGTTATGATCCGGCCAGTCCCTATGCCTTTTCCCAATAATAATACGGGCGGCATTGTCCCAACCTTAATGTTATTCATGAAAGGGACTAATTTATTGAGAAACCACGTAATTTCGGGGGCTGGTAAAAGGGCTCTGCTCGCCCAGGAGGTCGACAGTCGCCAAGCGGAACCAATAACTTCCGGGTTTAAGGCCTAAATCTTCAATATCCACCTTTTCATCGGAATCAAAAACCTTATCTAAAATAGGGGATGAAAAATCCCGCCCGATAGACACCTGAAGCCGGTAGCCGGAAATCGGGTTTCCAATGGACAAATCCGAAATTTCTTTTTGGAGACTGGCTGAAGGAGCCGATCTGGCCGCCGATAGATTTCCCGCGCTCGCCCCCGAACCTCTTTTTGCGGAAAGAGCGCCTGTCTCTGCCGATGAAGCCGGGGGATTTCCTTGAAGTCCGTTCCCTGAAATCGTCTCACTCAATGCGCCTTCCCCCGCCGTTTTCCGTGCGCGGGTTTTGGATACATTCATCGCCATTTCAGTTTGAGACTTAAATTCCTTCCAATGAGGAATTTTTTGAGGAACTCCGGCGGAAAGCCCCGGGGGGACGGTCGTCTCCATGCCGGCAGGAACGTCCACGTTTTGGCCTTCGGCGCTCACCGTCGCGATTCCGGAGTAAACTCGAACCAAGGTGCTTGCGTCTTCCCGAATTTTAGCGGAATAAACCGTATGGGGAACCTTGGGAGTAATGGTTGCGCTTGGGGTCATGACTTTTGCATGGCCGATAAAGACGCTTCCTTTTTTAAGTGAAACCGAATCTTCGGACTTTCTGTCGGGAGGAATCAAGATGACGGCCATTGAATCCGGCTCCAAGTCAAGTATCTGCGAATCAATGAATCGCACTTTCGCTTTTGACTCATCCAGAGTTCGTAAGGTATCTTTGGAATAGAGGCGTTCTCCTCTACTGGCTTTTTTCCATTGCGTAGTTTCTTGGCGTCGAAGTAAAACTTGGTTGACCGCCGAAACAAGGTTCCCTGCCGGAACAATTTCCTTCATTATCTTTTTGGGAACTTCCAGGGTCATTCCCGGAAGAGCGACCGTGGGATCGTTGGAGGGAAGATGGTTGTAGCGGAGGATTTGATTCCAATCCTCTGGATTTTTAAGATAGGTTTGGGCGATTCCCCACAACGTGTCTCCGGGTTTGACCTTGACTTTTTCGAATTGAATGGATGAAACGGTCTCCGCGAATGAGGCAAGAATAAGCAGCGTGATGAGAGAAAATAGATTCATGTCGTTTGGATGAAGAGATTTCCCGCGGCATTCAAAGTCAAGTTTTTCGGAATCGTAAAGTAAAAAGAAGAACCTTTTCCTAATTCCGATTCGACCCAGATTTTTCCAAAATGAGATTCGACAAAAAAGCGTGAAATGGTCAGTCCCAGCCCGGTTCCGCCTCGTGCCTTTCCTTCTACTTGCTCAAATTTTAAAAACACCCTTTCCAGATATTCTTTCGGAATTCCCTCTCCGGTATCAGTCACTCCAGCCTTGAAATGATCTCCTTTATCCTCAACCGACAACGTAATACTTCCATTTTGGGGGGTATATTTAATCGCGTTTCCAAGAAGATTGATAAAGACGCGCTCAATCAGATCTCCATCGGCCATCGCCTCGCAGTCCCCCTGAGTGTCCACCTTGACGGAGATTTTTTTGGCCTTGGAAAGAGAATCCAGCGTGTCGGCCGCGCGGAAAGCGATTTCCTGGAGCGAAACCTTTTTCAAATTGAGCGCTAGCTTTCCCGATTCCATCTTGGCGATATCGAGGATATTGTTAATCATCCCCATCAATCGTCGGGAAGAGCGTTGAATGGAGCTTAAGATGGACCGTTGGTCTTCCGTTAAGTTTCCCGGAATTCCGCTCAGCAAAATCTCCAAAAATCCCATAATGGAACCTAAAGGATTTCTTAAATCGTGAGTCACGTAATGAAGAAAGTCTTCCTTCATTTTGTCCAGTTCCCGCTGGAGCGTAATATCTCTAAGAGCCAAAAGGAGTCCAGGCTCTTGTTCCCCGGGCCTTAGAACCTTTCTCGATATAATCTGAAGAATAATTTTGTTGATATCCTGGGTTAATTCCACTTCCTTGATTTCCGTCCTGTCTTCCGCGGGGCTTTTAATCTCAAGCAGGGCTTTTTTTAGGGAGCCTTCGTCTAATATCTCAACCAGGGGCCGGCCCAAAATTTCGCCTTTCCGCGGCAAATTAAGAAATTCAACGGCCCTGCGATTCATGAGGTCAAGACGCTTTTCTTGGTCTAAGAGGATGATTCCCTCGTCAATCGAATAGAGAATCGCTTCTGTTTTTCTTTGCTCGGCAATGAGACGGTCTACCTGAATATCGGCATAGGCTTTAAGCTTTTCCGCCATGCGGTTGAAGGTTTCAGCGAGTTCCCTCAGTTCGTCTTGCGTTTCTAAATGGACGCGAACGGAAAAATCTCCCCCGGAAACGGAATGGGCGGCTTGAGTTAGAGACAAAAGAGGTCTCGTCAGTCTCCGCGCTAAAAGCATCGCGACTAAAACAGACAAAAAAGCGACCAGCGAAATCAACGTGACCGCTGTCTTTCGCATACGCGCTTCCGAGCTATAGGCTTCCAAACGTTTTTGGAGAATGAGAACCGCGCCTCCTAGTGAAGAGACCGGGGCATACGCTCCGACATAAGCGATTCCGTTTGATTTGAACTCTCCCGCTCCCACGCTCAAGGCCTTAACGGCGGAGCGAACAATGGGCCAAGAAGAGAAATGTTTTAAATCCGCGCTGGATAGTTTTTGCGGGTAGAGGAGGGGCTCTCCTTCAATTCCCGCTAACACCGCAAACCCGGTTCCTCCCACGCGCTCGTCCTTAATTTTTCGGGCTAATTTTTGCAGACTGATTTCTACGCGAGCGACTACGGTCTGAGCCAACGGAATATAGAGGATGGCGACTGGAGATTGGGAGGCCTTTGAAAAAGAGATTTGATTTTGACCGGATGAAAATGCGGCCCGAAGCCCTTTTTCTTGTTGATGATTGATTAAACGCGGTTTTGAGGTTAAATTCGGGTTATACACCTTTAAAAATTCCTTTCCTTTGCGGCCCACCAAATCGATTTCAATTAAATCGGAGTCTTGATCCATCAAGTTTTCCAGAAATTTTTCTTTTTTCGGCCAGGAGGTTTGGCCTTTGAGAGAAACCAGTCCGAAACTAATTTCTCTCTCGTTAGATTTCAGGTATTGGTTTATTTCTTCCGCCAGGCTTTCGGCCAGTTTCGTATGGAGCTCTAAAACCGCCGCCTGAATCCCGCGGTGATTGATTCCAATCAGGCGGTATCCTAAAAATCCGGCTGGGATTAAACTCACGGCCGCCAAGATTAATGCAAATTTTCTAAAAAGATTCATTCTAAACGGACCCTGAATAAGGATACGCGTCCCTAACCGCATTGTCAAGAGCGTAAGCCTCAAAGGGCGCATGACCTCCATCTCGAAATTTTTCCTCCGCCGTTGCGGCGAAAGCCGGAATCCAGAACAATATCATGAAACTGGACCCCGACTTCCGTCGGGGTGACGCTACGATATCGGCGTCTGAAAACCGAGACCGTGGTCATGCGCCCAGTCTCAAATTATAAAATAAGTCGTGTCAATGATGAGAAATATTGGTTTGGGGGCGTTTGCCGTTTTCGGGTTTTTGACGGCGGCCTTCTTTGGGCTATCCCAAATTCGAGATTCCTCGGCGACTTACGACGAACCCGTTCACCTGGCGAGCGGATACCTCGCGCTGAAAACCGATTTTCCGCCTCTCAACTGGCGGGACCATCCGCCGCTCGCGGAAATGTGGGAGGCTTTTCCGCTTCTTTTTCTCAATCCCTCGACGATGGTTTTAAGCCCGGACTTTGGAAGGCTTTATCCTTTCGCGGATCAGTTTATCTATAAAAACCGCGTCGACCCTTCCCGAATTCTTAATTCCGCCCGGGCCTGGAACTTAATCAGTCTTCTTTTAATCCTGTTTCCGGCGGTTTTGGCGTGGTCTTGGAGTTTAGGCGGCGAATGGGCCTTTCTCGCGGCTTCTTTTTTTCTCGCCTTTTGCCCGCCGATTTTTTCCAATTTTTCCTTGGCGACCACCGACGCGATGCCGGCGGTCTTTTATTTTCTCTCCTGTTTTTTTCTTTCCCGCCCCAATCGCGGGTTGATGGATTGGGGTTTGTCCGGGTTATGCTTGGGCGGGGCCTTGGCCTCGAAATTCAGCATGATCCTTCTTCCGATTGTGATCGTCAGCGCTCTTTTAACCGAGGCCCGGGTTCTTCCCAAGAGGCGGCCGACTATTTCCCAAATTCTAATCTTCTTGCCTCTTGCGGCCTTGATTCTGTTTGCCGCTTATCGCTTTGGAGACGTTTCTCTTTATTGGTCCGGGCTCTCTCAAACCTTGACGAGGCTCAGCCATGGCCGACCCTCTTTTCTGTTGGGGCGCTATAGCCAGAATGGATTTTGGGATTTTTTTCCGGTGGCATTGGCGGTCAAGACCCCGATTCCGCTTCTCCTTTTCTCCGGTTTTGGATTTTACTCGGCCTTGAGGCGTCCGTCCGCGCGGGAAATTTGGCTGGTCATGCCTCCGGTCGCTTATTTTATCGCGGCTTTGATTTCCAAAACCGACATTGGATACCGCCATATTCTTCCAATTTATCCCTTTATGATTGTTCTCGCGGCACGCGCGGTGTCAGACCTAAAACTTCGCTTCTCCAAAACGGCGTTTTCCGCCGCGGTTTTGACCGGAGCGTTTTGGACTTTTCTTAGCGTGATGAGGGCCTACCCCCATTATCTCGTCTATTTTAACGAACTCACGAACGGGCCGTCCGGCGGCTATCGCGTTTTAGCCGATTCTAATCTTGACTGGGGGCAAGGGCTCAAGGATTTGGCCCAAGAGCTTAAAAAGCGCGGGAATCCACCCATCGTTCTTTCCTATTTCGGGGTCGCCGATCCCTCTTACGAAGGGATTCACTATTTCCCATTGGCCTTTTTTTCAGATGTCAGCCGCAAGGACGGGGTGACTCTCCCGAATAGGTCCGGGCCGCTTTTTTTCGCCGTTTCACAAACCAATCTACAGGCGGTCTATTTTGTCGATAAAAATCTTTTTTCCTGGCTTAAGAAGCGAACGCCCGTCTTTGTGGCCGGGAATTCGATTTTCGTCTATGACCTAACCCACGATGCTGCGGGGCGAAAAATTTTGTCCGGTTTGCTGAGCGCTTCAAACGCGCCGGAGGCGGCAAAAATCGTTCTTCAAGGTTCGTATTGAAATCCATCGCCGGAGGGGATACAATATGGATGATGAATCGGATAAAACCTCTCGGCGCGAGCAGTAAAGCGAAAAGCCGCAATTTGCGGAGCCTGGCCTTACTCCTTGAGGATGAGGAGCCCAAAAGCGCGTCCTTGGTGCGGGATCATATTCTCAAAATTGGAAGGCCGATGCTTCCCTATCTTATGGATTTAGAGCGTTCCCATCCGCCGCTTTTTCAAAAAGCCCAGGGGCTTATTTCCGACATCGCCTTTGGAGAACTTAAAAGGGAATTTGAGAAATTCGCGCGCTTAAGCGAGAATAAAAAAGACTTGGAAAAGGGGGCGTTTCTCATCGCACGTTTCGCCTATCCCATGCTTGATGAGAAGGTGTATCGCAAATGGCTGGACCGAGTGGCCGCGAAAATTCAAGGCGATATTTCCCGACTTGAAAAACCGACCATGGCTTTTAAGCGCCTTCACTCTTTTCTTTCTACCGCCATGGGTTTCCGTCTTAACGAGGAGAATTATTACGACCCGGACAACAATTATCTCAATCGGGTGATCGAGATGAGGCGGGGTACGCCCTTAAGCCTGTCCATCCTTTTCCTTACATTAGCGCGGAGGCTTAAAATTCCGGCTTTTGGAATTGGTCTTCCCGGGCATTTTATCGTCGGTCTGGGGCGCCCATCCTTATTTTGGGACCCTATTTTAAACAAGGTCTTGGACGTTTCCGGAATGCGCCGGCGTCTGGCTCAAAATGGATTTAGCTACGATCCGAGCGTTCTCAGACCGGTCTCGAACTCCTATATTCTAATGCGGCTTTTGCGCAATTTGATGGCGGTCTATCAGAACGCGGGCTTAAATTTAAACAGCGAAAGATTAGGCGAACTCGCCCAAATTCTTTTGATCCCGCAATGAGCGCTTCTCCCGTTATCTCGAAAGTTTTGATTCGCAAACTGAATGAACCTCTCAATGAGCCGTTTCCTATTTCTTCCGGGTCTCAAGCCGCGACGAGCAACGTCTTGGTGCGGGTGATTCTTAAAGATGGGACCGTCGGATACGGCGAAGGCGCCCCGTCGACCACCTTTAACGGAGACAGCCAAACGCTTACCTTTTCCGCTTTGTCCGAACAGATTCCGTTTTTAGAGGGGCAACCCCTTTCCAATATCCACTCTTTTCTTGAAAAATTGGACCGGCGGATGCCGCCGGAACGCGGGGCCGCCCGCGCGGCCGTTCAAATGGCCATTTTAGACGCTTGGACTCGTTCACAAGAGATTTCTCTCAGGTCTTTTTTAGGAGGCGCGAGAAAAAGGGTTTTTTCGGATGTGACGGTGACTTTAATTTCTCCGCAAAAGGCGCGGTTAGCCGCGCGTAAAATTACTCGTTTGGGCGTTGAGACCATTAAAATCAAGGTCGGCTGCGAACTGGATGAGGATGAAAAGCGCGTTTTGGCGGTCGTCGCCGAAGCCCCCAAGGCTAGGCTCATTATTGACGCCAATCAGGGGTATTCCGCCAAAAAAGCTCTTGATTTTCTTTTACGCCTTAAAAAAAGAAAAATTGTGCCCGCTCTTTTTGAACAGCCGGTGAAAAGAGAAGATTTGGAGGGGCTTTTCGACGTTGAAAAACACGGAAAGGTTCCCGTCTGCGCGGATGAGTCGGCCTACAGTTTTAAAGCGGTTCAGAATTTGTTTCGCCGGCCTTTTCCTTCCGCCGTCAACATCAAGCTCATGAAATGCGGGATCATCGAAAACATTCGCATCGCGGAATTGGCGCGGAAGAAGGGCAAAATATTGATGATCGGCGGCAATATTGAGACCGCTTTAGCGATGACATGCTCTTCCCATTTTGCCTGCGGCAGGGGAGATTTCAGCTTCGTTGATTTAGACACGCCCCTTTGGTTTTCCCAAAAACTCTGGAAGGGCCCGACTCTCGGACACAGAGGCCTTTACGATTTGTCAAAAGTGCGGGCGGGTTTGGGGATGGAACCTTTGCCCCGGCTTAAAAAGCTGGCTAGTTTTTAGGCCCAATTTTTAAACGGCAATGCGGGATCGCTGGGGGCCGGTCCGATTTTGAATTTGGACTTGAGTTTGTGAATAGCCACTTGCGCGATCATCGCCCCATTGTCGGTGCAAAGTTTTGGATTTGAGAGGCGAAGGGAGATTTTTTCTTTTACGCATTGGGAGGTGAGCATTTCTCGCAGGCGGCTGTTGGCGGAAACCCCTCCGCCCACCACGATTTGCCGAACGCCGAACGTTTTCGCGGCGAAGATGGTCTTTCGCGTCAAGGTTTCGCAAATGGCCTCCTGAAAAGAAGCGCAAAGGTCCGCCGTTTCTTGAGGCTTAAAAACAGGCTTAGGGGATTCTTTAATCTTTGCGTTCATCGATCGCTTCAGGCGTTGGTTGACGTAATAGAGAAGCGAAGTTTTAAGCCCGGAAAAGGAAAAATCAAAACTTCCCTCAAGATAAGGCCGCGGAAAGAAAATTGAATTTTTGTCCCCATTTTGAGCCCGTTTATCCATGATGGGACCGCCGGGATATCCCAACCCTAAAATTTTAGCGGCTTTGTCGTAACACTCCCCGGCGGCGTCATCCCGGGTGCGGCCTAAAACCCGGTATTTTCCAGGTTTAAAAGACAGAACTAAATCGGTATGCCCTCCCGAAACAATCAGTGCGAGAAGCGGAAAGCGTAATTTTTCTTCCAGCTCGGCTGCGAAAATGTGGCCCTCAAGATGGTTGATGCCCACGACCGGACAATTCCAAAGCCGCCCCAAGGTTTCCGCCGCGACTCTTCCGACTAAGAGAGAACCCATCAGCCCCGGGCCTTGGGTAAAGGCGACGGCGTCTGGTTTTTTTATTTTGGCCTTTAGGCAAGCTTCTTTGATGACCGGCGCTATCTTTTTGAAATGAGTTCGTGAAGCCAGTTCCGGAACAACGCCTTGGTAGGGGCGGTGAAGGGGAATTTGAGAGATGACGACATTGGATAAAATTCCTCTCCGGTCATCGACGACCGCGGCGGAGGTTTCATCGCAAGAGGTTTCGATTCCTAAAACCTTCACGGACTTGCGTTTCCTTGCGGCTCTAAAACGTTTTGGGCTTTGAGAATTTCCTCGGCGCGGTTGAGGGTTTCGTCCGGGACGCGGTATTTCTTCTCAATCATTGAATGGGGTTTTTGATTTTTGGCGTAAATCATATCCCATTGATCATAGAGTTTGGCTTCAATAGCGGGCGGCACCTTGACTACGATGTCAGGTAAAATCCCGCCGGTATGGGTTTTTTCATTGCGTTGAATGGATCTTCCGGAGGGGGTATAGTAGCGCGCGATGGTGAGCCTCAGGCTTGACCCATCATCAAGAGGAATAATGGATTGGACGCTGGCTTTTCCGTAGGTGCGCATTCCAATGAGAAGAGATCGGCGATTGTCTTGAAGAGCTCCCGAGACTATTTCCGCCGCCGAGGCGGACCCGCCGTTGACCAAGACAATCATCGGAAGATGAGGAAAAGGAGCGGTTTCAAAACTTCTAAATTCCTCGCGGTCGTCCGGTTTTCTTCCTTGTGTATAGACGATGAGTTTTTTTCCGGGGAGAAAATAAGAGGCAATTTGAACGGCGGCTGATAAAAGCCCTCCGGGATTATTTCTGAGATCTAAAATGAGGCTCGCCATTCCGTCTTTCTTCAAGGCGTTGAGGGCGACCAAGACGTCCTTGGCGGTGTTGGCGTTAAATTCTACGATTCGAATGTATCCGATATGATTGGGTAGCATTCGGGAGTGGACGCTTTCTATTTTAATGGCTTTCCTTTCTAGCGTAAAACTGAGGGGCTTCCAAATTTCAGAGTTGCCCTCCTGCGTTTTTCTCAAGACCGTGATGATGACGTGGCTTCCGGGTTTTCCGCGTAAATCTTTTTGGATTCCGTCCAAGGTGTCGTCCTTGGTGCTTTCACCGTTGACCGAAGACAAGCGATCTCCGGGTAAAATGCCGGCGCTGTAGGCGGGGGTTCCGGGAATAGGGGTGATGACGGTCAGCCAATCGCCATCCACGTTGAGCTGGAGGCCGACTCCGTCGAAATGACCTTTGGTTTCGGTGTCCATTTCTCCCGCCGCTTCGACCCCCAGATATTGAGAAAAAGGGTCCAGGGTGTCTACCATTCCCGATAAGGCCCCGTCCATTAATTGCTTGGTTGATACCGGATCGACATAATCTTCGCGAATATAGTGAAGGACATCAACGAGGGTTTTTATTTTTTTATAAGTCTCATCGCCTGAGAGTGTTTGCCGGGGAGAAGAGGAAATAACCACCTGGCTTTTCAGGGAGGGGGAAAGGGCAAGGCTTAAGAGAAAAGCGAAGAAACCAGCCCGGGCCGTTTTTTTTAAGGAGTTATTCATTTTTTTATTTTACCTTTTCAGCCAGGTGAGCGGATTGAGCGCGGTCGTTTTCTGGCGCAGTTCAAAATATAAATTTCCAGAATCAGAATAGGGCGAGCTTGTTCCGATGATTTGTCTGAGTCCAACCAAAGAACCGGCGGTCGTTGAAATAGAACCCAGATGTCCATAGATGGCGAAAAATTCGTATCCGCAATCGACGATGACGATTTGCCCATAAGAGCGAAAAGGAGCGGCGAAGATGACTCGTCCCGCGGCGACGCTTCGGACCGGAGAATGAGCGGCGGTTTTAAGGAGAATTCCTTGGTGAATGGCCCAAGTTCCCAGCTCTACATTTTTTTGCTTTCCAAAAAATTCGACGATTTTCCCGCGCGCGGGCCAGGGCAGAGAATGGGGTTTTATGTGGGTGAAGGGATGAGGAGACACCCGGAAATGCCGCAGCGTCTTCCGGTGATTAAATTTTTTCAAGAGAAGGGTCAGAGCTTTTTCTGATTCCTCCAGTTTTTTTTCTTTCTTGAGAGCTTCCGACTTTTTTTCGTTGATGTTATTGATGAGAGATTTTTTCTGGGCATAGGAAACGGATAATTTTTGATTTTGCACGAAGGTTCTTCGGGTTTGGGCGATGATTCCCAATTTAGCCGCGTCTGTTTTTTGTTTGGCTTGGGCTGTTTTTCGCGCGCTTCCGCCAAGAGCCTTGAGCATGGCGGCTTCATTCATGAGCGAAAAGCGCAAAAATTCTTCTTGTTGGAGAAAATGCGCGCCTTGATATCCTTGGCCGATTTCAAGATCGGCGAAATAGGTTCGTAAATTCTTTTTGAGTTCCTGGGACCAAAATTCAGAATCTTCTTGAAGGGATTCTAGTTGGAGGGTGAGTTCTTGTTCCTTGGTTTTGATTGATTGTTCGAGGGCAAACAAGCGAGCGAGAGCTTTTTGATTGGCCAGATTTTTGTGTTTGAGAAATTCCGCGTCTTTTTTTAGGTTGGTTTCCATTTTTTGATAGCGG
The DNA here is from genome assembly GCA_021796015.1 of bacterium. The sequence continues at coordinate 20,487 of JAJYOT010000006.1, forward strand.
CTGATTTCCCGCCGAGTTTCAAGAATTTCTTTTTTGATTTCGCCGAGTTTCCGTCCGATGGGTTTAGCTTGGAGTTCGGGAACAAAGAAAAGGAAAGCTGAAATTATCACCAAACGCATAAAATCGCGCAAGCGGTCGCGGCGGGCAAGAGGAAAATTCCTTGTGTGAAGAGAGACGGCCATATCCACCATGAAACGGCGCGGGCCAGGGGGATGGCAAAAGAAATTGAAAAAATTCCTCCTAGGCATACGCCCATCATGGAGACGCCGAAAGTTTTTGCGCTCAGAGAGAGAAATCCCGCGATTTTATGAGGCGAATGCTTGGAGAGAGTCATAAGCGGAAGGAGAATTCCAAGGATTACGATGAGAGCGGCCAAGCACAGAAGCGCGGTCAGGGAAACGCTGATAAAACGCAGATACAATTCTAGCCTCAAAATGGATTTGAGATATTCCGGTTGGTAGCGGGTTTCGGTCCACTTTCCAATGGAAGAGGCTTTGTCCATCCAGGAGGAGAAAGAGAGAAGACCTTGTTCGGTGAGAGTCGCTTCGATGGCGGGCTCGATCGGGTTTTGGGACAAAAAGGATAGATTTTGCGCGAGTTCGGGGTCTGTTTTTTTGAGGAGGGAAAGGGCTTTTTCCTGGGATATGGGGGTTGCGGATTTCGTTCCGGAAACATTCATGATTGATTTTTGGGCTTCAAGAAGCGTTTGGGCGGAAGATTTTTCCGGCATGAAAAAAAGAACGCGGAAACTGTTTTTTAAATTCCCCGAAAAATGAGAAACCGCGGCTTTTGACAAAAGGAGAGCTTCCCCGCCCAAGCCGAGGATTATTCCGAGCAAGAGAGCCGCCGAGAAACGTCTTTTCATTTTGAGCCGATGGCGCTTTAAGAAGAAGCCTTTTTCCGGATTAGAAATAAGAGGTAAAAGGAAAGGCATCCGAGAACGAGCCCTAAAGCGCCGCCCCAGAGCGTCAGTTTTTCAGGGAGAGAAACGGATTTAGGAGATGGCGCTTGAACGTTGCGGAAAGAATCCCCCTTGGATTTTGGCATGAGCGGCAGGACCTTAACGACATAAGGCTGGTTGAGAAGGCGATCAATGTCCGATATGGGGATCTGTCCTAAGAATAGAATCGCAATCTTATCGGATTGGGGAATGGGCTGATAGCCAATTGTTTTTTGAATTTTAAATCCCGTCTTATGAATGAGGCGTGGGAGGTCTTTGGACAGTGTTTTGGAAATGGAAGAATCAACTTTTAACCCCACAATCAGGCTTTCCGTGGCGTTCATTGGAATTTTTCCGCGCCGGTGATCGGAAAAGGATATTTTCTCGACTGCGGGAAAGCGGGTCATCTGGCTGATTCGAGACGGCGACAGCCATCCCCAAACGAAGGCTTTTTGCTCTTGTCCATCCACGACCGGGTCAAAACGGGCGTCGGGGCGAAAACCCGTCTCCGTTCCCAAATCAATCAAGGAGTCTTTTAGATTTTTTTTTGTTTTCAGGCTCAATTTCAAGCGGATAAAAATAGCCTGATTTGTGGAAGCGGTTTCGGCCGCGGGCGGGCGAAAGGCTGGAAGCGGTTCTTGATCCCAAGGGCCGGGAAGCGGAACGGGAGATGGAGAACCAGGCCATAAGGAATAGAGAGCGAGCGGAGAAGAATTTTCTAAAGCTCGGGCCTTTGTCGCAAAAACCGAGGAGGAAAGCAACAAATATACGAATGGCGAAAGCACGACTTTATCGTATCAAATTTAGTGATTTGAAGAAATAGTTTGTTAAAATTCAGTCATGTCTTCTTTTGCGCCTAAAAAAGTTTTAATTATTGGGGCTTCCGGGCAACTGGGGCGATTATGCCTTAAGGCTTTTTCCGGCGATTCATATCAAGTTATGGGAACGGGCTTGACTCATGCTGGTCCTTCTTTGTCGCGCCTGGACTTATCAAAAAAGGGGGAAGCCGGAGAAGCGGTTTCTCGTCTTCATCCCGATATCACTCTTCTTTGCGGAGGAATGACGGATGTGGAGGGTTGTGAATCTTCAAGAGAAAAGGCTTTCCAAATCAATGCCCAATCGCCGGCGGATATCGCACGAGAGATGAGAAGAAACGCCTCCTCCAAATTTATTTATCTTTCGACGGATTATGTTTTTGACGGAGACGCCGGTCCTTATGGTGAGGACGCGAAGGTTCGGCCGCTCAATATTTATGGGGCCAGCAAATTGGAGGGCGAGAAAGCAGTTTTGGAGGCCTCGGAGAATAATCTCGTGGTTCGAACGACGACGGTTTATAGTTACCGGCCGGAGGGTAATAATTTTGTTATGCAATTGCTTAAAAGGCTCTCTCAAGGCGAAAAAATGCGCGTGCCGGCGGATCAGTGGGCAACGCCGACCTACGCCCCGGATTTGGCCTTGGCCCTGAAAGAATTAGTGGATGTTGGCGCCCGCGGCATCATCCATGCGGCCGGGCCGGATTTTATTTCCCGTCTTGATTTTGCCAAAACTGCGGCGCGAATCCTTAATTTAGATGAAACCTTGATTGAGGGGTTTTCAACCGCCGATCTCAATCAGAAAGCGAGGCGGCCCTTAAAAGCCGGATTGCGAACGGAACTTCTGAAAAAAGAGAGCGGAGACCTGATGCGGGGAGTTAAAGCCGGAATTTCTGATTTCAAATCCCTCCTTACTCATTCATAGGGCCACCAGTTTTTTGGTTTTTAAGTTGGGAAATGGCCGGTAAATAAGATAGAATAATATAAGTATAGGACGAGCCTTAAGGCCGCTCGGGCGTTCGAGCGGCTTTGTTTTTGGAGGGGTTTGTCCCGTGATCACTATGGACCTATCTAAACTTGAGGCGCTGATGACTCCTCTCTTGGAACAAGAGGGAGCGGAGCTGGTTGACCTAGAGTACGTGAGGGAAGGTTCTCAATGGGTTCTTAGAGTTTATATTGATAAACCGCCGCGGATTTCTTTGGATGATTGCGCTTATTTTTCCGATCGCATCGGCAGTCTTCTTGATTCGTCCGGGATTCTTGCGGCCGCGTACGTTCTTGAGGTGTCTTCACCAGGGATTGACCGTGTAATCAAGAAAGAAAAAGATTTCCAGCGTTTTACCGGCAAGGCCGTCAAGATTCAACTCAAGGAACCTTTGGAAGGCCGTCGAAATTTCTCCGGAGTGATTCGGGGATGCCAAGGAGGGCAGGTGGCGTTTGAATGCGAGGGAAAAACCTTTTCTTTTGAGATTGGCTTAATTGAAGAAGCCCGTCTTAACGAGACGGCTCATCTGTCTATTTGAAAATATGGCTAAATCAGAATTGATACTTGTTTTGGAGCAAATCGAACGCGACAAGGGAATTCCCAAAAGCGAAATCCTGCAGATGATTGAGAGCGCTGTGGTCAGCTCCTTAAGAAAGTATGTCGGCAAAAATGCCGTGATCGAAGCCGCTATAGACCCGGAGACGGCCCAGTTTCAGGCGCGCGTGGTTAAAAAAGTGGCCGAAGCCGTGATGGATTCCGAAGTTGAAATGACGCTTGCGGAAGCGAGAAAATTTAAATCCGACGCCCAGGTGGGGGATGAAATTCGCCTTCCGGCGCCCGCGGCTGATTTTGCCCGTATCGCGGCCCAGACAGCCAAACAGCTTCTCACTCAAAAAGTTCGCGAATCCGAGAGAGATAAGCTCTATGATGAATTTAAACCCAAGGAAGGGCAATTAACGACGGGTTCCGTTCATCGTTTTATTGAAAGAACGATCGTGGTTGATTTGGGAAAGGTGGAAGGCGTCATTCCCATGCGGGAACAAATTCGCCGCGAGCGCTACAACATCGGAATGAACGTTCGTTGCGTTATTTTAAGGGTTGATCGGGCCTCTCAAGCCCCCCAGATTCTTTTGTCTAGGGCGGCGCCCCTATTTTTAGAGCGTTTACTTGAAATCGAGGTTCCGGAAATTAAAGATAAGACGATTTCGGTTGTTTCCATCGTTCGCGATCCCGGTTTTAGGGCCAAGGTTTTGGTCAAATCCAACGATTCCCAAGTCGACCCGGTCGGGGCGTGCGTGGGCCTTCGGGGATCTCGAATCCGAAGTTTGATGAATGAGTTGGCCGGCGAAAAAATTGATTTAATCGCCCATCAGGAGGATCCGGTAAAACTCATCGCCAATGCCCTGGCTCCGGCGCAAGTTTCCCAGGTCAAGATCACGGATGCCGCGGCCAAAAAAGCGGTCGCTTTTGTCCCGGAGTCCCAGTTTGCGATTGCGATCGGAAAGGAAAGCCAGAATTTAGAACTTGCCTCCCGGTTGATTGGGTGGCATATCGAAATTAAGCCTCAAATCGATAAAAAAGCGGGGGAGCTTCCCGAATCTCGAATCGAGGGACTAAGCCTTAAGACGATGGAATTGCTTTCTCGCGCGGGAATGTCGGATGTCCATGAAATCGCCAAGCAGAGCGTCGAATCTTTGACCAAGATCGAGGGGATTACCGAAAAGATGGCGACTAAAATTATCGCGAAAGCCAAGGCCATTTTAGAGGAGAAAAATTCCTAAGAACCCTCGCGCATTTTTAAAATGATATTATAATCTTATGCCTTCCAAACCCAAGAAAACCTCCGAACCTAAAGCGGAAAAAGAAAAAAAATCGCCCAAGGCTGTTCGCCCTAAAAAAGCCGCTTCGGATAAGAAATCTTCCGATAAAAAATCCAGTTCCGAGGGTTCTAAAAAGAAGGGTTCCTCGGAGCCCGCGATTGTCAAGGCCCGGGCGGAAAAGAGAGATTCAAGCGAGGCCGGTTCCATCGCTCCGCCTACTTCCCATTTAGTGTCCGCTTTTGATTTATTTAAGCGAAAACCAGGTCCCGCTCGTCAAACTCCTACGGTTTCTCGCATGGCTCCGGCGACGGGTTTCAAGGGAACTCCAAACCCGGTAAAGGATAATCCTCCGGCAAATACTCCTCCTGTTTCAACCCCCACTCCAGCAGGGCAGATTTCGCGGCCTCAAACGCCCAAGCCTGTGATTGAGCCGCCTAAAAAAACCGCCTTGCCCTCAGGCGGCGCTTCAGCCCCGGCGCCTAAAGCGGTGTTGGCTCCGGCCCCAGAACCAGCCAAGACCTTGCCGAATCCAGCGGCGCCTCCGAAAACCATTTCTTCGGATCAGCCAAAGCCTATCGCGCGGCCGACCCAGGTTCCAGCAAAACCTCAGCCGAAACCCCAAGTAGCGCCCAAACCCGTTCCAAGCGTCGCCGCTCCGGCGGCTTCTCCAGCGGTTCCGGTTAAGCCCGCCGCCAGGGTCCTTGAAGTTCCCAGTATTATCACAGTTCGGGAATTGGCCGAGAAAATGGAAGCCACCCCTAATGAGCTGATTAAAAAGCTGATGAGTCTCGGGGTTTTTGCCACGATTAACCAGCGTCTTGAAATTGACGCCGCAATGATTATCGCTCAGGAATTTAACTATGAGTTGAAAGTGACGGCGATGTACAAAGAAGAAGAAATTGAAACCGCTCATGGTCAAAAAGATTCTTCTGAAAATTTAAAACCGCGTCCTCCTATTATTACGGTCATGGGGCATGTCGATCACGGGAAGACTTCTCTTTTGGATGCGATTAGGTCTAGTTCGGTTGCGACCGGAGAAGCGGGCGGCATCACGCAACATATCGGGGCTTATAAAGTCGCGACGCCGAAAGGAATTTTGGTCTTCTTGGACACTCCGGGCCATGAGGCCTTTACCGCCATGCGTTCTCGGGGAGCTAAAGCGACCGACATCGTTGTTCTAGTCGTCAGCGCGGTTGACGGAATCATGCCGCAGACCATTGAAGCCATTGATCATGCCAAGGCCGCCGGAGTTCCCATCGTGGTTGCGGTCAATAAAATTGATCTCCCCGGCGCGAACCCGCAAAAAATTCGGCAGGACTTGTCTCTTCATGGACTCAATCCGGAAGAGTGGGGCGGGAAAACCATTTTTGTCGATGTCTCGGCTAAGAAAAAACTCAATCTTGATCACTTGCTTGAAATGCTTTCGCTTCAGGCCGAACTTTTGGATTTGAAAGCCAATTATGACCGCGCGGCTTCGGGAATTGTCTTGGAAGCGAAGATGGATCCTCAAAGAGGGAGCGTCGCGACTTTGCTCGTTCAATCCGGAGTGTTGAAAATCGGAGATCCCTTGGTTGTGGGTTTGTGCCATGGAAAGGTCAAAGCGCTTTTGGATGAAAACGGGAAAAGACTTGAAAAAGCGGAGCCGGCGACTCCGGTTGAGCTTCTTGGTTTATCTAAGACTCCCCAGGCGGGCGATATTTTTAGCGTCGTCAAAAATGAAAAAGAAGCCCGTGAAATCGCGGAAGAACGTCAAAAACTTAACCGCGAGCAAGTTTTGGCCCACCAGCGGCATGTGAGTCTTATCAGCCTTAAATCCCAGCTTGGAACGACGGCCAAAGACTTAAATATTATTCTCAAGGCCGACGTTCAGGGATCTCTTCAAGCGTTGCGCGATTCCTTGGAAAGTCTGTCCACCAAGGAATGTCAGGTGAGAATCGTCCATGCGGGGCTTGGGAGCGCGAATGAATCGGACGTTTTGCTGGCTTCGGCCTCGAACGCGATTATCTTTTTGTTCAATAGCTCTTCTGAAGCGCGCGCTAGGGAATTGGCCGCGCGAGAAGAAGTCGAGATTCGTTCCTATAAAATCATTTATGACTTGATTGCGGATGTTAAAGCCGGGCTCGAAGGGCTTTTGGCTCCCGAAATCGTAGAAGTCATTGTTGGAAAAGCGGAAGTCAGAGAGATATTCCCGGTGAAGGGAAATTCCTTTGTCGCGGGCTCTCTTGTGCGCGAAGGCAAGGTCTCGAGAGGGGCTTTTGCGCGGGTGATGCGTAATGGGGTCAAGGTCGCCGAAGGGAAGGTGGTCAACCTTAAGCGCTTTAAAGACGATGTCAAGGAAGTGGAAAAGAATCTCGAGTGCGGAATCCAAATTGACGGGAGCGTTTCTTATCAAAAAGGCGATACTCTTGAAATCTTTATCAAGGAATCCCGAACGCGGCGGCTTGAGAACGTCTAACCTCCTTGTTTTCCAGAATTGACCGCCTCCAAGAGCTTCTCCGAAAAGAGATCGTCGGCATTTTGCCAACTATTCGGGACCCCGGTTTCTCAGGGTTGATTACAGTGACCGATATCGTGTTGTCTCGGGACATGAAGACCGCGAGAATTTTCTATTCAGTCATGGGAAGCCCCAGAGAACGTTTAAATTGCGAAAAGGCTCTTCTGCGTGCGACCCCCTATGTTCGACAGAAATTAAGTCAAAAATGGACGACGCGCATTTTGCCGGAACTTATTTTTAAATATGATGGAACGCCGGCCAAGGCTTCTCGAATCGACAAAATATTAGATGAATTAAGAGGAAAAGAATGAAGCCCGAACTTGCCGGAATGATTTTGTTCGACAAGCCGACCGGCTGGACTTCTCATGACGCGGTTAACGCCTTTCGGCGTTTTTTGCCGGCCCACGAAAAAGCAGGGCATTGCGGGACCTTGGATCCGTTGGCCACGGGGCTTTTAATTATTTTAGCCGGTCGCACGCGGAAACTTCAGGCTCACATGCAAGGCTTGGATAAGGTCTATTATGGAACGATTAAGCTGGGAGTTGTAACCGATTCGGGCGATATTACGGGAAAGGTTCTCGAAAAGCGTCCGGTTCCGGAACTGAGATTATCCGATATTCAGGCCGGCTTCGATCAATATTTGGGAGAAATTTCTCTTCCCGCGCCCGTTTTTTCGGCCGTCAAGCACAAAGGGAAACCGCTTTATCATTACGCCCGCAAGGGAATCAGCGTTCCCGAGAAGCCGAGAAAATCAACGGTTTACCGTTGGGAAGCCTTAAATTACGACCCGCATACGGGAGAAATCGAAAACCGCCTTTTCTGTTCGAGCGGCACCTATGTCCGCGCCTTGGCCGAAGGGGTGGGGAGCAAATTAGGGTGCGGGGCGGTCGTTCAGACGCTCAGAAGAGAAAAAATCGGGCCTTTTTCCGTGGATGAGTCCATTAATTTGGAGTCCCTTAAGGGGTTTAAGACGGAAGACATCAAAAATCTCCTTGAAGAGGGGACGATGAGGCTTTTTCAATTCGCCTCGAAAATAAAAAGCGCCTGATGCCTCCTTTCAGGAATTGTAAGGGCGGCATTGTCCCGACCTTAGAATTTTATGAGGAGCGGGACTGATGCTTTATTGCGGGCGAGTCGTTTCCGGAGATAAGATTGGAAGAAAACTCGGATATCCGACCGCTAATCTTGAAATAGATCCCGCCGTCTTTCCCAAAGACGGGGTTTATGCTGGGAAAGTTGACAGTGTGAAATTGGGCGTTCGGCTTGCGGCCGTGAGCGTGGGGACTCGCCCGACCGTCAACGGGAGCCGCCGCGTTTTTGAGGTTCATATCCCTGGGTTTAAAGGGAACCTTTATGGAACAAAACTCAAGGTGTCTTTGCTTAAGAAAATTCGCGGCCAAAAAAAATTTGCCTCTCTTCAAGATTTGAAAAACCAAATCGCCCAGGACGTTCTTAAAATAAGAGACTTGGCAGAAGATCGGCAAATTCCCGATCGGAAGAAAACATCTCCCCTTTTGGGATCGCGGAGAGTTCGGCCCAGAAAAGCTTAAGGACGTCGTCGTCATTTCCGTTTTCCTTGAGCGTTCCTCCGGTTTTTTCCACCCGCCAGAAAGAACTGACGATTTGAATCGGTCTTTGAGTGGAGAGATGGAGTTTCTGGCTGGAGAAAATAATTTTTTTAATCTTAATGGATAAACCGGTTTCTTCTTGGTATTCTCGAATCAAGGCGTCTTGGGGGGCTTCTCCAATTTCTATCCCGCCCCCGGGAAAATTGACGAACTCGCGGTCGATAAAACGGCTTCGCGTCATTAAAACTTTTCCGTCTTCAACTAGAATCCCGTAAATTCGGCAACTAAAAGAAATTAACGGTGAGCTCATATGATTTTGATTCCTATCCTTAGATTCGCGCGGGGAGGGCCTCCCGCTCATCCGTCGCTTCGCTCTTCCCTCGCGGCCCGCTGGCCGCGCTGACGCGAAACTTCGTTTCGCTTCTCGTCCCCCGGACGCGCGCGGCTCGGCTTTGAGTCCCTTTCCTTGAATAGAGTTTTTGCGCGGGGAGGGACTCGAACCCTCACGCCTTGCGGCATACGCCCCTCAAACGTACGCGTCTGCCAGTTCCGCCACCCGCGCGTAATGAAATTATTTCTTTTTTGTGGAAGCGGCTGGAACAGCGGGGGCTTGTTGAGAAACTGGAGCCGCCGGCAAGGAGAAACGAGAAGTGACGCTCGACATTCCGCTTTTTGCCGACAATAAAGAAAGAAAGAGAGAAGTGAACGCGAAAGTTCCGGCCAGCGCCCCGGTTAAATTTCGCATGAAGCTAGACCCGGTGGGGGTCGTGATGAGAGAATCCCCGGAACTTCCAAAGAGAGCCAAGCCTGCTCCTCGGCCGGTTTGAAGCAACACGACTAAAATCATCAGAACGCAGACGCAGACATGAACGGCTAAAAGTAAATGATAAAACATAGAGTTAATCCTATAAGAAGTCCTCATCATTATACCATATAGGGCTATCCGGCCGTCGCAAGAAAAGAAGTTGAAACCGAGCTTTTTTCCCTAAAGATTTCTCCAAGGATAGGAGATAGGTTTCAGCTTGAGCGCGGTAGCGCTCAAGAGCAGATTTTTCCGCTTCTTTGGACATAGGCGGAGAACCGGTTTTATAGTCGACAATGACGGTTTGATGTTTGGTTTGATAGACCAAATCAATAGTTCCTTTAATGAGAGAGCCTTTGTTGGGATAGGCAAAAGGAATTTCCCGGCCTAAAATTTCGGCGTGTTCGATTTCTTTGGCTGAAGACGAGCGTAAAAAATTATCGATCAAAGCCGAGGCCTCATTGAGCAGGTTTTTTCCCGGAGGTTCTAAGTTTAGTTGAGCCAAGGAAGCGTAAGCGGCGCTGATTATTTTTTTGACCTCGCCTGGATTTTTAAAATCTAATCTTTTGAGCGTTTCGTGGCAAAGTTGTCCTAAGAGAGAAGCTTGGTTTTGTCGGGGAAGGGAATCTTCTTCCCCAAAAAGGTTGGCTTGGGTTTGGGTGGGGCTTGAGGACCAGGGAGATAAAGACGCGCGCTTTAATTCAGAGCGTTTTTCCCAGCGCGCCGCCCAGTCTTTGGGCGGAATGGAAATTTCCCTCGCTTGTTTGCGCGGGGGGGATTTTGAATTTGTGAGAAGAGAATCAGCGGTTAAATCTTGCGATGGGAGACTGGGGTCTTGCGATAAAAATTGCGAGAAAGAATATCTCCCCGGGGAGAAATCCTTGTCTCCAATGAGAAATATTTTTTCCTTGGCCCGGGTCAATCCGACATAGAGAAGACGCAGGACTTCGTGCGCAAGTCTTTCTTTCTCGTTGATTTGAAGAATTGCCATGTTGAGGGAAGCCGCATGGGCCTTGGAAAGATAAAAGCCTACCGTTTGCGTTTTCCAGTCGGAGAGAAAAGGAGAAATTTCATGGTCTTTTCCAGGCGATGAGATGCGGGGAATAAAGACGATGGGAAATTCAAGGCCTTTAGCTTTATGGATGGTCAACAGCCGAACGCAGTCAAAAGATTCATCCGCCAGGGGATTTTCCCCTTCCTCCTCTCCTGATTTAATTTCCTCGGATATGCGTTCGAGCATTTCCCGAGCGCTGAGCCCTTCCTTATCGGCCATTTCTTCCGCGAGTCGGGCGACTTTGAGGAGGTTTGAGACGGCTTGGGAACCGTGGTAGGCTTTGGCGGCGATAGGCAAAAGAGCGGTTTCCTTGAGCGTTTGATCTAAAAAAAGCGGCAGTGGAATTCTTCCGAGGCGCTTGCGAAGATAGTCGAGAGTTTTTTCTAGGGGCAATGAGTTTTTTGTTCCGCTTTTAAGATCCGCTAAATCTGAATCCTTGATGTCGCTGAGAGGGGAGCGCATGAGCGCGGTTAGAGAGATTTCATCCGCGGGATTGTCCAGGACGCGAATGAGGTTTGTAAAATCAATGAATTCTTGGGAAGAATAGAGAGAATTCTTTAGTTGGGCGGCATAGGGAATTTGAGCGTCCTTAAAGGCTTCTATAAGATGAGAACTGCCTGTTTGCGTTCTCCAAAGAACGGCTACGTCCTTGTAGCGAAATTTTTTCTTGGGGCCGCAATTTTTCTGAATCCACTGGCAAATCCATTGGGTTTCCGTTTTTTGAAATTCTTCGGAACTGGCGGGAGATTTAGAAAAACTGAGCTTAACGATCTCAAGCGCGGCATTAGAATTTGAGGTTTTGCTTGAAAGGAGTTCTTGATGAGCGGCTTGCAACCCTTTTTTTTCTTCCATCGTTTTTGAGAAGAGAGAATTAATCGGAGATAAAACCTCGGGCCTACTCCTGAAATTAAGATTTAAAGACAAGAATTTGGAATGAGGGTATGACAAAATTTTTTGCGTGAAATCTTGATAGGCGGCGATGTCGGCCCCGCGAAAGCGGTAAATGGATTGTTTGGGGTCGCCGACGACGAAAATCCGGCCCGGGCCTGGACGCGCTTGTTTCCAATCCGTCGCCGCCGAATTGATGTCTTCCGCCAGAAAAAAAAGAATTTCTCCTTGAAGAGGGTCGGTGTCCTGAAATTCATCGACCAAAAAGGAATGATAAAAGCGCTTAATTTCATTTCGAATTCGCAGATTGTCTTTGAAAAGATTTCGGGCCTCGGTTAAAAGGCCGTCAAAAGAAATAAATCCGGCCCTTTGAAAGGTGTCGCTGAATTTTTTGCGGAAGGGCGTCAGGAGAATAATCGCCTTTTCCACCAAAGCGTGCTTTTTTGGAGAAGATAATTCGACTATTTTTTTCGCGCGCTCGTAAATTTTTTCTTCGTCTGCGTATTCTTCCCACGCCTTTGGCCATTTAGGCCACGAAGGCGGTAAAAGGAGAGGATTCCAATTCTCAGGGATTTCAGAATTTTTTTGGCTTCCCGCTTGAATCAGCTTTTCAACTTGGTCTTCTAATTCGGAGAATCGATCGAGAAAGGCCCGGCTTTTGGGAGCGGGTTTCCCCGTGGGAATCTGTTTTAATTTTCGCCGCAGTATTTCCAGGCTTTCTAGGGCCTCTTTCGAAACGTTGTGAATCATTTCCGAGGGTATTTTCTCTTGGCAGAGTTCTTTCGCCAATTTTTTTAAATCCTTAATAGAGACAAATTTAAGAATTAAGAGCCAGTCTTTTTCGCGCGGCGCGGAAGGCCCCAATTCAATATCCAGCCACGCTTCCCATTCCGATTCAAATATCCGGTTAAAACTTCGCCCTTGATCGATTTCAAAGGCTGGGGAAAGCCCCGCTTCAAGAGGATAAAGTCTTAGAATTCGCGCCATAAAGGAATGAAAGGTTTCAATGGGAGCTCGTTCGATTAAGTTCAGAGCGGATGCGGCGCGTTCTTCGAATGTCGTTTGATTTAGTGAGAATCGTTTTTGAAGCGAGAAAAGTAATTCTTTCAGCGTTTCTGAAACGTTTTCGGGATGGCGGGAGAAAATCGAGACTTGATGGAGTTGTTGGGCTAGGCGAATTTTCATTTCCGCGGCGGCTTTGTTGGTAAAGGTTAAAGCCGCGATTTTTTCGAGAGAAACGCCTTTCCCTCCCTGCCCCGCTATAACCAGGGAAAGAATTCTCGCAATCAGAAGGGAAGTTTTTCCCGTTCCGGCCGCCGCTTCGACGACCATGTTGGAGTCGAGATCAAATTGGGCCGCAAGGCGGCTTTCGGAGTCGTTCATTTAATTGGTTTAACTCAAAATCGGTTCAAGGCAGCGTGATAAATTGAATATAGCGTTCCCCTAGCGGCGTGATTCTTTTCTCCAATATTTTTTGCGGATTCAAGGAGGATTTCCAAGCGGTTACCCCGCCCCAGGCCATCCCTGGATCTACAAGTAGTCCAAGACTTGTAAGTCCATGGAGAATCAAGAGAAAATGATCTTCTGGAATTTCCGGAAGCGAAGGCTTGAGCAAAACTGAAATAATGTCGCTTTGGGGGATAGTCTCGGAATTGGTGCTTGTGATGGCGTTTATTTTCGCGCTAATTTCAAGGTGTTGCGATTGGGCGGAAACTGGATCATTTAACACTTTCAACGCCTGAATATGCTCAAGGGTCAAATCCCTTGTGATTTTAATAAATAAGTCTAGTTCCGGATTTGGAGCAGGAGAAATCGCCTCGTTAAGCAAAATGGCTCGAAACGCGGCCCGCTTCTCCGCGTGATTTTCAATTAGCGCACCCATGATTACCTGAAGCACCGTAATATGAAAATTTTCAGATGAAATTTTGTTTTTATCAATTTTTTGATCTAGTCGCTGGAATTCATTTCTTAAACACTCCATTTCTTCATTGGTCCGTTTTTGCCAAGTCTTGGGAATAAACTGATTCAGCAAGGCAGATAGAATGCCCCCGCCGTTAATAAGAGACAATCCCGCTTCTGTTGTGGTGAGCGCGGCATCTCTGGCTGATATGACAGTATCTTTTTTAGCGGCCATTGGATGATTCCATGCGTTTCTTAAAATCTTCCCAAGAAAGGACCTTGTTCGCCAAAGGCGCATAATATTTAAATGCCTCTTGAAAATCGCGTTTATTATTCGTCACAAAGAAGTCAATATGATTGGAAGCAATATAAGCGGCCAATTCAAAATCTAAAAAATCCGAAAACTCGGCTTTTCGACTATGTGCGATGAAATTGCCAATTTGCAGATTGTAAATGGACATCAGATCGGCGACATACGGGATTTCCCGCCATTTTAGCGCAATGGCCGCCATTGCCTCGATTCCAACATTGTGATGATTCATAAAATGGCAAAATAAGCTTGATTGGAATTCAGGCTTGCGTTGTATATAGCCGATAATCATCTCTCTAAATTGGTTTGGTGATACGGTGGATTGCGCCTTGACGACATAGTCTTTTTTTAGTTCCTCCCGCAACGATTCAAGGCTTCGACAAAAAGATTTTTCTACCGTATCCGTCGGCTCAACAATAGCGGCGCGAATCTCATTCGACTTTAAAAATGAGGGTTGGTCTATTAATTTCTTGCGAATTCTAAGAAATATTTTTGATTCCTCAATTCTTGCGGTCTTGGGCCATTTGAGCCACTCGCGCAATGCCCTGCTGACCACAACTCCAGGGCTTGGAAGCATGTGATTTGGAGTTATTCGCGCTAAATTCGCGCATCTATTGGCGAGCCATTTCGCATCGTGATGTTCTGGGCTATCCGATTTATGGACATGACAAATAATTTCACATAAGCCCACAACGGAATCCCATGCCTGGATTTTTTTAGCCTCTGTCAAATCTTCTAAGAACTTCCAGTTTTTTTCGCCTAATCCAAATACAATAGAAGAATCCAAAACCAACCGGATGGGCGGTTTAACCAGTCGCTTTGGCAGGTAGATTGTCTGGGACATAGGCTCAGTCATGCCTCATTTTCTGAATTCTCAAACGCCGTCCGAGAAAGGAAATTCCACCGTGACTAGTCCTTCCTTGGTCAGCCGATATTGGACCACTTGCGCGGAAACATTAAAAATGTCGGAGAGATAGTCGCAGATGTACTTAACGGCGGGCTCGGTTGAGGGGTTAAGGCCCGCGGTCTCGGCTTGTTTGCGGGATAACTCAAATTGCGCGCGAAGAGGAACTGTCGGGACAAGGATGAGCCCTGCCAAGCAGCTCGCCTGCCACTCCAGCCAGCGGTATTCGTCCTCCATGGAGTCGCGAAATGTCTTGTAATTTTCAATCGTCTCAACGCGGCGAGCCAAAATGATGTCGCGGTGCAAAATGAGATGCGAAAGCTCATGAGCAAGAGTAAACCGAGCCCGGCGCTCCCGCTTCATATAGACAAATTCGTCAATGCTTATTTCTTTTAGACTTGAGGAAATAAATCCATCAATTTTAAATTCATCCAAGAGGCCGGGAATTGGAATCAGGGATATTTTAAACCGTGTTTCTATGATTTGCTCTATGGGAACTGGAGTGATGTCTTCAGGATGATATTCGGAGAGAAACTCACCCGCCACGCGGCGAAGTTCTTTATAATCGCGCCGAGGTAAATTAAGGGTCACGCGCGAATTCTCTTAAGAATGCTTAAGTTTCTCGATTAGTTTGTCCAGCGCCTCGCCGGGAAGCTTTTTATCGCGTAGAGTCCGAAAGAAAGCGGGGAGTCTTTCGATCACGCTGGAATCTTTCCGTATGTCCTCGGGAAGTCGTCCGCCCTCAGCCGCGGCTAAATCAAAAAATTCAATCCATTCGGCGCTCCCCTCGCGCAACCCCAAGGCCTTCGCGTAATCGCGCAACTTTTCATCGCTCTGTGGGGGCGCGAAAATGCCGCGCTCGAGTTTGCTGATATTTCCAGGATCAAAACCGTTTTGCAGGCAAAAATCTCGCAAGGTGAGACCTCTCTTCAAACGCAAACTCTTAAAATATTCCCCAAAACTCCCATGGTGGTTCATGTGAGACCCCCTCTCCTTTTGGTGTTGTAATTATTATACAACGCCTTTCGTATTTTGTCAATACCGCTCGTAAATCATGCTGAATATTGCTGCTGAAAAAAGGAAATGTGGATTATTTTGCAATCGAAAAAATAGTTTCGGATATTTTGTGCGATATCATATCCATTACCTGGAATTGTGTCTTGTGGCTGCTTAAAATAAAGATGCCAAAGTTTGTATATTAACGCCATAATACTCGAATCTACAATGGAAAATGGAGCATTTTTTTTCAGAGTATCCAATTTAAGTTGATAAAAAAACAATATCCCACAGCCTGTTTCTCAGGCTATCATCCATTGATTCGATCTGTAATTGGTCTTTGACCGGCTTGTGTTCATGCCTTTGAGAAAAAGAGCGGTGCATTGTTATTGTCTCCCTAAATTTTTGGCGTATTTTCAAACATAAAGAATCCATCTTCTCGATTGAACGCCATGTCTTAAATTGTACTACTACCGACGATGTTTATTAGGGAAATTTAATGGGGAGTGATTTGTGGTTGTCTTCGGATGACTATTCTTCCGAGAAATAATCGGAATCGATTTTTTTAACGGCGTAAGTGCTGACGAGCGATACTCCGACATTATGTTCCAACATCAACCGTGCCAACATTTTCCCATCCACAAGGATAACCTTCGTGTCGATTTGAGACGCATAATCTTTTGCCCCGGAGGAAAAATCAGAAGTCGTTATAAAAACGCCTTTTCTGGCGCGTTGACCGGTCAATGCGCCGACAAATTTTTGAATTTCAGGTCTGCCAACGACGCTTTCCCATTTCTTCGCTTGAATATAGATCGCATCGAGGCCTAGTTTATCTTGTTTAATAATTCCATCAATGCCGCCGTCTCCGGTTTGGCCTATGGCTTTACCCGCATCCTGCCTGCTGCCGCCATAACCCATTTTTAAAATTACCTCAACGACAATTTTCTCGAAAAAAGATGGGGAACACGCCTTAAGCCGCTGGAGTAAGTCGGTGAGAATGGAAGATTGGAGCGTTTGATGCGCTCGTTCGAGTAACTCTTCCGGCGTATCATCGCCGTTCTCGGGCTCAGTTTCTCCGTCATTTCTCCGTAAATCCCTAAATTCCTTGAATTCCTGGAATTGTTCAAGAAACCGTACATCAATAGAGGTCGGATTTTTTTGCAAGACCTCCAGGCCTCGGGAGGTAATTTTATTAACGCCTCGTTTAGGAGCGTCAATGAGCCCTGACTTTTTTAAATAGGTTCGAGCCCATCCAACTCTATTTTCAAAAACCGTTTGTTGACCGCTAGGCAACAGCGTTTGTCTCTCAGCGCCGGTTAATTGAAACTTTTTCGCAAGTTGGGCACAGGCTTCATGAGCTGAATGCTCTTTATTATCCGAATAAAATTCCAGGAGAGGCAGCATGCAGGGCTGGTAATTAGGAATAGGCATTGTATTTCTAAAGTTCTCTAACAGGATATCTTTTTGCTTGATTCAAATCCAATCATGATCTGGGTTGGAAAGAGCGTCGTGATGATTGAGAAAAATTCCCAAATGCTGGCAAGCATTGGGTAGTTCCCCACGCGCGGCGAGGCGGCGTAAAGACCTCGTCACTGCTCAAATTCGCCAAGCAGCTTAAAACATCAGGGTTGTGGTTTTCAACTTTCAACATTTCGCGCTAAGACTCCCCATGCATTGACATTGCGTAGCGTATTGCGTAAAACGCAATATAACTACGCAATAGAAACAAATAAAAATATCCATGAATTTATTGTATTTTTGCGGTGTCATTGGCTTGGATTGCCCCAGGGTACCATAATGCGGAACGGGTCTTTCCTACGTAATAGGCTTTTCCTGATCACTTAAGAGTGATTGTCACGCAGTCCTTTAAGTGTTATGTCTTTTGTTAAGCACCACCAACTTAACGCCTGGCTAAAACGTTGAAGCTCATCCCTATTAAATTTAATTTCTATAGAATTCCCCTTTTTCTCGTCTACAAAGGTAAATTCTAAATCAGGAGAAATAGAGACATTGCCATGTGCAATCGCGTTGCGCAGATGACGAATGAGTTCTTTTAGGTTCCATCTCGACTCTTGTACGGAGGGTGGGACTCCCCAATCAGGAACAAGTTTTTCAACAGAACATTCTGGGAGGCTGTTAAAAAATTTCTGGGATGGTATGCCGATATAGATAAACAAGGAAGCGGAGAACTGGTGTTGGTTGCAGAAAGAGAAATCATCATTCCCTGGATCTGCTTTATATTTTTCCTTGAATTTTCCTTGAAGTTCTCGTAGCGTGATTTCTTGGTTTTTTTTATTTTCCTCCAAAATCTCAAGCATTCCATTTGCCTGCCGCACATAGCAGATCATGGAATTAACATCTTTCTCATTCATTGGCGATCTCCAAAAAATGCCTGGGCGGAAAATCTTTTTCCGGCTCGGGAATGAAAACGTCGTCGCCTAAATCGGAGAACAAGGGAAGCCCCTTGATGGCCTCGCGACTGAGGGGATCGTGAAAAGAGAAATCCTACTTTCCACTAATTCCGCCCGCATCTCTCTTGAGATTATATCACTACCGACGATGCTCATCGGCAGGTTTACTGATGTTGGAAAATGAAAAATGCGGCTAAAATAAGGAAAGAAAATCCGACAAAATGATTCCATCTGAGTTTTTCGCCTAAATAGAACGTGGCAAAGACCACGAACACGGTTAGGGTGATGATTTCCTGGATGGTTTTAAGCTGAACAACCGAAAACTCGCCGTAACCGATGCGGTTGGCCGGAACTTGAAAACAATATTCAAAAAAAGCGATGCCCCAGCTAATTAGAATGACTTCCCACAGCGGAACCTGCCGGTAGCGCAAATGCCCGTACCAAGCGAAGGTCATGAAAATATTTGAGCAAGTCAAAAGAAGGATGGTTTTCATGCGGCGCGTTATTTGGTTATGGAATTAAAGTTGGGATTAGAGGATCCCGTGTTGATGATGAGGGGAAGTCCGTCTTTTCCGGTGGGAACAAAGTAATAGCGCGTCGCGGGGTTGTCGAAGGCCTTGAGCTGAATGTATTGCCGGGTCAGAGTCTTTGAAATCTCCATTTGAGCCTTGGCTTTCGCCTGGGCTTTGACTAAAATCGCCTTGGCGTCTCCGGAAGCCTGAATATCCTCGGCGTCGGCTTGGCCTTGGGCGTTGGTGCGGGCGATGTCGGCGTTTTCTTTTGCGATGTCTTCCTCGTAAACTTTCTGCTCCGCTTTTTGGTGAGTCGCGATTTTATCCGATATCGCGTCGGTCACTTGTCGGTCGTATTGAATGTGATCAATGGAGACGCGGGCGATGACTAGCGGCATATCGGCCAAAGCCGCTTTCAATTTTTTCAAAATGTCGCTTTCGATAATCGGAGAATCTTGCCCCAAGCGGTTGTGTTTGTGCCAGGCGAACTCCGTTCTGGTAATCGTCACAAACGGCGGGCGGATGACCTGGCTGTAGTAATGGGGGCCGATGGTTTGCGCCAATTCGTAGAGTTGACTCGCTTTCGGGCGATAAGTGACGGTGACGCGAACGAAAATATGAAGAGCTTCTTCCGTCAGAACGTGCACTTCTTCGGTCCGGCTTTGCCAGGTAGTTTTATAGACAAAAATATTGTTCCAGGGGAAATGCCAGTAGAATCCGTCGGTCAGCGGTTCTTTCTGAAGAGAATGCTCGCGAAAAACTAATTGGCGAAGCCCTTCGTGTCCCGGGTCAATGAGCGTCCCGCAACCAGAGACGGAAAAAATCAAAGTTACGGATAAGGCTAAGGTAGTTAGAAATCCGCCAAGACGGTTCATGAAATAATCTCTCCTTTCAGTATGCTAGCAAAACCCATTTGTGCGCGTCCATGTATTTTGTATCATATCTCTCGAAGGGAGGTGGCAATGTCTTTTTTTATTGGACGAGATAGACAAGCCCGGCGAGCTTATGGTTTTGACGAAATCGCCTTGGTTCCGGGAGATTTAACGCTGAATCCGGATGAGGTGGACACGAAACTTTCCTTCGGTCCCATCAACCTAGAAATTCCTTTTCTGGCCTCCGCCATGGATGGAGTCGTAGACGTTTCTTTCGCCATTGCGATGGGAAAACAAGGGGGATTGGGGGTTCTTAATTTAGACGGGGTCAACACCCGCTATGACCATCCAGGCGAGGTCTTAAATCAAATCGCTCAAGCCAGCCCCGAAGAGGCGACGGCCTTGGTTCAGGAAATTTACCAAAAACCCGTTAAAAAAGATTTGATCGCGCGCCGGGTTTCCGAAATTAAAGCCGGGAAAGTTCCCTGCGCGGTTTCGACCATTCCTCAAAATGCGGATTCATTCGGCCCCATCGCTCAGGAAGCGGGATGCGATTTGTTTGTCGTTCAATCCACCGTGGCCACGGTCCGGCACCAGGCAAAAAAATATAAGCCATTTGATATTGGGGCCTTTTGTAAAAAAATGAAAATCCCTGTCATCGTGGGAAATTGCGTGACTTATTCGGTCGCTTCAGAACTCATGGATGCCGGGGCTTCAGGGCTTCTCATTGGCGTCGGGCCCGGGGCGGCTTGCACGACCCGGGGAGTTCTGGGTCTGGGCGTTCCCCAGGTGACCGCGACCGTTGATTGCGCGGCGGCGCGGGATTATTATTATAAGAGGACGGGCAAATACGTCCCCATCATTACCGATGGGGGAATGTCTTCCGGGGGCGATATTTGTAAAGCCATTGCTTGCGGGGCCGATGGAGTGATGGTGGGTTCGGCCTTTGCTCGCTCCAAGGAAGCCCCGGGACGAGGTTTTCATTGGGGGATGGCGACTCCTCATCAAAATCTTCCGCGCGGAACGAGAATCCAGGTGGGGGTCACCGGAAGTCTGGAAGAGATTTTGTATGGTCCTTCCCGTTTAGATGACGGATCTCAAAATCTGGTCGGGGCGCTTAGAACCTGTATGGGGTCTATCGGGGCCTCTAATATTAGAGAAATGCAGGCCGCTGAAATCATCATCGCGCCGGCGATTAAAACCGAGGGAAAAATTTTCCAGAGAACTCAAAGAATTGGAATGGGCAAATGAAAAATTCGAATACGGATATTCTCGCCGGGGTGAGGCCGGAAGAGAAAATTCTGATTCTTGATTTTGGGAGCCAATACACCCAGCTCTTAGCCCGTAGGTTGCGGGAACTTGAGGTTTTTAGCGAGATCGTCCCTTTTTCCATTTCCAAGGAAAAAATTTCGGAGATCGGTCCCAAGGGCATCATTCTTTCCGGCGGGCCTTCCGGGGTTTTAGATAAAAATGCCCCGAAAACTTCCGTCGATCTTTTTTCCTTGGGAATTCCCATTTTGGGAATCTGCTATGGGATGCAACTCCTGGTTCACGAGCACGGGGGCCAGGTGCGGGCTTCAAAAAACCGGGAATACGGAGAGGCGGAGGTTCGGGCCTTGGAGCCCAGCGCGATTTTTAATGGAGTTTCCGGTCTTTTTAGAGCCTGGATGAGCCATGGCGACAGTGTCGAGCGCTTGGACAACGGATTTAGGGTCATTGCTGAAACCCAGGATTGTCCAATGGCCGCAATCGCCGATGAGAAAAAGAAAATTTACGGGCTTCAATTTCATCCCGAGGTCGCTCACACCAGCCAAGGGGAAAAAATCCTTGAGAATTTTGTCCGCGGTGTTTGCGGAATCAAATCCCGCTGGACGATTTCCTATGTTCTTAAAGAGGCTGTTTCGCAAATTCAGGCCCAGGTAGGAAAATCGAGCGTTGTTTGCGCGGTCTCCGGCGGCGTCGACAGCGCGGTGGCCGCCGTTTTGATTGGAAAGGCGGTCGGAACCAGATTGCACGCATTTTTTGTCGATACCGGTCTTTTGCGATCAGGGGATCGCGAGCGGGTGGAAGGGGTTTTAGGACAATCCTTGGGTCTCAATGTCAAAATCGTGGACGCCTCGAAATTGTTTTTAAGGCGCCTTAAAGGCGTCAGCGACCCGGAAAAAAAGCGGAAAATCATCGGAAAAACTTTTATTGATGTTTTTGAAAAGGAAGCCCAGAAAATTAAATCAGCCACCTTTTTGGCGCAGGGAACTCTTTATCCGGATGTAATTGAATCGGTTCCCGTCAGCGGGCCATCTTCCATCATCAAAAGCCATCACAATGTCGGCGGTTTGCCCAAAAGAATGCGTTTAAAACTCATCGAACCCTTGCGCTTTCTTTTTAAAGACGAAGTGCGGCGTTTGGGTGCGGAACTTCAAATTCCAGATGATATTTTACTCTCCCACCCCTTTCCGGGTCCGGGGCTTGCGGTTCGGATTATTGGAGAAGTAACCGCAGAACGTCTTAAAATTCTCCGTGAGGCCGACGCTGTTTTTATTGACGAATTAAAAAAAGCGGGATATTATTCCCAGGTTTGGCAGGCTTTGTCGGTACTTTTGCCGGTTAAAACCGTCGGGGTGATGGGAGATTCAAGAAGCTATCAAAATGCGGTGGTTCTCAGATCCGTAACGAGCGTAGATGGTATGACCGCGGAATGGGCGCGCCTTCCGGAAAATCTGCTTCGCCGCGTATCCGACCGGATCACCAGAGAAGTGAGCGGGATTAACCGGGTGGTTTACGACATCACCTCAAAACCTCCGGCCACCATCGAATGGGAATGAACAATTTGAGCGCTCTCGAATTAGAAGTAATGGGGATTCCCCTTTTGAGAAAGGGCAAAGTTCGGGATGTTTATGATTTAGGCGACAATCTTTTGATTGTTTCGACCGATCGCCTGTCGGCTTTCGACTGGGTTTTAGAGACCGAGGTTCCCGATAAAGGAAAAATTTTGACGGAAGCCAGCCTTTTGTGGTTTGACCTGACCAAAAAAATCATTCCTAATCACCTGATCACGGCTGATATAAAGGAAATTCGGAGACTATTGCCGTCTTCGGTTCGGGCTCCCTGGGACGATTTGGAAGGACGAACGATGTTGGTTAAAAAAGCCCGGCGCGTGGATGCCGAATGTATTGCGCGGGGATATTTGGCCGGCACGGGTTTTAAGGAATATAAAAAATCACGTTCCGTTTGCGGTGAATTTTTGCCGGAAGGGCTCGTTGAAGCTTCTCAACTTCCGCGCCCTCTTTTCACCCCCTCGACCAAGGCCGATGCGGGCCATGACCAAAATATTTCTTTTGAAAAGCTTAAATCCCTTGTGGGGGCGGATATTGCCGTCAGGCTAAAAGAAGCGACGCTCAAAATTTATGAGTTTGCGGCTGCCTATTGCCGTCTTCGCGGAATCATTTTGGCGGATACGAAGCTGGAGTTTGGGTTTGTCGGTTCTGAACTCCGCCTCATTGACGAAATACTCACCCCGGATTCTTCCCGTTTTTGGGATGCGGCTTCTTATCGCCCGGGTTTTTCTCCGGCGAGTTTTGACAAACAGTTCGTGCGGGATTATTTGGAACAGACGGGTTGGGATAAAAATTCGGCGCCCCCGGCTCTCCCAAAAGAAATTGTTGACCAGACGCGCAGCCGATATCTTCAATTTTTAAAAATGTTAAAAGCCTAATGCCTCTTCCAATAAACCATAAGGGCGGCATTGTCCCGTCCCTGAAATTTTATAAGGAGAGGGACTAATGATTGCGGCTTCGACGCATAGAATAGAGGTTTCGCTTAAATCGGAATACGGAGACGCGGAATCCTCGTCTCTGGCTGTCGTTTTAAAATCTTCCGGAGCGCCAACGGTGTCTAAGGTTCGCAAAAGCCGTCTTTATGAAATTCGGGGCAGTTTCACCGCCGCCCACATTAATCGCTTGAGCCGGGATCTTCTTTGCGATCCGATTACCGAGGATTTTCGGGTTTTGTCCCAGCCACCCTCGACCCAGGGGCCTTTTTGGAGGGTGGAAGTGAGACTGAAACCCACGGTTTTAGATCCGGAGGCCGATACCATGAAAAATGCGATGACTGAGATGGGCTTTCCAGCTCCGGATTTCATTCGAATTGCCTCCATTTACAAAATTGAATCTAAATGCGGCAAACCCCAGATTGAATCCTCCGCCGTCCGCTCGCTTTTAAATCCCATCATCCATCTTTATTCAATTACGGCTTGTTCATGACCGAAAAAATAGAAAATCCAACTCTTCCTGTGCAGGTCTTATCCGATTTCAATTCGCTGGGGATCAAGGAATTAAAGAATCTGAGCGCTCAAAATCTATGGTCTTTAAATGAAAAGGAAATTCTCGCCGTCCAAGCCTATTTCCGATCCCTAAAACGAAATCCCACGCGCGCGGAAATTGAGACCGTCGCCCAAAGTTGGTCGGAACATTGTCGGCATAAGACCTTTAAATCTCCCATCCGTTATCAAGAAGGTTCCAAAACCGTTTTGATTAAAAATCTTTTTGAAGAGACTATCGCGCGCGCGACCCGCCAAACAAAAAAGCCTTGGTGTTTATCTGTTTTTAAAGACAACGCGGGGATTGTCAGTTTTGGGAAAAAAGGGCAGTGGGCTTTAGCTTTTAAAGTGGAGACCCATAACCACCCCTGCGCGATCGAGCCCAAAGGCGGCGCCGAAACCGGTCTTGGGGGCGTCATTCGAGACGTTTTAGCCGCGGGGCTGGGGGCCAAGCCCGTTTTATCAACGGATATTTTTTGCGTCGCTCCTCCGGATAAGAAATTATCCTTGCCTCCCAAGGCGCTTTCTCCGGAAAGAATTTTGAGGGGTCTTATCGCCGGGGTTAGAGATTATGGCAACCGAATGGGAATTCCGACTGCGGCGGGAGGGCTTTACTTTGACGAGGGATACGCTTTAAACCCCTTGGTTTTTGTCGGGAGCGTCGGAGTTCTTCCGGCGAAGGCCGTGAAAAAAGAAATTCGACCGGGAGATTTAATCGTGGTTGCCGGCGGACTGACTGGAAAAGACGGGCTTCACGGGGCCACTTTTTCTTCCGCTAATTTAAACGGAGATGATCACTCAACGGCGGTCCAAATCGGGCATCCCCTCAATGAGAAGCGCGTGATGGAAGCTCTGCTCAATGCCCGGGATAAGAAGCTCTATCATTCCGTCACTGATTGCGGGGCGGGAGGCCTTTCCTCAGCCATCACTGAAATGGCCGACATTGTGGGCGCTCGCGTTCAACTGGAAAAAGAAAGCCTCAAGGCGTCTGATATGGAGCCGTGGGAAATTTGGGTTTCAGAATCCCAGGAACGGATGGTTTTTGCCGTTCCGCCGTCGAACTTAAAAGCCTTTGAAAAAGTTTTTGCGGATGAAGGAGTAGAAAGCCGAGTGGTCGGGGAATTTGTTAAGACCGGTCGCATTGAGGTTTTATGGAATGGCCGCCCGCTCATTAATCTTTCGCTTAAATTTATCAGTAACGGGATTCCTGTCGAGGAAAAAAAGGCCGTCTATATTCCGCCCAAAGGGAATGAGTCTCGCGCTCTCCCGAAAAAATCTCTTGCGGAAAATCTCAAAAACATTTTGTCTCATCTCAATGTTTGTAGCCGTGAATGGCTGATTCGGCAATACGACCATGAAGTCCAAGGGGGGACCGTGATTAAGCCTCTTCAGGGAACTCGCCACGACGGTCCCGGGGACGCTTCGGTCATCTGGCCGCAAGCCGCGACCAAAGACGTTTCGGATTTATCCGGTTTTGCCGTGGGTCACGGGCTTAACCCCGCTTCCGGGAAATTAGATCCTTATCAAATGGCGTGGTTGTGCGCGGATGAAGCCCTTCGCAATATTCTGTGCGTGGGCGCCGATATTTCCCGGGCCGCTTTCTTGGACAACTTCTGTTGGGGGAATCCCGAAAACCCGCAAGTTCTTGGTTCCTTGGTCAAAGCCGCCATGGGGTGCCGTGACGCTTCCTTGGGATTTCAAATTCCTTTTATTTCTGGAAAAGACAGTCTTTATAACGAGTCAAAAGACGCTTCCGGAAAAATGGTTTCTATTCCCGGCACTCTTTTAATTTCCGCCATTGCGCCGGTTCCCAATATTGAAAAAGCCGTCACGATGGATATGAAAGGACCAGGAAATTCCCTTTATCTGGTTGGTCAGACCGGGGAAGACATGGGAGGCTCGCTTTATCATGAAATTAACGGCCTTGCTGGCGGAGCGGTTCCGCGCGTAGATGCTCGGTGTGCGAGAAGAAATTTTGCCGCGGTCTATCAGGCGATGTCAAAGGGCTTGGTTGCCTCCGCTCATGATTTGTCGGAAGGCGGGCTTTTGACGGCGGTGGCCGAAATGGCTTTTTCGGGAGAATTTGGGGCGATGATTGATTTAGACGCTCTTCCCAAGCAAAAACCGATTTATTCGGCTGAAGTTTTGTTGTTTTCCGAAACTCCTAGTCGTATCCTGCTTGAGGTAAAACCCGAACACGAAGCCGCTTTTCTCAAATGTGTCAAGGGTTCTTGCGTTAAGCGTGTGGGCTCAAGTATCGCCAATCCGATCATCAAAATTATCGGCCTTGACGGCTTAGTTTTATTTGAAGAGTCGACGGCCCCTTTTAAAGCCGCCTGGCAGAGGACGGTGTTGTCGTGAAATCGCCGAAAGTCCTGATTTTGTCCGCTCCGGGAACTAATTGCGCCGTTGAGACCTCCAACGCTTTCGCGGAATTGGGGGCCAAGCCCGAGATTGTTTCCTTGCGCTTATTTAAAGAAAAGCGCGTCCGGCTGTTGGATTACGATATCTTTATCCTTCCCGGCGGATTTTCTTATGGAGATGAGATTTCAGCGGGAAGAATTTTGGCGGCCCAGGTCAAAATTCATATCGCTGATATTAAGAATTTTATTCGGATGGGGCGTCCGGTGATCGGTATTTGTAACGGCTTTCAGGTGTTGGTCAAAGCCGGAATACTTCCATTTTCGCCTTCCTGTGAACAAAGCGCCAGTTTTGTCGCGAACGATTCCGGGCGTTTTGAGGACCGCTGGGTTCATTTAAGGATTAACACCCAGAATCCCTCCTTATTTTTTAAGGGTCTTCCGGAGATGATTGAACTTCCGGTCGCGCATGGAGAAGGAAAACTGGTTTTAAGAAGCCCTAAGCAATTGGAAGATTTAAAACGCAATCGCTCGATTGCGATGCAATATGTTTCCGATGATGGAAAAATTGCTCCTTACCCGGCCAACCCCAACGGTTCGGTCTTTAACATCGCGGCCTTGACCAACCCGGATGGAAATTGTCTGGGAATGATGCCGCACCCGGAAAGATACACTAAAATTCATCATCACCCCAATTGGACGAGGCAAACCTTTCAAAAGCAAGCCTTTGGGATGGCGATTCTTAAAAACGCGGTAGATTATTGCAGGGGATAGGTTATGCTTAAGAACCCGGGAAAATGGCGAGAGTTTGAAAAACGCGCGCGGGAAGAGGCTCTTTCCGCACTGAGCCCGGAAGAAGCTTTTCGGTGGTTTGACGAGGCTCATCAAGAGGCGTGTTCCTTGAGCCCGGAGACTTTTGTTATTTCTGATGACGCCGCTTCTTTACTTGCCGATCCGCATTTGCGGCTTTTGATCGAGATGCGTAAAATTTTTAGCCGAGTTCGATGAACCGGTTGGAAAAACTCTTATCCCGGATTGCTGGAATACTAGATAGAGAAGGCATTCCTTACATGATTATCGGTGGGCAAGCGGTTTTAATCCATGGAGAGCCGCGTTTCACTCGCGACATCGATATTACGTTGGGCGTCAGTGTTGAGAATGCCGCGCATTTTGAAAAAGCTCTCGCCAAAAATGATTTTAAACCTGCGTGCGAAAATCCAGCTTCTTTCGCGCGAGAGACCAATGTTTTCCCTGTTATGGATAAGCATTCGAAAGTTCGCGTCGATTTCCTTTTTTCGGATTTGCCTTACGAAAGAGCGGCTATTGCGCGCGCCGAATCTGTTCTTGTCGCTGGTACAGCCGTACGTTTTATTCGCGCCGATGATTTGCTGATTTACAAACTCATTGCGGGCAGGCCTCGCGATATCGAGGATGCCAGTGGAATTTGGGCGCGTAAGAAAAAAGATATCGACCTGGTTTATATCCAGGAATGGTTAAGCCGCTTTTCGGCTTTAGACGAGCTTAAGGATATTTTAGAGCGTTGGAATTCCGTCAAGCGGAGTTGTTAAAGAAGGAGAGAATCTGAACATGTGCGGAATCTTTGGAATTGAAAATCATCCCGACGCCGCTCACCTGACTTATTTAAGTCTTTTTGCTCTTCAGCATCGCGGTCAGGAATCGGCGGGCATCGCTTCAGTTTTAAACGGCCAGATGAATTCTCATACCGGAATGGGAATTGCCGGCGAGGTTTTTTCCGAAAAAAGAATTGAAAAGTTAAATGGGACTTCCGCCATCGGGCATGTGCGCTATTCGACCACGGGTTCAAGCCACATAAAAAACGCCCAGCCCCTTGTCTCCAAAACCCGGCACGGGGTGTTGGCCTTGGGCCACAATGGAAATTTGACCAACGCTTCTGAAATTCGCAAGGCTCTTGAAGCCAGGGGAGCTATTTTCCATTCCTCAACCGATTCCGAGGCGATTTTACATTTGTTGGCCCATGCTTCTAGCGATTTTGACGAGGCGCTTGTTGAAGCCCTTAAAAAAGTAGAAGGAGCTTATTCGCTTCTCATTTTGACTCGGGACCAAATGATCGCTTGCCGGGACCCCCATGGGTTTCGTCCGCTGGTTTTGGGAAAGTTGGGAAATTCTTATGTAGTCAGCTCTGAAACAACGGCCTTGTCTTTGATTAAGGCTTCTTATATTCGCGAGATAGAACCCGGCGAGATAGTCTTTATTCGAGAAGGAGTTTTGAAAAGCGTTAAGGCTTTGCCTCGTCTTAGTTCTGCGCGTTGCGTTTTTGAACTCGTTTATTTTTCGCGTCCGGATTCCGTGGTTTTTGGAAAAAGCGTTCAGGCCGTGCGGCAAGAATTAGGAAAGTTCCTGGCGCGACAAATGAGGGAAGTTAAAGCCGATTTCGTGATGCCGGTTCCCGATTCCGGGGTGCCGGCGGCCCTTGGGTTTTCAAGAGAATCTCAAATTCCATTTGAGGTAGGATTGGTTCGCAGCCACTACATTAGCCGCACTTTTATTCGTCCCAGCCAGGAGATGCGGGAAATGGCGGTCGATTTAAAATTAAGTCCAGTCTCCGAGGCCTTGAAAGGGAAAAAAGTGATCTTAATTGACGATTCCATTGTTCGCGGAACCACCTCCCGTAAAATTGCGCGAAGCTTAAGAGAAGCCGGCGCACTGGAAATCCACATGGGAATTACCAGCCCCCCGATTGTTTCCGCGTGCTATTACGGGATTGATACTCCCAAGTCAGAGGCCTTGATTGCCAACCAGAGAAAGCTTGAGGAAATTCGGGATTTTATCGGGGTTGATAGCCTTCACTATCTGAGTCTTGACGCGATGCTTGCGGCCGCCGGCGGAGCCGGTTTTTGCGACGCGTGTTTTACGAAGAACTATCCGATCAGAACTCCAACTCAAGCCTTGAGTTTCCAAAAGGTTGGCTCTTGAAATTAAACGTTTTGGTCTTGGGTTCCGGCGGGCGGGAACACGTTCTCTGCGAAAAAATTAGGCTAAGCCCCTATTTGGGCAAGCTTTTTTGCGCTCCCGGCTCGGATGCGATTGCGTGTCTGGCTGTTTGCGCCGATATTAATTGTTTAAGCCCAAAAGCCGTCGCCGCGTTCGCGGTCGAAAATAAAATTAATCTCGTGGTGGTTGGCCCCGAAGGACCTTTGGCGGCGGGAGTCGCCGATGAACTGATAAAAAGAAAAATTGCCTGTTTTGGCCCGACCAGGCGCGGCGCTCGTCTTGAGTCCTCGAAGGTCTTTGCCAAGAATTTTATGAAAAAATACGCGATTCCCACCGCTCATTTTAAGGCGTTTAAAAATTTCTCAGACGTTTCCCGCTATTTAAACCAAATTTCGGAAAGGCCCTTGGTGGTCAAGGCCAGCGGCCTGGCCGGAGGGAAAGGCGTTTTTGTCTGCGAGAGTAAAGAAGACGCTTTGATTTCAGCCAGAAAATTAATGAAAGAAAGAATATTTAAGGACGCCGGTGAGAGGGTGGTGATCGAAGAATGTTTGGCCGGCCCGGAATTAAGCGCGATGGCCTTAACCGATGGGAGGGATTTTGTTTTACTGCCTTTAAGCCGCGACCATAAGCGTCTTAAAGACGGAGACCGGGGCCCTAACACCGGCGGTATGGGGGCCTTTGCGCCGGTTTCTGTTTCGATAAAAACAACAAACGAAATAGAGACAATTTTTAGGGAAACCCTGACGGGCATTCGCCGGGAAAAAATGGATTATCGGGGGCTTTTGTATTGCGGGTTGATGCTGACGCCGGAGGGCGTCAAGGTTTTGGAGTTTAACTGTCGTTTTGGAGATCCGGAAACCCAGACGGCTTTGCCGCTGATTCAATCTGATTTCCTGGCCTTGTTGTGGGCGACATCCCAAAAAAAGCTTAAAGGCCTCAAAATTAAAGTTCTTAAAAAATCATCGGTTTGCGTCAATTTAGTTTCCGAAGGCTACCCGGAAAAGATTAAAATAGGAAGGAAGATTTTGGGTCTTGGCGGGGAAAACCGGGGCGTTCAAATTTTTCACTGCGGGACTGCGTTAAAAAACGGAGAATGGAAGACCGCGGGGGGCCGGGTTTTAAGCGTGGTTGCGGTGGGGACGCGCCTTACGAAAGCTCGCAACAGCGCGTATCAAAGTGCGGCCAAGATTTTTTTTCAGGGGAAAGCGTTAAGAAAAGATATCGCAAAATAAATTTTTGAACGTATAATTTAAGAGTATGGCTGCTCATTTAGGAAAATCGCTGATTTTCGTTTCTCAAAAGACGGTAAATCAAAGAGTCAGGAGGCGCTATGGGAATGGTTGAATTCGGAGAATTTAAGGGAAATAAAATGATTATCCTTAAACGGAATGCCGAGGATAAGTTTCCCTTTCAATTCGGGCTTGGAAAAGCGGCTTTGATTCTCGAACATATCGAGGATATCCGCAAATTCGTGGAAGAAAACAAAAAAGCCTAAACAGAAACCTTTTTGGGCGGGTTAGGGCTTAGGGCTTGGAAAGAAATAATATGAGCAATTGGCCAGGGCGCTTTTGGGACGGGGCTTCGTTGTGAGCCAAGGCCGCATGGAGCGCTCAGCGGCTTAACCCCAAAAATAACCAATTTATCCCGGCCTAAAAAATGGGGGAACGTCATTCTGATTCGGATAAAGGCTTTTGGGAAAACCCGCTGTCTTCTTTAGCAAGAACTTCTACTTTCTTTTTGGCTTCTTCCAGGCGTTTGGACAGTTCTTTCGCCAGGGCCACGCCTTTTTCAAAAACCTCAAGACTTTCCTCGATACCTTTGTCTCCCGCTTCCAGCGTTTGAACATAATTTTCCAACTTTTTGAGAGAAGCCTCAAACGATTCTTTTTTGGGTTCTTTAGTTTCTTTGCTCATGTTTTTTTTCCTTGACCTCGCAGAAAATTTCGCCTGGAGTTTGAC
>JAJYOT010000044.1 GCA_021796015.1 bacterium
CCGACTCTTCGATAACGGGATAGACAATATAAGCTTGGCGGCCTTGACTTATTTCTCGGCGAAGAGCCTCAAAAGCCTTTTCCTCGGAGGAAAAAAAAGTTTGTGGAGGAATTCTCCCCGGAGGCATTTGATCGAGAGTTGAAACGTCCAAGTCTCCGTAAAGAGCCAAAGACAGCGTACGAGGAATAGGGGTCGCGGTCATCACCAGAAGATCAATTAAACTTCCCTTCCTTTTTAAGGTCGCCCTTTGGCGAACGCCAAAACGGTGCTGTTCATCAATCACCGCCAGGCGGAGATTTTTAAACTCCACATCTTCCTCAATCACCGCGTGCGTTCCCACCACAATATCCACTTCCCCATTTTTTATTTTTTGACGAGCCTCTTTCCGTTCTTTTAAACTCAGGCGGGAAGTGAGAATCTGAATTTTAACCGGAAGCCCGCTTAAGAGCCGCGACAAAGTGGCAAAATGCTGTTCGGCCAAAATTTCAGACGGCGCCATCAAAGCCGCCTGCGCCCCGTTTTCAACGGCGAGTAAAATGGCTGAAATCGCGACCGCAGTTTTTCCGGACCCCACGTCTCCCTGCAAAAGCCGCGACATGGAAAAGGACTCCTGCATATCCGAAAAAATCTCGTTAATAGCCCGTTTTTGAGCGAAAGTAAACTCAAAGCCCAATTTATTTTTAAACGGGGTCAATAGAGAACGCTTAATCGTATAAGTGAAATTTTTATTTGATTCCCTGGCTTGGCGGCGTTTAATCCGCCACGCCAGGCTGAGAAAAAGGAGTTCTTCATAAACGAAACGCCTTCGGGCCTCCGCCAATTCTAAACGGGATTCCGGAAAGTGAATTCCCTTAATCGCTTGCTCCGGCAAAAGAAGGCGACGTTTCGCTACAAGCGGGTGAGGGATAAATTCAGGGACATCTTTTCCCGCCCTCATGAGAGCCTGCCATTCAATTTCTCGCAGGAATTTCTGCGTCAGGCCTTCCGTGAGAGAATAAATGGGGGTCAGGCGATTGACATGGAGTTTAGAACCTTCATTGTCAAGATAATGCTCTTCCACATGGATCTCGCATTTTCCGGAAGCGGAAGTTTCCGCGCGTCCCACAACCCAAAGATCCACCCCCGGAAAAATTTCTTTTTTAAGGGGTTCCATAACGTCAAAGCGCGGATTTCGTCTCCGAAACCACAGCGCCGATACGAGTCCTACCGCGGTCATGAGTTCCGCCCTAAAAATAGACAAGCGCATACCGGCGGAAAGAGAGCGCGCGTGGACCACTCTTCCAAAAAATGCCTTGGTTGCGGGTTGATCTGGCAGTGGAAAATTTTCCGCAGAACGCCGGTCCTGCCAATCTCTCGGAAAGTGCCGCAATAAATCAAATAAAGTCGCTATTTCCAATCGGCCAAGAATCTTGGCTCGGCTACCCCCAACTCCCTTTAAATCTGTAACTGGGAAATCTCTTGTGGTTTGAGAGTCTTTTTTAGTATCATGAGTCATATGGCTTTTAAATGTAGCATTTGCTCGAAGGGCCCGGTGACGGGCCGCTCTTACAGTCATTCTCACCGAGGGACCAAGCGCGTTTTCCGTCCGAACCTCCAAAAACAAAAGGTGGTTTTGGAAGGGCGCTCCCAAACGGCTTATGTTTGCACCCGATGTATCCGTTCGGGAAAAGCCGCTCGTCCCGTGAATGCCTAAAGGGCTTCTCCCAAACGCCTCTTTCATATTACCCAATCTGAAACCTCAAATAAAGGGTTGGCTTTTTTATTTTCTTCTTTTTCTCGCCGCTCTTCCCGTTTTTCTGATTCCCATAAGAAACCCCGATCTCTTTTGGGGATTTTCCTCCGCACGCTGGATTTTGCTTCACCGCGCCTTCCCCCATACCGATTTCCTATCCTGGACAAAACCCCAAACCCCATGGATAGATTTTGAATGGCTTTCTCATCTTCTATTTTTCAGTATCTATAGAATAGGAGGTTGGAAAACGCTTCTCTTTCTCAAGGCTTCCCTACTCTTTTTGGCCTGGGTCCCCATCGGTTTTTTTCTCAATGAACGGCGAATTGAAAAAAGCTTAGTCGTAGGCGCTTTTTTATTATGGGCGGCCTCCTCCATCTCCCATTCCGATCTCAGGCCCGAACTTTTTTCGCTTATTTTTTTCGCCGGGCTGATGGTTTCCCTTGAAAACAATCGAGAAAATAAAAAGAATTCATCTCTCCGCGGGAACTGGGTCTTTTTCGGCCTTTTTGCCCTCTGGGCGAATCTTCACGCGGGATTTATTTTTGGCGAAGCCCTGATTTTTTTCTATGCCGCTTGCCATCTTACATCCAAGGAAATATCTCGATTTAAAAAAACCGTTCTTTGGGGAATTTCGGCTTTTTTAGGGAGCTTGATCAATCCTTACGGATTAGGCCCTTATAAAGTCGCGTTGGCGCATTTAAAACAAGAAAGCGCGCTCTCTCAATCCATCATGGAGTGGAGACCTTTTAATTTCTCGCCCCCAATCCACTGGCCGACCGATATCGCGTTTGTTTTATTATTTTTGGCCGTCACCATCCTTCTCATCCATAAACCGTTTCGAACTAAATTGAAAATTTTTTTTCCCACGATCTCGCTCACTCTCGCATTATCCCTGTCAACCCTGGAACATCGCAGAATGGCGCCTTATTTCATCATCGCCTTCCTGATAGCCGGTGGAACTTGGATTCAAGAAATGCGGTTCAAAGAAAAACGCGTCTTGACGGGATCGTTTATTCTTTCTCTCTTTTTGATTTTTTTTATCTGGAATTTTTGGCCTCCATCCATTCAAAATTTCCCTTTTGATGGGAGGCTATTGCCTGAAAAAGCGACCCGTTTTATTTCCAGGCAAAACCCGGGTTTTTCCCGACTCCGTTTTTATAATCCTTGGGAATGGGGCGGCTATCTCGGTTGGAAGTTACGCCCCTGGTTTAAACCTTATTGCGACGGACGGTATATTTTCCATGATCTTTTGCTTCCACAAAAACGAGCCGTCTTAAATTCAAACAACTGGCAGGAATTTTTGGATTCCCAAAAAATCAACGCGGCTTTAATCCCTTATCTCAATCAACCAGATTCCTGGATTTTTAATTTTATGCCGAAAAAGAAATGGACCCTTCTTTACCGAGATCAAACCGCGTTGCTATTTGTTAGAAAAACTACGCTTCAAGGCCGTGGTCTCTAAGATAGCGGCGAATGCGTGACCTTGCGCGAGCGGTTCGAACAATCTGCAGCCAATCTTTCTTGGGATTTGAATTTTTACGGGTCAAGACTTGGCAGATATCTCCCGATTGAAGTTCATAATCAAGTTTGACCATTTTATTATTGACGACCGCCCCAATGCAAGAATAACCGATTTCCGTGTGAACCGCGAAGGCAAAATCAAGAGGCGTCGCTCCCGCGGGAAGAACCTTAACCTCGCCGTTAGGGGTAAAAACAAAGACTTGATGGAGGGTTAAATCTGTCGCCAAACTTTCTAAAAATTCCCTGGGGCTTTTTAAGTCTTGGAGCCATTCAATCCACTGGCGGAGCCAATTTAGTTTTTCTTCTAAGTGCGTATCTTCCTTTCCGTCCCCAGTTTTATACCTCCAATGGGCGGCAATGCCGTACTCGCAGGTGCGATTCATTTCCTCGGTTCGGATTTGAACCTCGATTAGGGCGCCTTGCGGCCCCATGACGGTCGTGTGAAGACTTTGATAAAGATTAATTTTTGGAAGAGAAATATAGTCGGTAAAGGTGCCGGCTAACGGCTTAAACCGAGA
Source organism: bacterium (assembly GCA_021796015.1). Next base: position 3,772 of record JAJYOT010000044.1, read on the forward strand.
ATGAACGATGCCTAAGAGAGCGTAACAATGGGAAACCGTATTGGTAATAATTCGAACGCCTAAAGCGTCTTGTATTTCCTCAAAAGGCTTTGCTTGCCTAAGCATCTTTTGGTAAATGGAATAAAGGCTTTTGGTTCGAGCCGTGATGCGGTGCTGAATCTGAGAAGAAGACAGCGTTTCTTCAAGGGCTTTGGTAAATTCAGCGAGCGTCTTTTCTTTTTCGGCGACTCGAGCCTCCAATTTTTTATTAAGAGAATGGTATTGTTCGGGCTCCAAAACGGCGAAGGCCAAATCCTCAAGCTCGCTTTTGATTTCAAACATCCCCAAGCGATGCGCCAAGGGAGCGTAAAGAGAAATAGTTTCCTCCGCAATCCGCTTTTGCCTCTCTCCGTCTAAAAAATTAATCGTCTTCATGTTATGAAGACGATCCGCGAGTTTAATGATGATCACGCGAATATCCTGGGCCGTCGCCAAAAGCATTTTTCGCCAATTAGCGGCTTGGGCGTCGTCGCGAGATTGAAATTGAAGATGATCGAGTTTGGTCACGCCTAAAACGAGTTTCGTAATTTCATCTCCAAATTCCTGGCGCAAAGCGTCTTCCGTGACCGGGGTATCTTCGATGACGTCATGCAAAAGCCCCGCGCAGATGGTCGGCAAATCCATTTTCCAATCAACTAAGGATGAAGACACGGCATGGCAGTGGACGAAATAATGTTCGCCGCTGGCGCGGGCCTGTTTGGAATGAGCCTTCTCGGAAAAATCATACGCCTTTGATATTAAAATAGCGTCGATATTCGGCTCATAAGAATGAAACCGATCAATAATTTCTTCTTTATTCATGGGGGTCAAACGTTTGGGCGCTTCAAAAGCTGTATTGAGACACAATACAAAAAATGCTACAATAACAAAAGACGTAAATCCTAGGAAGGGAGGACATTCATGATCGTAAAAGTTCGTGTCATCCCAAACGCTCCGGAAAGCGAAGTGGTCAGCCGTATCGGCAGCGTTTTGAGAGTTAAGGTCGCCGCCCCCGCCATGGATAAAAAATCCAACGCGGCTCTTAAGGATTATCTGGCTGAGTTCTTCGAGGTTCCCAATAAACAAGTCAACATTCTGCGCGGAGCCAACGGCCGGGAAAAAACTGTCGAAATCGTCGGAAAAACGGAAGAACAACTTAAACGGGTTATGGAATCCATTCCCTAAAATCCTCGTCAGTATGGGTTCGCCCGCGGTTCTAGCTTGGTTAAGCAAGAACCGCGGGTGAATCTTTTAAAGGATCGCTTTATGTCTAATTCGCCTTTTATATCGAAAAAAACAAAGATTTTAGCCACCCTGGGTCCCGCCTCCTCAAGCGCGGAAATGATGGAAAAACTTCTCAAAGCGGGCGCCAACGCCTTTCGCCTGAACTGCTCCCACGCGCCAATGGAAAGACTTGCCCCCTTGGTTAAAAAAATCAGGATTGCTTCCGCTAAAACGAAAATACCTTGCTCCATCGTCATGGATTTGCAAGGTCCGCGTTTGCGTACCGGAAATTTAGAAGGAGGTCAACCTATTTCTCTTGTCGCCGGCAACCGTATTCGGATTACGACCAAACCCCTTATGGGAACCGCCAGGGAAATATCGACTGATTTCAAAAAATTGCCTCAAACCGTTTCCATAAAATCAAAAATTCTATTGGATGACGGATCGAAAGTTTTGCAGGTCGTTAAAAAAGGGTCTGATTTCGTTGAGTGCGAAGTTATCGTCGGCGGAATGCTCGCCGAACACAAAGGGATGAATCTTCCCGGAGCCGATATCGATCTCCCCGCCCTTACCCCAAAAGATATTCGAGATCTAAAAGTAGGAATTGAAATAGGGATTAGCCATGTCGCCCTCTCCTTTGTTCGGAGACCCGAGGACGTGATGCTCGCGCGAAAAACCATTGAAGCGGCAAGCTCCCACATGAGCATCATCGCGAAAATCGAACACCCTCTCGGAATTAAAAATTTAGATGAAATTCTAAAACTAGCCGATGGGCTTATGGTCGCCAGAGGGGACTTGGCGGTTGAACTTTCTCCGGCCGAGGTTCCCAGTCTTCAAAAACAGATGATCAAAAAAGCCAATGAACTGGGGAAAATTGGAATCGTGGCGACTCAAATGCTCGAATCCATGATCTCAAAACCAACCCCGACCAGGGCCGAAGCCTCGGACGTCGCCAACGCGATCTATGACGGGGCGGACGTCGTCATGCTCTCGGCGGAAACGGCCGCCGGCAAATATCCGCTCGAAGCGGTCTCGATGATGACCGATATTATCCAAAAAGCCGAGAATTCTCCTTTTCGCTATACTAATATCCCTCACGGAATGAATGATAATTATAAAACCGGCTTTGCCAATGCCCTGGCACGGGCCGCCCACGACGCCTGCGACGTGACCGGCGCCGATGCGGTGATTGTCTACACCATGACCGGTTGGTCGGCCAAGGTTATGTCTAAATACAGGCCGAACGCCCCTATTTATGCCTTAACGCCCCGCCAAGCCACCTTTAATCAGCTCGCTCTTTATTGGGGAATTACCCCTGTGATTTCTCCCTTGGGAAAATCAACCGATCAAATGCTCGCGACCGGAGAACAAAATCTTCTCAAAAGCGGACTCATTAAAAAAGGACAAACGGCTTTAATTACCGCTGGAGGGACAGCCAAACACAAAGCCTCGAATATGCTTAAAATCATGGTTATTGGTTCTCAAACTTATCGGTGAAAAAAAACTTAAACCCAAAGCCAAGGTTTTGCCTGGCCTTGACGACAGTTTCAAAAAAATCAGAAGCCCGAAATCTCGCGCAATCCTTGATTAAAAAAAAATTAGCCGCCTGCGTTTCTTTACTGCCCATCGAATCATCGTTTTATTTTTGGAAAGACAGAGTCCAAGCAGAAAAGGAAATCCTACTCCTCATAAAAACCAAAAAATCTCTTGTCCCAAGCCTTAAAAAATGGGTTCTTGCCCTCCATTCTTACGAATTGCCGGAATTTCTAGTCCTCTCCATTCAAGACGGTCACCCGCCTTATCTTCAATGGATATTGGAGAACACTTTATAATGCCTACTCTGCCCAAGCCATTGATTCTCGCTTCTTCATCTCCTCAGCGTAAAAAACTATTATCAAAACTAAAAATTCCCTTTACCATTATTCCCAGCGGCGTTTCGGAAAATACTCGAGAAAAAAATCCCCGAAAGATGGTTCTTAAACTCGCGGTCAAAAAAGCCTTATTTATCGCGAAAAAGAAAAAAGAGTGTTGGGTCTTGGGCGCCGACACCACCGTCGTCTGTAAGGGAGTCATTATTGGAAAACCGATAAATTTTAAAGATTCCAAACGTATTCTTGAATTTTTAAACGGACAAAAACACAAAGTCTACACCGGCGCCGCGATGGTTCTTGACGGAGGGAAAACGATATTTCAAACCGCGTCAGTCACAAGCCTCAAAGCCAAAAAACTAAGTGAAAAAGAAATATTATCCCTGGCGGGAAAACATATCGATAAAGCCGGCTCCTATGCCGTTCAAGATAAAGAAGATCCTTTTATTGAGTCCATCAAGGGACCTTTGGACAACGTCATCGGACTGCATTTGGACGGGGTCAAATCTCTGATTAAGAGAAGTAAAAATGCCTACGCTTCCCGCGCTTCCGGAAGAATGAAATAAAAACAAGCCCCTTGGGGTTCGGCGTCCTCGATATCAATAATCCCCCCATGCCTTGAAATGACTTTTTCGCATAAGGCCAACCCTAAACCCACATTTCCAATATGACGCTTCACATCTTTTTGAAAGAATTTTTTAAAAATATCCTTGCGAGCTTCTTTGGGAATACCGGGTCCCGAGTCAGAGACATTGACGCGGACTCCCTTGGGATGTTTTGAAATGGACAGTTGGATCGCGCCCCCGGACGGAGTGTGTTCAATTGCGTTGTAAATCAAATTATCCAAAACTCGTCTCAATAAAATAGGTTCCCCTAAAACCGGGGGAGGGGCTTTTGAGAGAGGCATCAGGGAAATGGTTTGGCCGCGAGATTTGGCCACTAAATCAAAATCTCTTTGCGCGGCAATCGCCATCGCCCCGAGATCCACGAAAACGGCGTTTTGAATATCAGATTTTTCCTCCATCTTGGCCAACTGTAAGACGTCTTCCACCATTCGGTGAAGGCGTTCCATGGAAGAATGAATCAATTTAAAAGTCTTCTCTAAGATGAGCCAATCCTTGGGGGCTAATTTTTCGGAAACCTCCTCATTAATAAACGTAATCCCGGCTCTCATAACGGTAATCGGGCTCTTAAAATCGTGAACCAACATCGCAGCCAGTTCCGCTTTTTCAGTTTCTAGTTCTCTCCGACGCCGAATTTCTTTTTTCAGAGAACTCCCCAGCAAATTAAAAGCCTCCGTCAAGCGCCAGGCCTCGTCTTTGATTTTCCCGTCCATTTTTATGGGCTTAAAATTTTCCGGAGCCTTAGCTAAGGACTCAATTCTTGGGACCAATCGTTCAAGGCGAAAGCCCAACCATGTTCCCATTAGCCATGCGCTTATAATAATGGCTAGAAAAGCCATCACTCCTGAAGCAATCGCTTGAGCTTGGACGCGGCGCAAACTATTTTCGACAGAATCAATATGGAAAGAAACAAGCAATTTCCCCCAATGATTTTTCGGCAATCTTAACGAAGATTCCAGATCATAAAAACCGTCCGAACACTTCGACATAGGAAGCCCTGGATGAGGAACTCGGGCGAGCCACTCTCTCTCATCCGATCTTTTTAATAGATATTTATCGCGATTGTCCATTATGGAAATTGAGGCGATCCCCGCTTGACGAATCATATCTCCTAAATATTTTTCAACTTGTTTCCAGCGACCCCTCATCACGCTTTTTTGGATTAAGACATTGATGGACTCCTGTTCGGAACGCGCCATATTCTCCGACAGAAGAAAGGACTCTCGTCTAACCGACAAGATATATAGATATTGAAAGCCGGCCGTCAAGATAAGACCGTAGAATGAAAAGATAAGAACTAAGCGAACGCTGAGACTCATGAATTCTCAAAGAAATTCATAGGCGGTTCAAAACCTTGACTCCTGAGTTGATCGTAAAATTTAGGCCTTAAACCCGTACTCCTAAGGGATACTGAAAGTCCTTCCGGGGATTTGCGAACATCAGCCGAAAACAATTCCGAGAGAGTGATATTATCTAATTCCATTCCGGTCACCTCAGCAACGGAAATAACTCGCCTTTTTCCATCCGCAAGTCTGGACATGAAAACAATCAGGTCAATCGCGGTCGCTATTTGAGACCGAACGGCTCTGAGCGGCATATCAAGGCCCGCCATTAAAACCAAGGTTTCAAGCCTCGTTAAGACCTCGCGAGAAGAGCTTGCGTGTAGAGTAGTCAACAAACCGTCTTGCCCCACGTTCATCGCTCCCAACATATCAGCCGCTTCCGGCCCGCGACATTCGCCTACAATGAGGCGATCGGGTCTCATCCGAAGCGTGTTAATAACCAGTTCTCGAAGCGTGATATCAGGAAGTCCTTTTTGGTCGGAAATCCGCGTCCTTAAATACATGACATGCGGCTGTGGGAGAGTCAGTTCAGGAGTATCTTCTAAAATTAAAATCCTCTCTTGGGGAGGTAAATAAGCCGCTAGGGCGTTGAGGAGAGTTGTCTTTCCGGAGCTAGTGCCCCCGCAGATCATGATGTTTTTCCGCAGTTGAACGGCGTAAACAAGAAAATGAGCGCAAGAGGCGCTTAAAGTTTTAAAACCCACCATCTCTTCAATTGAAGGTCGCTTATGCGGCCGCTTACGAACCGTCAAAACAAGGGATTTAACGATGGGGCTTGTCATCGCATGAATTCGGGAGCCGTCATTTCCCACTAAGTCGGCGTAAGGCCTTTGAGGAGTTAACGCCGCCATTCCAGCTATGGACTTAAGGACTTCCAGGCGTTCAGTCTCAGAAAGCAGAAGGGAAGTTCTTTCAACGTAAGGCTGGCCCGAACGTTCAACATAAACCGCGCCGTCTTCGTTGACCATAATTTCAATAACGGTATCCAGAATCATTAATTTTAAAAATTCTTCCACTGCGCTCATTCTCCAATCCTATCACATTCAGCCACGGTTTAGTCTTGTTTGCAATTTGAGTTTGACTCTCGTCGAGAAATGAGATAAGATAAAGGTAAGGAATGCGCTGATATCTCGCATTCCTGTTTCTTTTTTACAAAATGATAGGGGTTGTTTTAGGAGCCGCTTTTTGAGCAATTTATTAAATAAAAAGTTTTTATATTTTAAAGATAATTTAATATTTAATTTTTTAAATTCACATAGGTGGAAAACCTGTGGATAACTTACAATTAACCGCTTTATGGTCTCAAACGATTGAAGAACTCCGGGGCGAGATTGGCAACGAACAGGCCGATCTCTGGCTTCAACCCATCGAACTCATTAACCTCGATTGCGGAATTCTGCGTTTAAAGGTTCCTAATAAATACTTTTCTGATTGGATTAAAAAAAATTATCAAAAAAAGATTCTGGATTCCTTTAAAAAAAATTCAGAACCCGTGTCTTCTATTGATTACGATTACGACTTAACCAAGGATATTAAAAATAGTGTTCTTGAAACCGATCCTATTTCAGAACCAAGCGCCCAATACGATTTTAGAGTCAGCGAGTTAAACCCGAAGTATACTTTCTCGACTTTTGTCGTGGGGGCGTCTAATCGTTTTGCCCATGCCACCGCTGAAGCGATCGTGAAAAAACCGGGAACCCAATATAACCCCTTCGTTATTTATGGCGGGGTGGGTCTTGGGAAAACGCATCTCATGCATGCCATAGGGCACGCCTTAAGAAAGGAAAATCCTTTTTCCCGAGTCCTTTATACGACCTCTGAACAGTTCGTCAATGAATACATAAAATGCATTGCCGATAACACTCCTGAAAAATTTAGAAACAAATATCGAAATTTAGATTGCCTTTTAATAGATGATCTTCAATTTCTCATTGCCAAGGAAAAAAGCGAAGAGGAATTCTTTCATACTTTTAATGCGCTCCTCAACGCCAATAAGCAACTCGTGATCTCCTCCGATCGATCTCCTAAAGAAATGACTCTTTATGAAAAACGCTTAATTTCAAGGTTGGAATGGGGGGTCATCGCTGATATCAAAATTCCGGATATAGAAACGCGTATCGCGATTCTAAGAAAAAAAGCCGATCTTGAAGGTTTTTTTGTTCCTGATGATGTTATTTCATTTCTTTCCAGCTCCATTAAAACCAACGTCCGCGCATTGGAAGGGGCCTTGATTCGACTTAAAGCCTTTTCACTGGCGACGGGAAACCCCCTTTCTATTGATTATGCGAAAGATATTTTAAAAGACACCATCAGCTCTGAAAACCCTTCTTCGGTCTCGCCTGAGACAATTCAAAGAGTCGTCGCTTATAAATATTCAGTGGATGTTAAGGATTTAAAAGGAAACCAGCGCTATGCCTCTATTTCCACTCCAAGACAAGTGGCCATGTATCTATGTTGCACAATGACGGATATGTCTCTTAAAGATATCGGGCGAGTTTTTGGAGGAAAAGATCATACGACGGTTTTGCACGCTCGGGATAAAATTCGGAAAAAAGTCGAAGAAGACCCTTTTTTCCTGGAAATGATTAACAAACTTCAATCCGATATAAAAACGGTTGAGGATAAAAAATTTGATTAAAAAGATGGGGATAAACTGTTTCATCGCCAAAAAATTCGTTGATAAAAAAATTTTTGTGAATACTGTGGATAAAAACCCTCTTCCAACCCCAAAAAATAATTTTTATTTTTTATTTAATTTAAAAGAGAATTTTTATTTTTTAAAGAAGTTATCCACCAAAACCAGGCCCTTAATAAGAATATGACTATGAAAATAATATGCAATAAAAATGACTTAGTGGATGGAATTCAAACTATTCAGGCGGGTTTATCTAGCCGAACGACTCTTCCGATACTTATGAATTTTCTCTTGGAGACAGAAAATTCTTCTTTAAAACTAACCGCCACGGACTTGGAAATTGGGGTCAGACACTACGTGAACGCAAAAATTGAAAACACCGGAAGCATTGCGGTTCCCGCGAAAAAATTTTCTGAAATGCTTCATAGTTTCCCTGAAGGCCAAAACGTTTCCTTGAACATTGATTCAAACGGGAAACTTTCATTAAGATGTGGAAGGTCTTATTTTTTAATTTCTGGAAGCCCTAAAAATGAATATCCGGTTTTTCCAAGTATCAATAAAGAAAAAACTTTCAACGTTTTAGCTCAGCCGATTATCGATATGATCTCAAAAACCTTGTTTTCCACTTCTCTCCCCGAGGTTAATCATGTTTTAAGCGGGGTTTTTTGGTCCGCGGAAAAGGGAAAATTAGATATGATTGCGACTGATGGCCGAAGGTTGGCTATCAGTTCTCAAGAGGCTCTTCCAAAAGAAGTCAATTTTCAGTCTATTATTCCGCATAAAACCCTTTCCGAGTTCTTAAGACTCGCCTCTCTTCATAAAATAGATTCTGATCCATCTAAAAAAATTAAAATCACGATTACGGAAAACCAAATCGTTTTTGAATTTAATCAAACGACTCTTTTGTCTCGGTTAGTCAGTGGAACTTTTCCAAATTATAAAAGGGTGATACCGGAAAAGACAGATTTTTCTATCACGGCCAACACCTCTGATTTATTGACCTCCACTAAAAGAGCCGCCTTATGCGTGGGAGATCGCGGGGGAACCGTGTCTTATTCTTTAAATACAGAGACTTTAAAAATTTCAGCGACCAGCCCCTATTCAGAATATGATGATGAACTCCCAATAAAATATAATGGAAATAAGTTTGACGTCGCTTTTAACCCCGCGTTTATGGTTGAAGCCTTAAAAAGAATTGATTCAGAATCGGTTAAGATGAGTTTTACGACCCCCTCAAATCCGGTTCGTATTGAGCCGGAAAAAGGAAAAGATTATTTCTTTATTATTATGCCCATGAGAGTTGAGGTGGCAGCTTGATTTCTAGCGGAAAAGATTTAGTTCGCTCTTTTCAATTTAGAACCGGTCTCAGTCTTGACCGAATGGCGGTTCTAAATTCGATTTGGGATAAGGAATGGGGATATGTGAACTACTGGAAGTTATCCGGGGTTAAAAAAGGAAAAGTTTTAGTCCAGGTTTCATCTTCCGCCGCCGCGCAAGAGCTTCAAATTCGGAGTCGTCAAGTTGTCGAAAGTTTGAATAAATATTTTCAAAAACCTTGGATTAAAGGCGTTTCTTCTAATTTTAAGCGATCGGGCGAACAGATCAACGGATAAGGGTATTATTTTACGAACTTGTGGCGAATGTTAAAAGGAGACAAAATATGGCGGATTCCTCGGTGATCAAAGAAAAAGAAGCGGATATGAAAAACGACAATTACGACGCTTCAAAAATTCAAGTTCTTGAAGGACTGGAAGCCGTTCGAAAAAGGCCGGCCATGTATATCGGCTCAACCGGCCCCGCCGGCCTTCATCATTTGGTCTATGAAGTAGTGGATAACTCGGTTGATGAGATTTTGGCCGGGCGCTGCAGCTCGGTGGACGTGATTTTACATCAAGACGATTCGGTCACGGTATTGGATGATGGTTCCGGTATTCCGGTTGATCCGATGAAAGATCCCAAACTTCCGGCTAATATTCGCGGAAAATCCGCTCTTGAAGTGGTTTTGACCGTTCTCCATGCGGGAGGAAAATTTGATAAAGGGGCGTATAAGGTTTCCGGCGGTCTTCATGGGGTCGGGGTTTCGGTCGTCAACGCTTTATCGGAAAATCTAAAAGTCGAGGTTTACCGGGAAGGAAAAATTTGGACGCAATCGTATAAACGGGGAAAGCCCGAAGGCCCGGTTGAAGCGACTGGAAAAACCCAGGATCATGGAACCCGGGTTACTTTTAAGCCGGACGCCGATATTTTCAATGAGACGAAGTTTTCTTACGATATTCTCTCCAATCGTCTTCGGGAAATCGCTTTTCTAAACGCCGGGGCTAAGATTACCATTATCGACGAACATGACGATAAGAAGCATACCTTTCATTATGAGGGTGGTATCTCCCAGTTTGTTCGGTTCTTAAACGCGAATAAAAAATCCCTTCACGTGGAACCTATTTCCGCTTCAAAGACGAAAGAAGATACGGTGGTGGATTTTTCAATCCAATACAACGAGGATTATTCAGAAAACGTCTTCAGTTTCGTCAATGATATCAAAACCCCGGACGGCGGGACGCATTTGGCGGGTTTTCGTTCGGCTCTGACTCGCGTGATCAATGATTACATCAAAAAATACGACTTGCTCAAGGGAAAAAATTTCGCCGTGACCGGAGACGACGTTCGGGAAGGGCTTTGCGCGGTCATCTCCATAAAAATTCCCAATCCACAGTTCGAGGGACAAACAAAAACCAAATTAGGAAACCAGGAAGTGGAAGGCATCGTTAAATCCATCGTTGGAGAGAGCCTGGGAATTTTCTTCGAGGAAAACCCGGCGACGGCCAAGGCTATTTCCCAAAAAGCGATTGCCGCGGCCGAGGCTCGGGAAGCGGCCAAAAAAGCCCGGGATTTGACGCGCCGAAAAGGAGTTTTGGACGGTTCTTCCTTGCCTGGAAAGTTGGCTGATTGTCAGGAGCGGGAGCCGGAGCGGTCCGAGCTTTTTATCGTCGAGGGAGATTCCGCCGGCGGTTCAGCCAAACAGGGCCGAGATCGCGTTTTCCAGGCGATTTTGCCCATTAAAGGCAAGATTTTAAACGTTGAAAAAGCGCGGTTGGTTAAAATTCTTTCTAACGAGGAAGTGCGCACCTTGATTGCCGCGATTGGAACAGGAATTGGATCGGAGGGAGACGAGGGGTTTAAAGTTGAAAAACTGCGCTATCACAAACTCATCATCATGGCCGACGCCGACGTCGACGGTCAGCATATCCGCACCTTGATTCTGACTTTCTTCTATCGCCAAATGCGCTCCTTGATTGAAAAAGGGCACGTCTATATCGCCCAACCGCCCTTGTATAAAGTCAAAAAAGGGAAAAACGAGATGTATGTCGAGACCGAGGAAAAAATGGAGGTCTGGCTTTTAAATGAAGGTCTGGGATCGGTTGAAATTACCGCGATTAATCCCGCCAACGGAAAATCCAAAAAATTGGAAAAACCGGAATTGAAAGACTTGGTTAAAACCATCGCCGATCTTGAAAGCGCGCTACGCCATTTGGAGCGGAAAAGCATGTATTTGGAAGACTTTATCGCCTTCCATGATAAGAATCAATTGCCGCTTTACCGCGTTGAAGTTTCGGCCGGAAACTACCTGTTTTTCTACAACGACAAGGAATGGCATGAGTATCGGGACCAATTCGTCGCCAAGGAAAAAGAGAAATTAATCGAACTTAAAAAATCCGACAAACCGGCTGTGGAAAATAATGAGGAAGCTTCAACCGCCATCGAGATCGACGAGGAAGCCTTGGAACCGGATATGCAGGAGTTGTGGGAAATGAGCCGACTTTCAAAAATCTCCGATCAGCTTAAATCGTTGGGGTTGGATATCCGCTGGTACGATGTGATGAGGGATGAAAAAACCAAGCCCTTGTTTAAAGCCGTGACCGATAAGAGCGAAAAAGAAGGATACAGTCTCAAGGATTTAATCGAGACGGTTCGGGAAGCGGGGAGATCCGGCGCGAGCATCCAACGCTATAAAGGTCTTGGAGAAATGAACCCCGACCAGCTATGGGAGACCACCATGGACCCCAAGCGTCGCAAACTTCTCAAAGTAGTTTTGGAAGATCCGGCGGATGCGGAGTTAGCGTTTACGACTTTG
>JAJYOT010000045.1 GCA_021796015.1 bacterium
GAACCAACTCCGGCACAGATTCCTTAATTTTTCCTGTTCGGATACCGACAAAACCGACATTTCTTCCTGAATGGCCCCGGCATGGCGGGGGAAAATCGTTTGAATTAAAGCTCGCCCCTTAGGCGTCAAATGAACGCTGACAAACCGGCGATCCTCTCCCGCCCGCACTCGCTTCACCAAACCGCGTTTTTCCAAATGATTAACGACCATCGTGACATTGCCGTCAGTTTTTAGAAGTTTCTTTCCCAACTCCGTTTGACACAAAGGCCCCAGATGAAGAAGGGTTTCAAGAGCGCCGAATTGACTCGCGGTCAGCCCTTCGGCGCTCAAGCGTTTTTGAAGTCTCCCAATCACCGACTCCGAGGCGCGCATGAGATTGATAAAGGCATTGAGAGAACGGATGGTTTTTAAGCTTCCTTTAAAGTGGGTTGGCATAAATATTAGTTTAATATAGAACTATTGAACCATTAACTAATTTATTTGTCAAGACGGAATCTCAATATGATTAAATTCAAGAGTGGAAGAAAAACGAAACTTTAAAATCGAAATCGCCGCCGTCTTGCTTTTTTCTTTTCTTATCGCCCTGTCCGGCCTCAAAGAGGCCCTGCACATGGACGAACCCTTTTTCCTCGCCGTCGCCTCTCATCTGCTAAAAGACCCCTTCCATCCCTTTAACTTTTCCTTTAATTGGTACGGACAAACCGTTTTATACGCCAAAATCAACAACACGCCTCCTCTCTTTCACTATCTTCTCGCTTTGGCTCTCAGCTTCTCAAAAGGGAAACTTTGGCTTCTGCGCGCGTTCCTCATTCCCCTTGATTTAATCAGCGCGCTTTTTCTTTATCTAATCGCCTCCCGCTTTTTAAAACGCCCTCTTTGGCCGACACTCATTGTCCTCGCCTCGCCCGCCACTCTCATCAACCTGCCCCATTTAATGCCGGAAAAACTCATGGCCGTATTTTCTTTTTTATGCCTCTACGCCCTAGCTCGCGCCTTTGAGGACCAAAACGAAAATTGGTATTGGGCCTCAGCCATCGCCTTAAACTTCGCGCTTCTCTCCAAATATGCGGCCCTTTTCCTTCTTTTTCCAGCATTGGCCTATTCACTGAATTATAAAACGTCTTTCCGAAAAATAACCTCTTATTTTTTAATCTCCGTCTCCGGACTCCTCCTTTATTTTCTCTATGACCGCCTGACCAATCGCGCCGCCCTCACCGCCATTGCAAGCGTTTTTGCAACCCCCAATACCGCACTCCTTCCTTTATATAGGGTCAGATCCTTTCTTTCCTTCACCGGAGGGCTGGGAATCGCGGCAACTTTATGGCCGCTCTTCTCTCTTAGAAAAAATATTAAAGCGCAAATTTTATGCCTCGCGGGGGCGGCGCTTTTTTTTCTGCCCTTTTTCGACGCGCCCCAATCCTTTATTCCCATGTTTCAACGAGGGCTGGGAATTGGTTTTTCCTATCTGGCGCTCATTTCCATCTGGGAATTATTTTCGGCCCGCGCTCTCAAAGGCTGGACTCTCTGGATGAGCTGGTTTTTCGCCGCCAGTCTTCTTCAAGCCGCTCTTTATTGGAGCATCGCGGCACGACTTTTCATCTTCATCCTTCCGCCTCTCATCCTAGGCATGGCGGAACAAATGGAATCGCGCCTGGAGGGGAAAACCCTCAAAGTTTTGATGATTGCCTCTTTTTTATTCACCCTCTCCCTGAGCTTGACCTTGAGGGAAGTCGATTTCGCCTACGCTTCCTCGCAAAAGAAATTTGCGGAGTGGGTCAAAACCCGCTACATCAACGCCGGACACAAGGTATGGTTTAGCGGTCACTGGGGCTTTCAATATTACATGGAAAAATCCGGCGCCGCGGAAGAAAATTGGCCGCCGCGGGAAATAAAAGCGGGAGATATTTTCATCACTCCGTCTATCAACACTAATTTGATGATTCCCTGGCCCCGCGCTCTCGCGCCGCTGGACGCAATCACCATTCAAACGCCTTTTCCGTTTCGGCTGATGGGTTCATCGGCGATTCCCAATGGGGCGGGCTTTTACTCCAGCGTCTTTGGGTTTTTACCTTATACCTTGAGCTCGGAACCGCTGGACCAATTTCTCGTATTCAAAATCCAGAAAATCCCCAAAACCGTCAAATAGCCCACGCTCCAATAGCCGGACCAAAACCAAAAAAGGGAAGACAAAGCCCGGTAATCGGGAATCATCAGAAGATTAACCGACAGAAAAGTCAGCAAAAACCAAAAGACCGTTTTCCGCGAGGAAATTCCCTTTAAAATTACAATAAACAACGGCAATATCCAAATTTGATCCCCGCAATGAGAATAAAGAGAGCCCAAAAGCGCGACGGATAAAATCAACGCCAAGCGTTTTTCAACGGGGCCCGGACGATAGGAAATCCACGCCACAAGAAGCCCGCTTAAAACCCAGCTAATTTTTCTGAAAAATTCAAGGAATCGCGAAGGCTCAAAGAGAGAGGCAAAAGCCGCCGCGCGCAAAAAAGAAAAAAAGTGAAGGCTTTTATAAATTTCGACGACCAGACTCTGATCGTCGAAAAAAACAAACCGGGTTCCATAATGAAAAAGGCTTAAGGCGAAATCTTGCCACTGGGCCCAAGCGCCCCACCCTATCAAGAGAGAAAAAAAGCCCGCCATCACCAGCCAAAGACTGATGGCGGACGCGCGCCATTTTCGATTAATGAGAAGAAAAAGAAACACGCACAAAAACCATTGCGGCAAAAGGGCTAAAAACCCCCAGGCAAACGCGGCCAAGTGTTCGCGCCCTTTTTTCCACCAAAGGAGGCCCCAGACAAACGCGGCGAAAGTAAAAATGGCCAAGCGATGGTAAAAAACTCCATGAACCAACCCCGGCAAAGAGGAAAAAGCCAATATAGCCAACCAAGACCGCCTTTCTTCGAGAGAAAACTCCGCCAAATCAAGCAAGGCAAGAATGGCTGCGGTCAACGAAAGAAAAATAATCAAAGACCAAATATAAAAAGCCGTTCGATACGAGAAAGCCGGTAAAAACCGCAGCAGAACGAAATCCCACGGAGGAAGGGCGGAGGCGTAAAAGCGCGAGGGATAGGGGTTTGCGCGGCCCAAAAAAGAAGAGAGCGCGTTTTGAAACGCCAAGGGATCATAGGGGTTTTGGCCATGGGCGAAAACCCCGCTTCCCGCGTACAAATAGATAAAATCCTCGCGCGGATTTTGAAGGGAAACCCATGACCAAAAGGCTGAAATGAGGAAAATGAGAAGAACTCCAAAAATGCTCCGCCCCGCGCTCATGGCGATTTTCTCTTGGAACAAGCGGCTCGCGGAATTACCGCGACGCATGCAAGCCCCACAAACCCCAAAAGAAAGAGAACCCAGCCCCAACCGGAATAAGGAGGCGAAAAGCTCCAGCGCACGGAATTACTTCCCGTTTTAAGGTCAATGGATTGAAAAATTTCATCATAGGAACCAATCCTCAATGGAGAGCCGTTGATTTGAGCCTTCCACCCGGGCATAAAAAGTTCTCGGCGAATTAATTTCGCGGAAGCGGCGCAGTCGGCGAACGCAAAATTCCAACGCAAACGGCTCAATTGACACGGACCTCCAACCACCGAGTAGTAAGGGCGCGAATTGGGCAATTCCCAAATTTTTACCAGAGAATCAGAATAAACCTCGCGAATTTTCTTAAGCCTTCCGACATAACGCAAAACCAAGCGCGCGCCCATTGCGGAAATTTTTCCTCGAGGTCCAAACAGAACTTGGTTTTGGCCCGGGGGCAACGAACCCGTCCAGATGGCAAAGGGGGTTTTTCCGCCCTCATTGGAGATATCCAAGGACATCGAAACCCCCGGATGCACCCGGAGAGGAGGAGACAGCGGCACGTAAAGAAAAGAGTCGTCCTTACTCCCAATAAGTGAGACCTCCCCCGAGGAACAAGCTCCCTGAGCGCAAAGGCGCACTTTCATTTTTCCATCCGCGGTATTTCCATAATTTCCCTCAAAAATACCGATGGATGATATCTGATTTTTCCCACCAGGGTAAGGCGGAGCGGTCACTACAACCCTTGCCGACTGTCCCGCAAAAAGAGCCAAAGGCTCAGTCACCTTCCCAATCGCAAACGCAGAGGAGAAGAGAGAAAGTCCTTCTGGGCGCGTGACGACATAACGAACTCCGACTTTTTCGTAATTCTCCAAAAATTTAATCAAATAATCTCTCCCCGCGCTTCTCCCATAGGGAGGCCAATCCGGAAGATAAACCGCATTACGGGACTTGTATAGGAGCGGAAAAAGGTTTTTATTTATGAATTCATCCCAATTACCCGGAGCGGGAACGCCATTGTAATTAAGTTCAGCTATTTTAAAATAGGATCCATAGTTGGGCTGAATCGGATAAAAGGTATAAAAACGAGAAAGCCCGATATGAGTTTTCAAAAAATGAATCGCGGGCCAATCAAGACGCCGAGGATGAACCGCGCTTAGCTGGGGAACGATGAAAAATACGCAAGACTCCAGTATTAGGAGGCAAAAGAAGACGATTCTGCGATATTCCCCTCTAAGGAATACCCAAGACGCGGTAAAAATACCAAGTTCGCCTACCGCCCAGGCATTGGATAAAAAAAAGAAGCTTTTAAAAAACCCTCCCCACCTTCCAAAATTATGCCAAGACCAAGCCAAGGCGGCGGCAAAAAAAATTAGCGCCGAGGAAACGGAAAGCGGTAAAAAAATATTCGACTGGTCATTTTTTAAATCATCGATAGCCAGCGCCGCGAGGATGGCGAGAGCTAATTCCCAAGAAGGCGGCGAATAGCGGTAAAATTCCGATTGCGAGAGAAAAGGAATATGAGACATCAAAGATAGAATGGGCGAGAACCCAAAACTTCGAGCCCAACAAAGCAGAACCCATGAGACAAGCAAAATCCTCAGACCTTTTTCTCGCTTGCCTCTCGAATAGGGAATCGCAAACAGAGCTAAAAAAACCAGCGAAACGCCGGCATAGCCGCCCACGTTGTCCCATATGCGCGCGACGGTTCTGTTTCCGAAGCTAACCGCGGTAGGGCCGAATACATAAGGCAAAAAAAGAGTCGCGGCGCCGGCAAAAGGGAGAGAAACGCGTCCAAAAAAATGAAGACGGAACACGTCGGAATTTTGAAGGTAATCGCCAAAAGAGATTAAAAGCGGAGCGGCAAGCAAAAGCCCTAAAACTCCGCCGCCAATAACGCGTCCGGCAAAAACCAGCGGACGCTCCGACATCCTGAGGCGAAGAATCGCCCACAAAAGAGCCAATAGGCCGTCAATATAAGCGGTTTCCGGGAAGCCCGCGAAAAGAGACCATGCCAGGGCAAGCCCAATCCAAAAAACTCCCGCGTTTTTTCCCTCTTCCGCAAAAGCGATCTCGATTCCGTAGAGAAAAAGAGGCAAGAATGGGATGGGGTGGATGAGCACGTAAGAGAACCAGGAAAAAGTTCCGTTCAATGAATAAGCCATCGCTCCGGCAAGGGCCGCGAATTGACCAAGACGCAATTTTCGCAGTAATCCATAGGAAGCGAGCCCTGAAACGATTTGAAGGGATATTTTCAAACATAAAATACCGTTTCTAAATAAGAGTAGAAACAAAAACGGCCAAAAAAAAGCGGCGGAGGCCGGACCGCCGGCCAAAGGCATTCCCACGCCGGAATAGGGATTCCACCAGGGAATTGATCCGCGCAACCAATCCAGGGCCGCGAGCCTCCCTAGGGCCTGAGTGGTATACCCGGCATGCGGATCCAAGTACGGCACGCCCGGAAGCGGGTGGGAAGAATATCCAATCGCTAGGCCCGAATTAAACCATAGGGGATTAGGGCTAAGCCCCAAAAGAAACAGGGGAAGATGAATTAAAAACGGGAGGATGAAAATCACCGCGACAGGCGCCCACGGAAAAGACTCCAGCCATTGGTCTATTGAAACCGGAAAGCCGCTCCTTACCCGCTCAGATTGAGGAATCATTTTTTTGGAAACAATTGAACAAGGGAAAGTTCCGGATTTTTATAGAGGATTTTGCAGGACGCCGCATTGTCGGGGCAGGGATCCCAATTTGACGGAAAAACCGCGTAATTGGCATTCAAGATATGAGAAATGCCAAGCAGCGTTTTTAAATCCTTCCGGAGATAAGCGGCATTGAGATTTTCATGAAGCGGCCAATAAAATTTTTCAACTTTATCGTTAAAGGCGATAAGCATTTCAAGAGCGCGAGAATCCCCGAAAACAGAACGAGCGGATTTCAAACGAAAAAAGAAAAGCCCATCGGGAACGAGAATCAAGGCATCGCGAGGAGTTATCTCTCGGGTTTTCCGCGACAGATCCGTTTCATATTCCCACAATCGCTCCGGTTCCAAAGGGGCGCTCCAAGCTGAATGAGGGAAAGAATGGAGGAAAATAAAAATCCCTAAGGCAAGAATTAAAATATTTTTCTTTCTCTCTTCCATGGGACGCCAAAATTCGGACGCGAGAGGAATTACCGGGAGAATGGCCGGCATGAAGGATCTAAATTCGGCCATGATTAAAGTAGGGGAAAAGGGAAGCATTAAAATAAAAAATCGTCCTAGAATCAGCGAACTTAATGGAAAACTCGCGCTTAGAAGAACCTGGCTTTTTTTATTTTTAATACTCCGCCACGGCCGTGCCATGAGCCAAAAGGCGAAAACAATCGCGGGATAACGTAAAAGAAAAAAGAAGATAATGATAGCCCGGAAACGGAAAATGGGCCAGCCATTCGCGGGATAAATAGGCGGAAAAGCCCAGCCGAAAAAATTCGCGCTAGGGAGATGCCACCTTCTCAAAAACAACAAAGACGGCAAGGCCCCTACAAATATAAAAATCACAGAAAGGAAAACGGCCAGAAACGATATTCTATTTTTTGGGGGACGAATTTCGGGAACAAAAAAATAAGCGGAAACAAGGGCTAAACTCATGTCAATCGCCGTGGGAGCGTGAATATTGGCCGCCAAGGCTAAAAGCCCCATTTCCAACGGAGGCGTGGAAGGATTTTTGACTCTCCGGATGAGAAAATAAAGAATCCATGGAAAAAGAGACAAGGCCTGTTCATGAGGAACGGCAAAATTTCCGAGCGCAAGAAAATATTGGCCCGCCGGATCGGTCCCGCCGGATAAGAGAAATAAAACCGCAAGTCCCATGGAAAGTAAATTTCCGGAAACCTCATAAGCCAGAAGGCTCATTCCTAAAGCCGCCACCAAAAAAGTCAAACAAGAGATGAGCCAATTACCTATAATCGCGTTATGAAAGAGACGCAAACTAAAACGAGCCGTCATCTCGCGCCAAAACCACGGGTAGAGAGGCATGACGCGAGTCACCATGTAATCGCGCGAATAAAATGAGGGATTGAGCGTCCGCATCTGAATTGGAATTAAGTGAAGATAATCAAGGCTGGCCCCGGTCGCCAGCATTGAATTCCAGGAGGGTGGAAAACCGCTCCACAAAAATGTCCTAAACTGAAAAAGAAACGCCAGCGTAAGCGCGGCACAAGCCAGTGGAATTTGGAATCGTTTCATCTATAGAAACACTATAATATCCTATCCCTCTTATGAAAGAACAAAGAGAAGCAGACGTCTTTTTTATGCGAAGAGCCTTACAACTCGCCCAACGCGGTGGAGAAAAAACCCGCCCCAACCCCCGAGTCGGCTGCGTCTTGGTAAAAAACGGAAAAATTATCGCGCAAGCCTGGCATCAAAAATTTGGCGCTCCCCACGCGGAAGCCTTGGCTCTTAAAAAAGCCGGCTCGCGTGCGCGTGGGGCAACGGCTTATGTCACGCTTGAACCTTGTGTTTCGTTTTATGGAAAAAAAACTCCTTCCTGCGCAGAAGCCTTAATTGCCGCGAAGATCAATAAAGTCTTTATCGCAAGTTCCGATCCAAATCCTAAAATATCCAACCGTGGGATTAGACTGTTCAAGGCAAATGGAATTAAAGTTAAAACCGAACTTTTAAAGGAAGAAAGTCAAGAAATAAACCGTGGTTTTTTTTGGAGACATCAGTTTAAACGCCCCTATGTGGTTTTAAAACTCGCTTTAAGCCTTGATGGGAAAGCCTTCGCATTAGGGGGAAAATCAAAGTGGATTACCGGGATATCGGCGCGCCAACGCGTTCACCAACTCAGAACCCGCTTTGACGCCATCTTAGTGGGAGTTGAAACGGTCCTTAAGGATAATCCGAGCCTGACCTCTCATCAACATGGACAAAATCCCACACGCATTGTTTTAGACACCGACCTTAAGATTCCAAAAAACTCCAAGGTCTTGGATGAGCAATCGCGAACATTGATTCTCACCTCCTCAAATCAAAAAATTCCTAGAGTAGAAACTTTTCAGGTTCCATCAAAAAATGGAAAAATCAATTTAAAACGCGCCTTAAAAAAACTCGCGGAACAGGGAATCGGAACCTTGTTGGTCGAGGGAGGGCCCACAGTCGTGGCTTCTTTTCTTAAAGAAAATCTCGCTGATGAAGCTTATCTCTTTTTCGCGCCGAAATTTTTATCCGGAACTCATAATCCAAACCTTGCCCCATGCCTTAAAAACCCAGAATTTGAAAAAATTGGAAAAGACTTTCTCATCCATGGTAGAATCTCATAGTCCCTTTCCTTTCTAAGGTAGGGACAATGCCGTCTAAAACCATAAGGGAAAGGCATAGGATGTTTTCTGGGATCATTGAAAAAGAAGGCCAAGTTAAAAAAGCGAGCGGAAACTCTCTCTGGGTTTTTGCCGCTTTGCCCGGAACTAAACCCGGAGACAGCGTCGCGGTCAACGGAACCTGCCTCACCGCGTTAAGGCCAATCAAAAAAAATATCCTCCTCTTTGATTTAAGCCCGGAAACCTTAAAACTCACCACTTTAGGAAGACTCAAACCCGGCCAAACCGTCAATTTGGAGCGCGCTCTAAAAATGTCCGATATCATCGGCGGACATTTAGTTTCAGGCCATGTCGATGCCACCGCGCGCGTTTTAGAAAAAAGAAATCTGCCCAAGGGTTTTGTGAATATCCGCATTGAAATTCCCAAGAATCTTATCGGCCTCATTGCCCATAAAGGGTCCGTCGCCGTTGACGGAGTGAGTTTAACGGTGGCTTCTGTTGGAAAAAGATATTTTGAGGCAGCTATTATTCCCTACACTCTCAAGCACACGAATCTCGGCAAATTAAAAGAAGGCGATTTCGTTAATCTGGAAGCTGATCTTCTGGCTCGATATGCCGCTCATTACTTGTCGAGCATAAAATTGGGGAGGGCTTCCCTTTGAAATTCAATACCATTGAGGATGCGATCAAAGACATCCGCAAGGGAAAAATCATCATCGTCATTGATGATCCTAAACGGGAAAACGAAGGCGATCTCGTTATAGCGGCGGAAAAATGTAGCGAAGCCGCCGTTAATTTTATGGCCAAACACGGACGCGGTCTTATTTGCGTTCCGATGACTAACGAACGCTTGGACGAACTGAATTTACACCCCATGGTCCACGCCTCTTCCTGGACTCGGGAACCGGGGCGGGACACCGCGTTTTCGGTTTCCGTGGATGTTCGCCAAGGAACAACGACTGGAATTTCCACTTTGGACCGAGCCAAAACAATTCAAGCCCTGATTTCGCCCAAAACAAAACCCGAAGATTTAATTCGTCCAGGACATATCTTTCCTCTTCGTTCCAAAGACGGCGGGGTCTTGGTCAGAGCCGGACATACCGAGGCCGCAGTCGATTTAGCGCGCCTAGCCGGTCTTAAACCCGCCGGAGTCATTTGCGAAATTTTAAATCAAGATGGATCCATGGCGAGAACGCCTCAATTAATGCGTTTTTCCAGAAAGCATAAACTCAGCATCGTCACCATCCAAGACCTAATCGAATACCGCAGGTCCCGAGAAAGACTGGTCAAGCGTATGGCCAGCGCTCGTCTGCCAACCAAGTTCGGAGATTTTTTAATTCATCTGTACGAAGAAACCCTGACTGGAAAACAACACCTAGCCTTAACCAAGGGTTTGGTCGAAGGAGCAAAAAAAATTCTTGTGCGCGTACACAGTTCCTGCGTTACGGGAGACGTTTTATTTTCTGAGCGATGCGATTGCGGAAAACAACTGGCCACGGCGCTTGAACGCATCGGCCGCGAAAAATCGGGAGTTCTTATCTATCTCTCTCAAGAAGGACGCGGAATCGGCCTTCTCAACAAACTCAAATCCTATAATCTCCAAGATCAAGGGCTTGATACAGTAGAAGCCAATCTCGCATTGGGGTTTAAACCGGATTTAAGAGAATACGGAATCGGAGCCCAAATACTAGCCGATCTCGGGCTTTCAAGCATTCGCATTTTGACCAATAATCCGCGGAAAATCGTCGGCATTGAAGGTTACGGCCTTAAAGTCGTCGAACGCGTACCCCTTGAAACTCCGGCGACGCAGCATAACGCCCGCTATTTACGGGCTAAAAAACAAAAACTTGGCCATTGGCTAACGGAGGATTCTCTTCTTCCATGAAAAAACCAAAAATCGGAATCGTGGCTTCCCGTTTTAATGAAGAAGTGACAGACCGTCTTTTAAGTAGTTGTTTCAAAACACTCGATGCCGCAAAAATTGAAAAATCGGATATTTTGGTTGTGCGCGTTCCCGGCGCCTACGAAATTCCCTGGACGCTTCAGGAAATGGCGCTGAGCCGAAAATATTCTGTTTTGATTACTCTCGGTTGCATTCTCAAAGGCGAGACACCTCAAAACGACTATATGGCCAAGGCCGTTATCGGAAATATTCAAAAAATTTCTCTTCAAACCCGCGTTCCCTGTGTGTTGGGGGTGATCACTCCCCATACTGAAAAACAAGCCTTAGCGCGAACGCGGGGCGAAATGGACCGTGGAAAAGAAGCGGCCTTGGCGGCCCTAGAGATGCTGTGGATCAAATCCATAATGGACAAAAAGGCTTCTCAATGAAAGGCCGACGTCTTGCTCGGGCAACCGCCTTACAAGTTCTTTACCTTATTGATGTTTCTGGAATTCCTGAAGAAATTGCCTTGTCCACACAGCAGGAAGCCCTCAACTCTTTAAAGGAAAGCGATTCCTCTTTTTCAAGAAACCTAGTCTCAGGGACGCGAAAATTTTTAAACGAGATTGACCAAAAAATTGCAGCCGCCGCAGCGCACTGGAGGCTGGACCGCATGACCTCGGTTGACCGCAATATCTTGCGGCTTTCAACTTATGAATTGTCCTATGTCCCAGAGACTCCGTCCAAGGTCGCCATCAATGAAGCCATTGAAATTGCACGCGAGTTCTCAACAGAAGAATCTGCACGGTTTGTGAATGGAATCCTCGACAAAATTTCTAAGTCTGAAAAATAATTTCATGTCAGTTGAAACGGAAATTAGTCATCTAAGAAGCGAAATTCTTAAGCACGACCGCTTGTACTATCTTGAACAAAAACCCGAAATATCGGACTTTGAATACGACGCTTTGATGCGTCGTTTAAAAGAGTTAGAAGAGTTGCATCCAAAGCTCGTCACGCCAGATTCTCCCACGCGTCGCGTTTCAGGTGGAATTTCCTCAACCTTCGCGCCAATCCGCCACGCATCAAGGATGATTTCCCTGGACAATACCTACAATGAAGAAGAGATTTTAGACTGGCACAAGCGCATCACCAAAATCCTTCCCTCCGGCGCCAAGCCTCAATATTTGGTCGAGAGAAAACTGGATGGCCTTTCCTGCGCTTTAACTTATGAAAAAGGGCTCCTCGTTCGGGCGGCCACTCGTGGAGATGGAGAGACCGGAGAAGACATCACTCCCAACGCCAAGACCCTGCGCACAATTCCCCTCAAATTAAATCTCAGTTCTCGCCGCTCGGAATATCTCAACCTTTTGGAAATTCGGGGCGAAGTCTTAATGACTCAAGCCGATTTTGAGAAAATTAATGGCGAAATGAAAAAAAATGGGGAAGAACCTTTTGTCAATCCGCGCAATTGCGCTTCTGGATCACTTCGACAAAAAGACCCTTCTATCACCGCCAAACGGCGACTGCGCTTTTACGCCCATTCCTTTGGGGCGTGGGAAGGGAAATCTTCAGAGCCTCTTTGTCAATCTGATTTTCTGGAGCTTTGTCGAGATTTTGGATTTCAAGTTGAGCCTTATGAAATTTTTGAATCCATTGAAGAAGTCATTAAGTTCTATAAAAAATTTAAAGACCAAATCATACCGACTCTCCCTTATGCGGTGGACGGTCTTGTCGTTAAAGTCAACTCCTTCGCTCAACAAAAGATTCTAGGCTCTACTAACAAAAGCCCGCGTTGGGCCGTCGCTTTTAAATATCCCGGCTCTCAAGCCATATCCACGGTCAAAACCGTCGAATTTTCTGTGGGCAGAACCGGCGTCATTACTCCGGTCGCCAAAGTTGAGCCCATTTTTTGCGCGGGAGTGACCATTAGCTCCGTGACCCTCCACAATTTCGATGAAATCGAAAGGCTCAATTTAGAAGTGGGAGACGCAGTCATGATTGAGCGCGCCGGAGAAGTCATTCCTAAAATTGTCAGAGTGTCTCAAAAAGCTTCGCATTCCTTAAAGATTACGCCGCCCAGCAGGTGCCCTGCCTGTCAATCTAAGGTCATTAAGGAAGAACATGTTGCCTACCGCTGTCCCAATCCTTCTTGCCCGGCTCAAATTCGCGCGAGACTTTTACATTTCGCTTCCCGCAAGGCCATGGATATTCAAGGATTGGGAGAAGCCGTCATCGATCAACTCCTTGAAAAAGAACTAGTTCATGATTTCGCCAATCTATATCACTTAAAGATGAAAAGTTTAAGCGAGCTTGAACTATTTGCCGAAAAGCGCGCGCAAAACCTGCTTGATCAAATCAATGAGTCCAGAAAAAAATCTTTATCGCGCCTCATTTATGGATTAGGAATCCCGCAAGTAGGAGAAAAAACAGCAGAAGTTCTTGCGGAAAGATTTTCTCTGGATGAACTTGTGTCGGCATCCCGCGAAGAACTTCAAAAAATCCAGGAAATCGGCCCTGTCGTTTCGGAAGGCATTGTTGATTTTTTCTCCCGTTCTGAAATCAAAAAGCTTATCTCACGCCTCAAAGAAGCCGGCCTCAATATGAACAAAGAAAAGCGGGATTTTTCCCAAATGCCCTTTGCAGGAAAAAGCTTTGTTTTCACCGGCGAACTTGAGTCCATGTCCAGAGAAGAAGCCGAGTCCAAAATTAAAAGTTTGGGCGGAAAGACTTCCTCGTCAGTTTCATCCAAAACTTCTTACGTGGTAGCGGGAAAAGAGCCGGGTTCCAAAATCAAAAAGGCGCGAGAACTCGGAATTCAAATTCTCAATGAAGAAGAATTTTTGAAACTCCTCACACAATACGATGGCAGGTAAACTCGAAAAATACGCGCTTCTTAATGTCGCGGACCGCACAGGAATTATCGAACTGGCCTATGAACTGCGCGCCCTAAACTTTCAGATTATTTCTTCCGGGGCCACCGCCAAGGCTCTCAAACAAGCTGAAATTGAAATCATCGAACTTACTGATCTCATTGGCGCAAAAAACATTTTACAAGGCCCCTTAAATTTACTCCATCCTCAAATCCTTTCTTCTCTGACCTTGAACCCGGACCGGATAAACCTGGGATAGCGGCGGAATTAGAACGTCAAGGCGGACACCCGATTAATTTAATCGCCGTCAATTTTTATCCGGTCTCTGAAATCGTCTCAGATAAAAATTTGACTCCAAGAGAAATCCTCGACTATATTGATTTGACTGGACCCACTCTCGTTCGTGCCGCGGCCAGAAACTATCAGAATGTCTTGTGTCTTTGCGATCCAGAGGATTATTTGCCCACAATAGAATCTCTTAAGCAATATGGGCGCATCCATCCGGATAAGAAACAAAGTCTTGCAGCAAAAGCTTTTCATTACAGCGCTTATTATGATTCCACCGTCGCCCAATATCTTGGGGGGAAATGGGATCGCCTTCCCGATGAGCTCGTCATCGGCCTCAAAAAAAGCGCAGACCTTCACTACGGTGAAAACCCGCAACAACAGGGAGCTCTCTATGCCTTAAGCGGAGCCAGACCCTGGGGGCTTAACGCCGCCCAAATCATTCACGGAAAACCTCTCTCTTATAACCATTATCTTGATCTCGATGTCGCCTGGGAACTGGCCATTGAAATTGAGGACCCCGCTTGCATCATTGTTCGGCATGCGACTCCCGCCGGAGTTGCATCCTCCGAGAATTTGACTGAAGCTGCGCGCTTGGCTTACCGCTCAGATTTAAGAGGATGCTTTCAGGGAAGTTGCGCGGTCAACAGAGAAATTAATGAAGAGGCGGCCGCTTTTTTTGCCGAAGCTCACATCGCTCTTATCGCCGCTCCGCAATTTTCTCCTGCCGCCCTTTCCATTTTGCGCGCAAAAAAAGATATTCGTCTTGTCACTCTTCCTTCCACCTTGGTTTCTCCTGCAGAAATGGACATCAAAACCGTTGCGGGCGGAGCCTTGATTCAGGATAAAGATCACTCAAAAATGACCGGCCCTTTTACTTGCGTCACCCGCAGAACTCCTAACGAAGTGGAAACAAAATCTCTTCAGCTGGCTTGGCATGTAGCAAAGCACGCCCGGACGCACGCCGCCGTCATCGTCCAAGGAACATCGACAATCGGAATTGGAAGCGGTCAAACATCCCGCCTTGACAGCGTAAGACTCGCTCTCGTTAAAAGTCAGGAAAGGCATCCCATTTTGCCACCCCATACTTCTCTCATGATGGCCTCTGACGGCGTCTTATCCAGCGAGCACGTCCGGGAAGCCGCGCAGGGGGGGGTTGGAGCCATGATCCAACCCGGAGGATCCAGCGAGGACAAAGACGCGATAGAGGCGGCGAACGAAAAAAACATAGCGATGCTCTTTACCGGAAGCAGACATTAGATCGGAA
>JAJYOT010000046.1 GCA_021796015.1 bacterium
AAGTTTGTTTTTCGCACGTTGGAGAACCCGAGAATATGCGAAGACGTTTGTGTTTTCGATCGGCCTTTGAGCTTATTTCGGGTTCACTAAATCCACAGGTCGAGCATAATACGAAACCTCTGCCCTGTGGACCAAGGTTGTAACGGAACAGACGGCCGTTTTCTTTCATCGCGAGTCGGAACATCGCTCTGTCTTGGAATTCCGAATCATCGACAGAATCGATGAATTGGGTTATTGTCTGTCTTTGCCGTATGAGTGTCCCCCTTCGATATCTTTGGGCACCATCACCTTTAGGATCGAGTTGAACGCTGAAAGCGGATGGCTGGATAAAAGGTCGAATGTACTGTGCCGTAATTGGTCGTTGGCAGACTGTACAGGCAACCTTGAGAGCATCCTGGGTTATCGCTGTTCGAATTTGTTCGCAGCTTGGGCAGCGGGAGAACCATAGGCGGGTGGGCATGTCGGAATTGCCAACGATGTATAAGCCGGCGCTCGTAAAAACCTTCTTATGAGCGATCACTTGAGCTCCGGGAGCAAATTCTGCGATGGCGATACCACGCTCTCGGCTAAGTTCGACGTCAGAATCCCGAGACCAGCGCGTTTTACCAGTCTCCAACGTAACAACGTCAAGCGGGAATGCGT
The DNA here is from genome assembly GCA_021796015.1 of bacterium. Next base: position 643 of record JAJYOT010000046.1, read on the forward strand.
ATCGGGGAAGGAATCCTTCCTTGGCCAGTACGTCGATGACGCTGCTCCCGATCAGTTCTTTGATCGAGCGTTCGATGTCTGCCAGGTGCTCTCCAAGATCGACTAAGCGGCGTCGTTCTGTGACCAAAGTCAATAGTTCGTCGCCGAGCCGCGCAAGCGTGTCCCTGTAAATGGTGGTGGCCCGTGTCGATCCGTTTGTGAAGCCACCTACTGCAACAACGATTTCTTTTCCTGCTGATCCCCGGAAAATATCGCCTTCTTTTTGCCCTTCGAGCCAGGACAAGAAGTCCAGGTACGTATTCGTAGGCCGGATTTGTATCCATGCCTCTGGGATATTGCGTCTTGAATCCACAGGCAAGAACGACTCTAGTCGGATTTTCTGCTTTACTGAGTCTCCCAGAAGCCGTTCGTCCCGAATCTTGATTCTTAAAAACTGAGCAAATGCGACAGCGTTGAAGTGGCGTTGCGCTATGATCCGGTTGTCCACGAAAACAGCGGGTGTTCGTACTTCGCCGGACATGAGTAGCTCGGGTTTGCTCCAGGCGTCGGAGTCGTACTTCGTCCGACGGCACATCGTGACGCAAACAGCATTCTTATCTTTTCCGCGCCCAGCGCGGCCTACCCGTTGAATATAACTCGCACTACTGGGCGGCGCGTTTCGGAGCAGCACCTTTTGTAAGTCACCGATATTGATGCCCATCTCGAAGGTCGTCGTGCTGCTCAATAGGTTGACACCCTGTGCTCGAAAGTCATCTTCAATTGTTTTCGCGAGGTCCTTGTTTATCTGGGCAGTGTGTTCTTCCGAACGAAGTGTGCTGAACGACACGCTGGGCGACCCCGCAACCCAGCGGGCGACAAGGTGGCTGGATTCTGGATCAAATGGTCTGGCTGTTAAGATGCCGGGGCATGCCTTCTTTGGGCAACATCGCCGCGCTGAATACGCCGTAACTATGCCGCATCGGTCACAGGTAAATCGCTCATGATTTTTACGTACAAATATTCGTTGGTGATCCAGCTTCCATTCCCCATGATTCGAGATAAGGAGATCCTGGGCGATAAGGAACTGCCAAATTGCCTCGGCGGTAGAGAGTATCTCCGTAGCAGACTTGCCTGAGAGTCGGCGCAGATAATCGGTGAAGTAGTTGTCTTGGTATGAACCATCTATATTTTTTCGAGGTATCCACCCGACGGTATTTCGTCTTCCTTGTCGGTCATGAACGAGCGAGATATCGGCGGTTATGCGCCCGAATGCGGGAGCATCCGGACTAACGCGCCCCTTCGGCAGGGTAAATATTTTACGCTGTCTAATCCATGCAAGAAGTGTTTGGAGCGCCGCTGCGGTGTCTTTTTCCGATAACATGCTCGGCTGAAGGAGGTGGTGAAACTTTGCCAATTCCGGCATCGTCACTTCGTATTCGATTGCGACGAGTCCAAAGTCTTCGGCAGATTCGCGGGCGGAGTCCGGTATGCCGAAATAGCCAAAAACCTCGGCAACCCAAAGATCGCGTTCACCCTTCTTGTCGAGCTGCACTTCCGGCTTGCGAGATGTTGGCAAGAAGAGATTTGGATCGAATGCTGTCGACGCTGGATCGGCGCAGTCCGCGAGCCTTTCTCCTAAGGACACCAAGTCCACCCGTTCGTCTGGCCTGATCACTTTTATGATCTTTCTCCCCAGGTCATAACCAAAGGTTTCTTCTTCGAGTAACGAAGGGAAGGCGGCCGCCCGTTGGCGGTGATCGGTAAAACACAATAGTTTTCGTACTTGCCTTTCAGGTACTCCTGCGCTGACTGCGAAATGAGCAAGGGGGATCGCCATAGCCAATCCCACCTCGTCGTCTGACTCTTGGAATCGTCTTACGGGTTCAAGCCCCGAGCTATTCCTGGCACCGCAGTTCGGACAGCACGGCAGCATCTCTTTGTCAGCGCTATAGAGCCTTGCTTGATCCTTGGGTCGCTTCGAATGCGGACATTGACGATGGAATACCTTTATGTTTCGAATGGATGGGCACTCGCATTGGCAATCGTCACCCGAATCGTTGTATTTGCGCTTCCCACAGATCGTGCACCAAGGTATCTCTTCCGGCTTGAGAATTAAATCTTCCTGGTCGTCATCGTCACCTGGTGGCTGTGTCGGGTAAGGAAGTTCATCGTCTACGCTGAAATATGTCCAGAATGAATCGGCGGCCCAGCCGAGTTCAGTTGAGAATGAATCAAAGCAGGGCTTTGGCTCATCAACCCCGGCTTCTTGGTTGCGCGCTCTCCAAGGTCCTAGGTCTTGAAGAGCGCCGAAGAGATATCCGCATCGACGGCAAGTGACCAGCTCCACAAGCTTCGACCGCATGCCAGCTCGGTGGCAGTCGGGACAATCGCCTAATGGTGAGTTGGGCAGGTGATTCCTGGTTACGAAAAAGCTCGGTTTCCCATCACGTCGCCCAGGACAGCGAGTCGCGAGACAGATGTGTAGGCCGTCTTCTGCCTTTACAAAGTAATGCAACCGGGTCGGCAATAAATCTTCGGTGGCACCATGCTCCTTTGCGGACGTGACAACCTCAAGTAGCGCATTTAGGCCATCTTCGGCATTAGCTCGATCGGGCCAAAGTTCCGCGGCCACAGCGCTCAAGGGCTTTGGCGCAATCAAGATGTCCTTACGTAGCCTGTAAAGATTTTCGTCTCGTTCAAGTCCCTGTGACAGCTTAGTCCCGGACGGAAGATACAGAGCTTGCGCAGGGTCTTTCTTCTGGCGGATCGCCTCGGCGGCGGCAATGTATTGCTCCGGAGAAGGGCGAATAGCGGGTTCGCCCAGCACAGGAGCAGCGGGAGTTCCATAAATTGGATTGCGTTCGTCGAATCGATCTCCAAAAAGTGCCGAGGCGAAGTCGCGGACTTTTTTAATACTCTGGGAATCGTTACGCTTCCCGAGTGTGGCGGAAGTCGCAATACACCTTAGGTCTTTGGCGTTGAGTCTGTCACGAAGCCTGCGAAGTAGGAAGCCGATCTCCGTTGCTTGGACTCCACGATAAGCATGGACTTCGTCAAGGACTATGAATTTCAATCGAGCATTCTCAAAGATTGATGCATCGACTGGTCGTTCAAGGAGATATTCAAGCATCGAAAAGTTCGTTATAAGAATATGCGGAGGTGTTCGCCTAATCGCGTCTCGGTGATTTAGCCGGTTGGGAACATCTTCGCGGTCCCGCCGCAATCTTTCCCTGAGCTGTCGTGAAACTTCTCTCTGTAGTTCTTGCTGGCCATGCTTCTCGGTTTCCAGCTTTCGACGAAGAGCATCCTCTAATCGGTGCTCATAGTCCTCTTGTGAATCAGGCGTTTGTCCAGAGAAGCGCGCAAATAGGATGTTGGGGTGACTGCGGAGCTGTTCTTCCCACTCGCCGAGTTGATCGTTAACCAGTGCGTTCAACGGGTAGATTATGATTGCACGTAAACCAGGCGAGCTATCGCGAACCAGGTCATCCAAGATGGGGACCTGATAGCAGAGGGTCTTGCCGCTACTGGTCCCAGTAGCTACGACAACGTTGCCGCCGCCGAGGACAGCTTTTAGAGCTTCCGTCTGATGTTGGTAAAGCCCATGGCCGGAAAGGCGGCGCTCTATTGTCTGCACTGTCTTTTCGTGAAGCGCCAGCGTCGCCAAAGCACCGCCCGCAGCATACGTTTGGGATCGCTCTAGATAAGGTCCGCGAATGAGAACTTCGACCTGTAACTTCTCTTCCCATGTCCGCCTCGCATGATTGAACGCTGAATGAAATCGATATCGTGATTTTAGTAGGTCGAGGTAGGGAAGAAATACTTCCCGACGAAAACGGGAGGTCAGGGAGTCCATATATCACGTACCAGCCGTACGGTTTTCGCTGAAAGGAATCGCGAAAGCTCTCCTTTCGCTTCCTGCGGCCATTTAATCTCGATGTGCGGGAGTTCACCGCGCTGATCCATAACTGACATCACCGGTAGTTTATCCTTCATGAAGTGGTACATCTTTCTATAAAGGCCCCAAAGGATCGAAGGATCTCCACAATATTTCATCGTTAATGATCCATCTTGGGGTGTGAGACTAGCGCGGGATTCCGCGATTGTCCAAAATCGTCCGCGTTGAACAATCAGTCTGGCGTCAGCGTACTTCTTTAATAAAAAATACGAGGCTTTGGTGTCACGGGCGATGACAAAGCCGGCTAGAGCCAATTCATCCCATTTGAGTCCATTTCTCGACTGGGCAAGTAAGAACCAGAGAAGATACTTGCCTGGCAGGTTAGACCAGCAGTGCTCAATTTCAATCCGAGAATGTTCGAAGCACAAATCGTATGAGAAACGAATACCTAGTCGAGGGGCATCAATCAAGAGGGTGCGCCGACCATGTAGATCAGGTGGACGGTAGAAATCTTTGAGTTGTTGAAGACTGGTGGCTTTGCCGGACTTCACCTTGTCCAGGAACGGTGTCTTCGACCATTTCCAATAGAACAGCTCGTAATCCTCTAAAGCTTCGCCGCGCGATTCCCAAGAGCCACCAGCTCGACGACCGTCAATGACAACATTGAAGTCAGCTTCCACGGTTTTCTCATTAGTCGGGAAATAACCAAGTGGAACAAGTACGCATACGATGGGAAGACGTTCAATATTGAGCACATCGCCTTCACGCCGAAAACGAGCCGCGTGCCAGCTGGTTCCGACAAATAGCCTAGCCTCGATCCTCTTCCGAGTTCTGAATCTCAAGGTCGTAGGTCGTCCATTGTGGAGCACTGTAAGTGACGCGAATCGATCCTTAGGCCAAAGGCGCGTGACAAAACACTGAGAGCGATCTGCTAACTCGTAGGGATCATTGGCAGGGCAATCGGATTCTTCAAAGCCGTCTCTCTTTATCTCGACCTTCTGGGGAGCGACTAATAAATAGCTTCGGAGCGGAAGCTGTTCTCGAGTTGGATTGACGAAGTAGCCACCGCGTTCCATATCGAATAAGCCCCATGGGCGAGCCCCAGCAAGCCGCAGAGCCTGAACCTCATCACCAGCTTGTAGCTTCATCGAGATTCCCTCGGAAAATGCCTGGGAATCGAGACGCACTTCATTAGGGGTCGCAGTGGCAGCGTATTCACGGTTCCCGATCTGCCATGTTGCCGGCAGCTTGTCCCGTTCGAGCCCCGGCAGGTGTATAACGACGCCGCTGGTTTGATCATTCCAAACCAATCGTGGCCGATCCTTAAATAGAGATTCGGGGTCCTCGGGCTTCAGGAATTCGGCAGTCTCGGGAACTTCGTCGAAATATTCCGCGCGAAGAAGACAGGCGTGTTTGAGTTGGTCAATAGTTAAGTTGGCGTCGGATGAGAGGCACCGTCGGGCATCGAGCATCTCAGAAATTATCCCGATCGTAGCTTCTCTATTGTTTAGCAGGAAACTGCGAAGCCTTCGGCGGCTTCCAGATAACCTGGTAATGGTCGATTCCCAATCACTCTGTGGCAGTCCCTTCCATTCGTCGCGGACCGCTGCCCACTCACAGATATCCAGGAATCCATCCCACAGAGAAAGCGGGATGCCGATATGGTGGACCGCAGATCCGACGTAAGATAGCCGATCTTCTGTGCCGATCAATTTCATGCCCCAGCGTCGGATTGCGGAGCAGTAGGCCTTGTTGAGCTTATTGTAGGGTCCTAATGGAATCGTCTTCTGAGGGCAGCCCACAGCTTCAGCAAACTTCGGCCAAAAGCTTGCGTCCTCATATTCAAAAAAGGCCAAACCCCCATAGAGAACCATCAAGCAAGCGGGAAAGGAATCCGGATGTGCCCGCCAATCTTCCCAGGACTGACGAGTAGCTCCAATAAATCTATCCCACTCAGAGCGGGTAGGGATAAGCGCAAGAAGAGAGCCGGCTTGCTCACGAGTTTCCTTCTTAGTTGCGTCCAGCTGTTGCTGGAACTGCTTCTCGAATTCTTCCAACATGGTTTGAATTTCCGTTCGATTCTATTTGTTAGAAATCGCCTTGGTTAATGCTTTTTCGAGAAGAGTAAGAATCTTGGAATTCAGACTCCTCACGCGAACCCGTTCATATTTTATGTCCATTGCCTTTACCTTCATGACCTCGCCTTTCAAGAAGAACCAGGCCTCTTGGCCTCCGAGCCGTCCCCAAGGTTTGATCTTCCCTCGCTCAATCCAGCTATATAAGGTAGGCCTGGTGATCTGGAGGAGCTTACAGGCCTCGCGGGTCGTTACAAGATCTTCGGGATGCGCCATAAAAGATATTCAACAAAAATTTGACCGACTTGTAAAAATATCAAACCCCGTCAAAATCTTCTGGCGCGGTTACAAATACGCCGCTGGAATCTGGAGAATCTTGGGCGCCAGCCATTCGACGCGCAAGGCGTTGTTGACGCAAAGCCCAACGGGGGCCTTGCGTTCCTCGACAAAACGGCGCAGGGAGAGGAGTTTTCGCGGATCGGTTTTAAAGCCCCATTTGATTTCAACGGGCAGAAGCCCGAAGTCGCCCTCCAGGATGAGGTCAATCTCGGCTTGGTTGTGGGTCTGGTAATAGAACGCGTCGCAGGAAATCATTCTATTTCTAAACCCCTTGAGGAGTTCCTCGATGACGAAGCCTTCCCAAATGCGTCCGACCTGGGGGTGAGCTTTCAAATCCTCCGGCGTTCGCACGCGCAAGAGATGATTGAGAAGGCCCGAGTCCCGCCAATAACCGCGCGGCATATGAGAGACTCGTTTCGCGGCGTTTTTCGCGTAGCTCGGCAGACCGCGCCAGAGAAAAGTTCCCTCCGCGATGCGCCAGTAGGATTTGACCGTGGGCTGGGAGACGTCCAAGGAGCGCGCGAAAGAGGACGCGTTGAAGGTCTCTCCCGAGGCCGAAGCCAGCATCTGAAGGAAGGTGCGATAGAGGGTGATGTTGAGGCCGGGAAAAATATCGCGAATGTCGCGCTTGACGTAGGCGTCGAAGTAATTTTCCATCCACAGGCGGACGTATTCAGGGTCGCGCCTTTTCAAAAACGGCTCGGGATATGTTCCCGATACGCAAGCCTCTAAAACGCGCTTTAAATCCACCCGAGGGCGCAGGCCAAGCAGATCTCCAAAGCGCTTTTTGCCGATCATTTCATAGAACGGAGAGGGTTTTAACCCCCACATTTCCTCGGTCGAGAATCCGCCGAGTTCAAAGAGGGCGACGCGCCCCGCGAGGCTCTCCGTGATCCCCTTGAGCAAATCCGGCGAGCTCGAACCGCTGATGAGAAAGCGTCCGGGCCTCCGGTCTTGGTCAATGGCGACGCGCAAGGCGTTGAAGAGTTCGGGAAGTTTTTGCGCCTCATCGATGACAGCGGGAGTCTGAATCGAGGAAAGGAAAAAATCCGGATCGTCCTGGGCGCGCTTAAAATCGGCCTGGCGCTCCATGTCGTAAAAGGGGGCGTTCGGCAGAAGATTCCTGATGAGAGTCGTCTTCCCGGTTTGGCGGGCTCCGACGACCGCCACGCACGGAAAACGCTTCAGCAGGCCTCTAATCGTATTCTCTGCAACTCTCTTTATACCAGACATTTTAAAAGTATGACTTTGAAATATCATTATATCAAAATAGCGGGGGGCATTTCTTCCAGCTCCAGGAAACGGGAAAAAGGCGGAAGCCTCCGCGCCACGGCCTCCTTACGGATGTACCCAGAGGCAAAAAAGCGACAGGCAAAAATATGAATAAACGAGCGCGAAAGCGATCCAGATTCACCGCCAAACGGAGGCCAACTGCCGCCATGGAATCGCCGTCCCATGTTCAAAGCGTTGCGGGCGATCCACTTGGCAGACCAAAAACGCGCGGTCGCATTTTTCCTCTTTGCGAAAAGCCGCAAGACCGGCAAAATCGGAATCTCCGGGCCTCGATGTGGCCTTGATTTCAACGGCCGTGACCCCGCCATTCTCCTCAATGACAAGGTCCACTTCCCGACCTTTTTTATCGCGCCAATAAAACAGCCTCGCTTCTCCGCGATGGGCCAGAGCCTCAAGAATCACATGGTGCTCGAAGAGTTCGCCCTTTTGCAGGGTCAGAAGACCCTTGTCGTGTCCGATGCCCGCGGCGGCATTTCTCACTCCCAAATCAAAAAAATAGTATTTGGCCTTGTGCAAAACCCCCGCGCGGGACTGGCCCCAGGACCCAAGCCGGTGAACGATGAGGCTGTCCTCCAAAATCTGGTAATACTCGCGTATGGTCGTGTGGCTCACCCCGACGTCCTGGGCCAGCTTGCTTAAGTTGGGGCTGCTCCCGGATTCAAGAGCCGCCAGCTCCAGGAAACGGGAAAAAGGCGGAAGCCTCCGCACCACGGCTTCTTTGCGGATTTCCTCTTCAAGATAGAGGGCGGCGTATGAGCGCAAATCCTCGGCGCGCTGGGCGCGATTCTGAGCCAGGATTCCGGGAAGACTTCCGTAAAGGAGAATCTCCTCAAAAAGAGCCGCGTCATGGTCTTTCTCCCGCAAAAGGCCGCTCTCCGCCCAAGTCAAGGGATGCAGGTATTCAAGCCGCACCCGGCCGGGCAGCCAATTCGTGTGCGCCCGGCGCATTTTCCTGGCCGAGGAGCCGGTGGCGATGAGGACAATTTTTCTCTCATCCAAAAGGTATTGCAGCAAATCCATGAGCGTCGGAATTTTTTGAATTTCATCGATAAAGACAATCGCCGGTCTGGAACTCGCGGCGGCCTCAACCTCGCGCTTAATGACTTCGGGATCGCTTTCGATTTTCGTGCGCACGGAGGGAAGTTGTAGGGGATATTCAAGGCAAACCGGAAATTGAGAGCAAACTTCCTTGATGAGCGTTGTCTTTCCCGTCTGGCGCGGCCCGAAAAGAAGAACTGATCGCTTAGCCCGCAAAGAGCTTTCCAGAACCGAGCCCATCTCTCTTCTGAATTTCATACTTTCAATAATAGCATTAAATTGAAAGTAGTGGTTTCAGTAAAATGCGTCCAGTCATGTTCAATTTTACCGAAGGAGACGGTTGAGGCCGCTGTTTTGACAACATCTTCCAATGAGGCTTTACGCGATCCCAAAATGAAGTCATACAGACATTATGTTAGACAAACATCATATTATCAATAACCCGAATCATCCAACGTGGACTTAAGCGGCAAAAAAATGGCGGCAAAAAGTGGTGCCATTCCTGGTGCCAACTGGCCATCATTTGGCGCCAAAAATGAGCAAAAGCCAACAAAACGAAATTGCGCGTTTCTCGACGACAAACAAAAAATATCAAACTCCGTCAAAATCTTTTGGCGCGTTTACAAGGCGGTTGCTCTGCCCCTGAGCTACGTGGGCGAATATCTGATTTTAGCGTATTTTAAGCGCTATTTCTTGGATGAGAAGAGTTTTAGCGTCCGCGTCGATGAGAAGATAAGAAACCCCGAGATAAACGAGAAGCCCTAAAAGGCTAAATCCGATTAAGCCCATCCAACTCCCAATCAGCGCGTGGAAAAAAAATCCAAAAACGCCCAAGGCTAAAGAGGAAATCGCCGGGCCATTTTTAATTCGGATTAAGCCCATCCAACTCCCAATCAGCGCGTGGAAAAAAAATCCAAAAACGCCCAAGGCTAAAGAGGAAATCGCCGGGCGAAGAATCGAGCTTGAGAGAAACTCAAAAAATCCCAATTTGAGAGTCAGGGCGTTAATCCGAATTAAAAATGGCCCGGCGACTAATACTTCAGCGATCAACATTCCAGCCGCCGCTCCCAGAATTCCCCAACGGGGAATTAAGACAAACCACAAGGGAAAAAGAAACGCGAACTTTAAAATCCAAGCATAGCTGACCCAATGAGGATTTCCCCGCGCCGAGGCGATTTGGTTTGGCATATAAATCGATAGATTAAGCAAATTGGCGATAACCAGCATCCGAAAAGGCCAGGTGCAGGCCTGGCTAAAATTAACTCCCAGCCACAAACTCATGAATTGTGGGATCAGGATAAAAGAAAAAATTGATAACGGAAAAAGCGCGAAAAAAGAAAGCTCCGAGGCTTTTAAATAAATTCTTCTTAGGCGCTCTTCCTCGCCTTTTCCAACGAGTTCAGACAAAATCGGAAAAGAGACGGCGGCGACCGAAGCGGAGATGGAATTGAATTTTTGCGCAAGACTGGCCGAAAGAGAATAATATCCTAATTGCGTTAAACTTAGACAAAAACCCACGGCCGCGCGGTCTCCCTGTGACACCAAGGTCACAAAAATTAAAGGCAGGGCGCTTTTAACGGCAAAAGAAAGATAATCTTTTCTGTCTTTGGCTAAAGCGCTCAAAGACGGGCGCAAAAAAAGCGGATAGACCAAAAACAAACCGGCTAAGCTAAGAAGTAATTGGGAGAAAATAAATAGAATCGCAATTGCCTTCATCTGAAAGCCAAAATAGACTAAAAGCGATGCCCCGCCAGTGATCAAGATGGCCTGAAAAGCGAGAAAGGCGTTGGCAATCGAGAAGCGCTTAAGCCCCCAAAGAAGGTTAAAGAAAAATTGCGCCATAAAATAAAAAGGAATCGAAAGAGAGACAAGGGCAAAAACCGTGGATCCGGAAGCGGAAAAAGGGCCGTGCAAAAAATGCCGGGCGATAATGTCTCGCGCGTTAAAGACAAGAATTGCCACCGCCGTTCCCGAGCCCAAAACGTAAAGAAATGTTTTTCGCAAAAAAAACGCCAAATCCCCGCGGCGCGCGCTGATTTCCTGCCATTTAGAAGTGAAGTGTTGAGCGGCATAGAAGCTGCCGAAATTAAAGATCAGGGCATAGCTTAAAAGGCTCCAGATTAAAGTATAAAAACCATATCCGCCAGCGCCGAGCTTTCCAACCAACCAAGGCGTCAATAGAAACGACAGAATAAATACCGCGCCTTGGCCGACAAGATTGCTCAGGACTCCGCGCAATATTTTTTTTCCAAGGGAAGAAGGGGTAGCCCCCTCATTTTTCAGCATTTTTTAGCCTCTAATTGCCGATCATAATGGGCGGAAATGGTTGAAAAAATCTCATCGGGAGACAAACGCCCCATGCAAGGGTGATCGCCGCAGTTCATATAATTGAGCGTTCCAAAGCCTTCCTTGCGAATACCGCCCATCACGCAAGGCATGCAAGGCAAGTGAAGCTTAATCTCCAGATGCTTTTCCGGCTGCCAAAATATTCCAAGCTCTCTTGGAGACGTCGGTCCATAAAGCGTCACCGTTGGAATTTTCATGGCCATGGCCGCTTTGGATAATCCAGTGTCGGACGCCAAAAATAAATCACAACGATAGATTTCGGAAAAAGTTTCAGCCAATGTTCGCTTGGCAATCAGGTCTTCATATGGGAAATCCGCCGCATCAGCGAAAATTAAGGATTCCGGTTTTTCATCCGGACCGCCCAAAAGGCAAATATTAACCCCATATTTTTGATAAAGCATCCGCGAAAGAATCGCCCAATTTTTAGCCGGCCATATTTTGTTATACTGGCTTTTTTCTGATCCAATGTGAATCCCAATTCTCCCGGAAGGATATTTTTTTCCCTGCGGAAAATTGTGGGCGAAACTCTCAAGCCTAACTGTCATTTCCGAAGACCCCGAAATTCCCAGCGGAGAGAGAATCTTGAGCCCTCTTAAAATAGCGTGTTCAGGAGAGGATTCATCAATCCAAATCCTGAAATTAAGCGATAAGAAACGCTCAAAATCTTGTCCCAAAAATCTTCTGCGCAGGTGAAAAACGAAATTCTTGAGGTTTGGGATGGGGAAAATTTTCCGACAATGTCCAATTCGAATAGGGATAGACAAAAGAGAATCAAGAAAGCGCACCGGAGCGGAAGGCACGACGATCACGGCATTAAAATTACCGGAGCGAATCCTCGCGTTGAGTCTTTGAGATTCCTTACGCGTATGGGGGATTTCCTCAATCCATATTTCATCGGTTATTTCAGCGCTTGGAATTAATTCCTTAGCGGTTGGATAATCGTTGGCCATAAAAACGATATGCGCCTTTGGAAACCCTTTTCTAAGAGAAGAAAGCATCGGAAGAAGAAAAATGGCATCCCCAATGGCCGAATAGCCGACGATTAAAATGCGCCCAATATCGTTAGCATTGATGGGGAGTTCTGGGGGCTTTGGATCCAAAAAAATTCGAGTCAGCGATAAACGAAGAATATTTAAAATCCAAAGGGTGGCGCGCCTTATTTTTGACATTTCTACGGATAGAGCCTGAAAAGAAGGCATAAAAGAGGCTTAAGCATCTGATACCAGCCAATTCCGGGAGATATTTTCGTGAAATGAGAGCCCTTGAGATTTTCCGGGTAGCGCCTCGAAACGGGAATCTCGCATACTTTTTTACCCATCCGAATCGCCTTCCAAGCCAGGTACTGTTCAATTTCATATTTCTGGAAACGTTCTTGAAAAATAAGATCGCCCAAAGATTTCAGGAAAGAAGTGGAGAAGGCGCGGTAGCCATTGGTCGTGTCGGTCATCCACTTAAGAGAAGCTAACGAAAAAATCGGCGCGTGGACTAAGCGAATGGCCCAATAACGATAAGAGGGGGTATTTTGATGGCGGCCACCCGGTAAAAATCTGGAACCTTGGACATAATCGAAACCTTCTTCCAGTTTTTCGATGAATCGGGCAATCGCTTCGGGATCGTCGCGGTCATTGCCGTTAATCATGATCAGGCCTTTATAATTTTGTTTGAGCGCCCAATCCAACCCCGCCTTGATGTTAGCGCTAAGGCCCTCGTTTTTTTGAAGCCGAATAATTCCGCGCAAGGAAAACCGCGTGGTTAAATCAGAAGGGGTCGAACCGTCGGAAGAGCCGTCATCGCCGATAAAGACGTCAAAATTCCTTTTTTCGGGCGCGGGAAAGCGCGAGAGTTGCGCGGCAAGTTTTGTCCCCTCGTTATAAACAAAAATACAGACAAGATAAGAATGAAGCTGCGGAGCGCTTCCTTCGTAGCGATAAACCGGAATCTGTTTCATGATGTTTTTTTAATTCGCGAAAAGATATCTTTAAATCCCAATGACGCTAGAATGCATAAGCAGGGAATGACTGGAGCGGTATAGCGGGGTTCGCCTTGGGTCAAGAGGTGAATATTCATGTAGAAAACGATGGCAAAGAGAATCTCCGCTTCCGGAAATATCCAGCCGGCGTAAATTCCCCATAAAGCCGCCGCCATAAAAACAAGTTCTAAAATTTTAGCGAAGGCTCTTCCAATGGCGGCAAACCAAGCGCCATGAGAAACATAATCATAAAAACTGTCTTTTAAACGCAAAGCGTGTTCCGCCCAATCGCCGTGAAACCAAATATAATTAAAACGCTCAATACAAAACTTCGCATAACGCCATGGATGCCCATTGATCTGCTCAATGGCCATCTCTTTAGACACGGGACCAATGCGCGGGTCCTTCGTGAAAAAATAGGTTTTAAGAGGTTCTGGCAAATCCAGGTCGGGAACGCCGCGAACCCCGTTAGTTCCTTGATAAAGGGCATGCCAGCCCATACCATCTTCAAAGACGACGACGCGCCCCAACTGGCGTTCATTTCTAATAATCCAAGGCAGGAGCGGAAGATAAGAGCACAAAAATAACACTAGCATCCCTTTATAGGGGACGCGAATTTTTAAAATGAAATGAAAAAATAAAACAAGAAAAATCGGCAAGACAAGAAAGGTAGACTTGGCCAAAAGGCTCAACCCGATCGCAAGCCCTAAAATCGACCAGCGCCCTATAGAAGTTGGACCCTTTAAAGTCCAAAGAGCGGCCCAGGCAATCAGCACGCATTGAAGAGTCTGGAGGGTTTCAGGCCCCACTGTAAATATCAGTCCAATCTGGGTTGGGTTTAAGGCAAACAAAAGAGACGCCCAAAAAGCGGTAGAAGACGAAAAAAAAGAAAGCGCAATTTGATACAAGAAAAAAACAGATAGACAATTAATTAAAATTTGAACTAGAAATATCTGTGCAGTGGCTTTATAACTCGCATCTCCCGTAGTCCGATAGATGGCGTCTAAAAAGAATGGATAAAGAGGCAGGCGAAACGCCGAAGGAGTTTTTCCGTCATAACTATAAACCCCGTCTTTGAGAAGATGAACCGCGAGTTTTTGGTATTCCCAGGGGGCTCTATCGGTGATGCTTTGGCCTGAACCCGCAAAAAATATCCC
>JAJYOT010000091.1 GCA_021796015.1 bacterium
AAAAAGCGTTTATAATATAAGCAAAAAGCCCCGATAGCTCAATGGATAGAGCTACTCCGTCCTAAGGAGAGGATGGGGGTTCGATTCCCTCTCGGGGCAGTTTTTTAAACGGGAATCGAAGGCGAGTTGCGCGCGTCCGGGGGACGAAAAGCGAGACACTGTCCCGCGACAGCGCAACCGCCGGGTTCTGGAGGAGGAGAGAAGCGACGGGGGAAGAAGATTCCCTCTCGGGGCAGTTTTAGGGGTGTATTTTTTGTTATCTTTTGAAGGGGAGAAAACCAAATGGGAAGTCATTGGGCTCGGCAACAGGTCAGAAACAACGAATTGGAAGGCAGCGTCGCCAAAACGATTCTTTGGATCAAAGCCAATAAAAGAATTTCTGGAATTATCGCCGGATCTGTCCTTGTCGCCTGCCTAATAGGCTGGACGGCGTATCACAATTTCAAGGTCCATCAAAATAAGGCGTGGGAAAAACTGGGTTTAGCGGAAGGCTTGTATGCCGCCGGACATAAAAACAAGGCCTTTTCTGAAATCAAATCCCTTGAATCTCAATATCTCAACACCCCTGCGACCGGCTATGGGCTTTTATTTGCAGGGGATGTCTCTTATTCCACCCATGATTATACGACAGCCGAATCCTATTACCAGCAATTAGAAGCGACCAATTCCCAAGCCCTGACCCCTTTCGCTCTTAACGATTTGGCTTTAACCTATGAGGCCGCGAAATTATGCGACAAAGCCGAAATTGAAGCCCAGAAATTCCTCAACCTGTATCCGGATCATTTCCTGGCGCCCCAGGTTCACTCCGTTTTAGCCCGTTGTTATGAAGCCCAAGGGAAAATGGAAGACGCAAAAGTCGCCTATCAGAAGATAGCTTTGGAATATCCAAACACCTATTTTGCCGCTTGGGCCCAAGATAAAATTTCGCCCAAGGGGGGGAAATCAAATTCTAAAAAAACGGCTGGAACGGCGGTCAAAGCCCGTTTCCAATCCCCTCAAAAACATCAAAAGCGCCCACGAAAAACTTGATCGCCTCATTTTTTCGACTTCAATCCTAGGCCATGCAAAAAAGTTTCTCTACGGCTTTCCTTTCTAAAAAACGAACTCCACAAAAAGGGAAACTTTTCTTGTCTGTCTTGGCGGTTTTTTCGCTATTGCAGCCTTTCAAGGCCAACGCGACCAACCTCGACTTATCCGCTGGGTATAACGTTAGCGCCCTCTCCTATTCAAATCTCAATTATGATCCTTCTCAAAAAGACAATCAAGATTATATCGCCAATGACGCTACCCTCGGAATCGCGGTTCGCAACATCGATTTGCCCGATTCTTGGAATGGAACAACCATGGATATTGGCGTTAAATTCCACGCTCTTGGGGTTTCGGGATCGACCGTCGCTTTAAAGGGATCTCCTTTTGGTCAAATCGCGTCGAATTACCCCAATACCGCCTTAACTCCTTTTATGGAAAATGCCTATATCCGCATTCACCATATTTTGGGGAAATCCATAGAGGCGACCGTTGGAAGGCAAAATTTCGTCTTGGGAAGCGGGCTTCTCTTAGATGATGACGGCGCCGGATTTACCGGAGCCACGGTCAAAGGAAATCTTCCCTTTTGGCAAACCTCGCTTGAGGGATTCTATTTCAATACCAGCCATTCTATTTATAATGACAGCTATGCCGCCCCAGCTTCGAGCTTTTTAGCCCCGGACGGTCTCAACCTGGCCGGGTTTACGTTCGCGATTCCCACAGACGGAATGTGGGAACTCAACGAACTCATCGAAAACGGAAATGGCCCGGAAATTGATCCCGGACTAGGTGACACTTTGACCTCTGCTACAAGAAGCTTTACCAGCCTCCGCTATCAGATCAATTACGGTTCTCTTGTTTTTGACGGCGAAGCCGCCATGGAAAAGGGACAAGCGACCACCAACGGAGCTAATGGGGCGCCCAATTCCATCACTTATAATGGAAACGCGGCGGTGGTCAGAGCCAAGTGGAAACAACCCCTTTATAAAGTGGGGGAAGGAATCGCGCATCTAGCCTTAGCCCATGGTAGCGGAGCGACTCCGGGAGAAACGGGCACCGACACCGCGTTTTTCCCCGCGCATGGGCATCAATTTGACGGGCTTCAAAGAGACGGGTTCGGAGCTTTTTTTGCCGCCACTCCTTATGCCGCGCTGGGAACCGCTCCCACCGCCAGCGGACTACCCCAAGGAGCCACAGGAATTGACGTCGTCAGCGGGGGTTATACCCCTCCAGCCTATGACAACGTAGCCCTTGATCTGGACTATTTTCTCTACCGAGCCGATCAAGTCGCCAGCGGATCAAGAAACCTGGGAGATGAATGGGATATCACTTTTAGGCGCAGTTTTAGAAGTAACCTCACTCTTTCACTCACCGGAGCCGTCTTTCTAGCTGGCCCTGCCGCAGTCGCGGGATATCCCAACACTTCCGCCCCTGCCGGAAATATCGCAACTCTCATATCCTTAAGCGCCTCCGGGCGGTTTTAAGCCTTAAACCACTCCGCAAATTGGTTTTCCACAGACTTATCCACAAGTCCATAGGCATATTAGTGACATAAAATTGCCATAAAAAGCCTTATTTTGTATTATATGTCAGCATTTATGTCAACTATCGGGGATAATTCCACAAAAAAACTGCGTCTTCGCTTTCCCAATGGCTTTGAATTCGAAGCATTGGGAAGCGAAGAATTCATCAAAGAACAACTCCAGAGCTTTCTAGGTCCAGAAAACAATCTCTCATCAACAGCGCCGCCACAAACAAAAACCGAATTCGGCAGTCCGGGCAACAAGAATAACAGCAATGGCAATAATCCAATAGGGATTCAATGGGAAAAAATAGCGGAAAAATCACGAAACGACCTATTATTAAGGAGCAAACTCGAGAACCTCGGCCAAGCGGCCGAGGCCTGCCTTATCCTAATGGCGGCAAGCAAAGATATGGCCAACCACCCAAGACCCAGCGCCCTCGAATTGGCCCGCTGGCTGCGAAAATCAGGATACCCTATCGCCAGAATTGACCGAATCCTTCAGAATGCCGCAAAAAACGGAGACATTCTCGTTTCCGGCTCCCGCAGGGGGCGCAAATACGAATTAAGCCCCAGCGGCAGACTCAAAGCCTTGCTTATCGCGGAAAAATTAAGCCAACGAATCACTGGCGCCCAACCCCTAGAACCCTAAAAACAGCCAAAACCCTCAGGCCAACCCCACCGATTCACAATTATTGATAATAAATATTATGTTACATATAAGCCATACCGCCGCCTCTTGAAAAAATCAAGAAATAGAATTATATCTTTACTAAAAATGTTTATATTTACTAATTAATTTAATATTTAAGAGATATTTTATTGATTTTTAAACTTAGCAGAGGGTTACCAGATAAATTCGAGCCAAAAATTTGCGGAGAATTTAAAAATTGTGAAGATAGGGGTTGGGCGCCAGTGATTCGTTGGCTTAATTTTTCCGCGATAAGCAA
>JAJYOT010000047.1 GCA_021796015.1 bacterium
GGCGATCGGCTTGGCGATGTTGTTGAGAGGCTGTTGCTGTTGAGGATGACAGATAAGTCTAATCGCGAAATGAATAATTAAAAAATAAAAATGCAGGAGGAAAAATCAAAATGGCGATCTTTTCAAAAGCGATCAAAAATAGGAACTCAGAGACAACAGATGATCGGGAGGCATCCTTGAAGCCTCGGCACAGGAACTCCAAATCTCAAGATGGCGCGGATGCTCTTAAATCGGAAAGGCAAGAAGTCCGAATCGCATATCCAAAGGAAGGAGAAATAATTTCCGGTCCGCGCTACGCCTTCCAAATTGGAACCATTCCGCAAGCCATTTCAGTTGAAATTTCGATAGACGGCGGGGAATGGAAGCCCTGCCGTGAATCCCTGGGCTTATGGTGGCATGATTGGGAGAATTTTAATGGCGGAGCCCACGAAGCGCAAGCCAGAATCCATAAGGATGGCCCCGCTATCGTATTTTCAGAGGTCAGGCGTTTTATCGCGGCCAAGGAGGCTCCTACCCGCCAATGAATAGAAATTCGTTTAAGATCAATCGAACGACGGCGGAGATCGCTCAATTGGTGGGCGGACGTTTAGAAGGAGACCCCTCCCTGATCATCAAGGGTTTGGGCACGCTGGATGATGCCGGACCAGAGGATATTTCCTTCTTGGGAAACCCCAAGTATCTTCGGGCGGCCGCTGATTCAAAGGCGGCCTGTCTTCTCCTCCCGTCAAAAGGCCCTTATCCATCCCGCTTGGCCCCGTGCCGGATTTACGTTGAGGACCCTCAATACGCCTTCGCCAAAATTCTTTTGGAAATTGAATCCAGAATTCCCCAGTCTCCGGCTTTGATCGATGAACGGGCGATTATCCATCCCGAGGCTCGCATTGATCCTCATGTTTCGGTTGGCGCGTTTTCAATGGTTGAGCGCGGAGCAAGCATCGGCGAATATTCCACGATATTTCCTCAATGTTACGTTGGCTCCCATGCAAACATTGGCCGCCATTGCCGAATCTATCCCCATGTCGTGATCCGAGAGAACTGCGTCATTGGAGACGGAACGATTATCCACCCCGGCGCCGTGATCGGAGCGGACGGCTTCGGATTTTCAACCGATAAAAAAACAGGCCGCCATAGGAAAATTCCCCAGATTGGCAACGTGGTCATAGAGGAGGACGTCGAGATCGGGGCCAACACGACGATTGACAGAGCGACCATCGGCTCAACGATCATCGGAGCGGGAACGAAAATAGACAATCTGGTCCAGATTGCCCACAACACGCGGGTGGGCAGGAATTGCATTATCGTCAGCCAGGTTGGAATTTCCGGCTCCGTTCGCATCGGCGACCGCGTCATTCTGGCGGGGCAAGCCGGCGTGGCGGGGCATCTTAAAATCGGGGAAGATGCGATCATTATGGCGCAAAGCGGAATCATGGGCGACGTCGAAAAAGGCTCCGTTTTATTCGGTTCTCCCGCCAGGCCGCGAAGGGAGGCCTTGAGGCTTCAAGCTCTCTACTCTCGCCTGCCCGAGCTTTTCTCGCAAAGACGCGAGCGATCGCAACTCCCCTCTTGACTCGATACCATGGTAGAGGGTTTATACTATAGCGAGAGGTGAAAATCCATGACTAAAGAAACGCCGGAAGAAAAAACCGAGAAGGCCGTTTGCCCCTGTTGCCGATGCGAACAGGAATCCTGCCTGTGCGACAAGAACTGTTCCTGCGGGTGCGGAGGCTCGGAAAAACCCGTTTGAGTATGAAAGATTGGATTTTGATCGTGGCCTCGGCGGCGCTCGCCGCTCTTTGCTGTCTGGGGCATCTGTTTAAACCTTAAGGAGATTAATTATGGGGAAAAAAATCATTATCGCTATCGTTGCTCTTGCCGCCGGAGCCGGCCTCTGGATGGCTCTTAAATGTTCCGGCGTGTGCCCAATGCATTGAGGAGCGGCAGAACCATAGAGACATGCCGCGAAACGCAAAGATATTTTTATTTTTCGCGGCGGCGCTTTTCTTTGTGGCCTATCAGGCCCATGCCGAATGGAAAAGCGAAATGGATTTAAAGGATTTTTCATTCTCAACGATTGGCATGCAGGATTTCAATCATGGCCATTGGCTGTCCGGAGTTTCAAAAACAATCTGGGAACTTGATCGCTGTTTGGGTAAAAATTGCCAGCCCCTCTTGACCGCGACGCCTTTTGAGGCATGGGATTTTGAAAGCGAGAAAACGGCTTTCGGCGTGGCTATCGGGCTCCAGATCCTTCCGCTGATCGGCGACTCCGCCGGCGAAATGTTTCCTTCTTGGTCCGAGGCGATAGAAAAGATTCAACGGCGGGGAAGCCTTCAATTCGCCGTTTGCCCATCGCAATACTCTTACGACCGCCTCCAAAACATGGCCTACGGATTCATCGCTGGAATCAAAATTTTGTGATGAATATCTCAGAGAAACCGACAATTAACGCGGAAACTGTAACATTTGAGAATCAGAACAGACTTATCTTAAGCTGGACGTCTTGGGCTTAGCTTAAAATCCTAAAATAAAAAATAAAGGAGGATCAATGGACAAGAAAAAGAACAAAGCGTTGTTAAGCGCCGCGGTCGCGGGGCTGATGGGAGCGGCGTTGATGGCGGTTCCGGCGGCGGCAAAAAAAGCGCCGAAGCTGGTTCACTGCTACGGCGTCAACAAATGCAAGGGGCACGCAAGCTGCATGGGCAAGGGACATATGTGCGCCGGCAAAAACAGCTGCAAGGGGCAGGGGTGGCTCGCCATGCCCGCGAAATCCTGCGAGAACATAGAAGGCGGCTCGCTTAAACCCGTCAAAAAAATGAGCATGCCGATGAAAAAGATGAGCGGACAATAGACCTAATGAATCAGGATAGGATCAAAACCAAAGCCCAGGCATTCCGCGATAAAAAAATCGTTTGCGGCGTCGGAGTCGGCCTGCGCTCGGTTCATTACGATCATGTCCTGTCCCGACGCCCCGCCGTCCCTTGGTTTGAGGTGATTTCCGAAAACTATATGGGACTGCGGGGCGATCAAGGAGGAAGGCCGCTGGAAATTCTGGAAGAAGCGCGGCGAAATTATCCCATCGTTCTTCACGGGGTTTCGCTCAACATCGGTTCGGCCGACCCGCTTGATAAAAATTATTTAACCGCCTTAAAACGCCTGGCCGACCGCATCGACTCTCCCCATGTCACCGATCATCTTTGTTGGACCGGAGTTAAGGGCCAAAACCTCCACGATCTATTGCCCTTGCCGTATACGGCGGAAGGCTTGAATTTAATTTCTTCTCGCGCCGCCCAGATTCAAGATATTTTAGGACGGCCCTTCGCCTTGGAAAACCCGTCCACCTATCTGGCGTTTCGCCATTCCCAGATGCCGGAATGGGAGTTTTTAGCCGAGGCCGCTCGCCAAGCCGGCTGCGGCATTCTTTTAGACATTAACAATGTTTATGTCAGCGCGAAAAACCACGGCTTTGATCCCGTTGAATACCTGAGAAATATTCCCGCTGACAGTGTCATCCAAATGCATCTGGCTGGTTATTCTCATTGCGGCAATCTTTTGATTGACACCCACGATCATCCGGTGTCGGATCCCGTCTGGGAACTCTACGGCGAGGCCGTGCGCCTGTTTGGCGATGTCCCGACATTAATTGAGTGGGACGACAAAATTCCGTCGTTTGGCGTCCTTGAAAAAGAGGCCGCGCGCGCCGAAAAAATAAGGAGGAAAATTCTTGGCAAGCGAGATTGCGCCGCCCTTGTCTAAACTCCAGGAAAGCCTGCAAAAGATTCTAACCGACTCTGGAGGCGTCAACAACGCTTTGTCTAATCCATCGGTTCAATTTCTGCCTCATTTTCTCGCTGAAACCTCCGCGGTTTCGGCGCGGGAACGCCTCGGCGTTTATTGCGACGCTTATTTCCTGCGCATACTCGAATCATTGGGTTCTGACTTCCCAACGCTTAAAGAGTTCTTAGGCGATAAAAATTTTCGCTATCTGATCGCGGATTATCTCAAGGACCACCCCTCCCGCTTTAAAAATATTTCCCTTATCGGCGAGCGCTTGCCGAAATTTATATCCCGGCATCCTCTCAATAGAAAGTTTAGCTTCCTCGCCGATTTATCCCGATTGGAATGGGAAGTTCTCTCGTGCCTTTATCGCGACAGGCTTTCCCCCTTAAACCTAGAGTCGCTGCGCCAAATTCCGGAAAAATCCTGGCCGAAGGCGAGATTTATTTTTGACCCCAGCGTCCGATTTATTGAACTCGATTGGGATGTCGATCGTCTGTGGAATGAACGAATGCTGGCGAGAACCAAAAAGAGAAACCTCAAAATTAAAAAAAGCGAGCGTTCTCTTTTGATTGTCCGCGATCATCAATGGGTCCAGGTTCGGGCTCTTGGGCTTGAGGAATCTACGGCCCTCAAAATACTCCGCGGCGGCGCTTCTTTAGGAAATCTCTGCGATTTCCTCGAGAATTCCCGCAAGTTCCAGGTCAAGCCCGGCGCTATCCAAGTCTGGATTCACGATTGGATTTCCTCGGGAGTTCTAAATCGGTTAGTTTTTCCATAGTCTCAACCCCTGCGCATGGACTTCACCGCCAATTTCCCGCCCCAATGCGCCAGAAACCATGGATGGATCAAGCGGAAAATTTTGCCGCGAAATGAGTAGTTCACAAAACCGACGCTTTCACGGCTTCCAGGAATTTTTCGTCGCTGACGGCGGAAAGGTGATGTTTGAAGGTAGCCCCGCCTTTTTTGTCCAAGATCAACACGTTGTACATGGGGCAGGCGCCGCCCGGATGAGCCAAGCCCAAGGTTTTTCCCAGCCAGTCCGCAGGGTCTAAGAGCAAAGGAAAATCAAAACGATGATCCCTCAAAACCCGCTCCGGAGCGCTTTGGTCCGCGCCCAAGGTTGAAATCGCCAACACCTCGAGATGTTCGCGGTTCGATTGATAAATATCCTGCAAAAAACCGATCCTTTCCTGACAAGTAGAACACAGATTGGTAAACCATAAGACGACGGATTTCTGAAGAAAATAGGAGGACAAGGTGTAAGGCCGCCCTTTTAAGTCGCGCAAGGTAAAGTCTGGAATGGCCTCTCCAAGTTTGACGCCTTGATAGGGATGAAGCAAAAACCTCGCGCGAATAAACGTTTTCCAAAAAAGTTTTTTCATTTCGGTTTGAGATGTTCCAGAATACGGCGCTTGGCGGCTTTAACTACGCGCGGGTCAAGCTGGGGCCGCGCTATTTCTTCTACCGTTTTAGAAATCATCTCTAATTGCCGCGAAAAGCGCCGGCAATGCTCGCATAACATCAAATGCAGGCGCAAAAGCCCGCGCTGAAGCAAGGGCGCATTGAAAAGTTCTCCGACAAGAACTTTCTCGGACACCTCCCGACAAGACGGCATCAGGCGTTTAATCATGTTTCCCGCTTTCCCATTTCTTTTCCAGGCACTCCCGCAGCTTGATGCGGGCTCTGTAGAGAAGCACCCGTAAATTGGTATAGGAAACGCCCAAAATGTTACAGATATCCTCGGAGGACTCTCCCTCCGATTCCCGAAGGAAAAACGCCGTTTTTTGGCTTAAGGTCAAGCCCTCGGCGCATTGCGCGATCAATTCCTTGATCTCTCCGGTCAAGACGCTTTCCTCGGGGCCCAAGGGAGGGCGAGACCACAGGCCGCTCTCGTTAAAACGCTTTTCAAAGTCATCTTGAATTTTGTCAAGGCTTTCCTCGCGATAGCTTTTTCGGCGGAAATCCGCAGCCTTATTATAAAGGATTCCGACAAGATAGGTCTTAATTTGGGATCGCCCTTCAAAGCGATCAAGCGCGCTTAAGAAGGCGGCGAAGGTTTCCTGTGCGAGTTCCTCGGCGTCGGCTTGGGAAAACCCCATGGCAAAACTCACGGCCAAAAGCGTCTGAGTATGGGAGTTGACCAATTCCGCCATCGCGCCGTCCCGGCCCTCCTTGAGAGCCCGGATATCGTCTTTAGAGATATCGGTTGGCATAGGGTTGTAACATTTTACAAATTTGTCCGACTTACTTGTGTGACCATGGACTTGACCACGCTTCTAGGAATAACTGGCGCGGCAGCTCTCGCTTTCGTCAACGGCGCCAACGATATATCAAAGTCCATCGCCACCTTGGTCGGAAGCGGTGAGTCAAGTTACAAGAGGGCCGTGATCCTTGTCGCCCTGAGTACTGCCGCGGGAGCGATCCTCGCTTCCGCCTGGGCCGTCAAGATGACTCTCCTTTTCACCAGAGGAATGCTGTCTCCGCGTATTAAAATCAACGAAATTTTCGCCTTAGCGGTTCTCGCCGGAGCCATTCTCTGGATTCTGATGGCGACGAAAATCGGACTTCCAGTCTCTACCACTCACGCCATCGTAGGCAGCGTCATTTTGACTGGCGTCTACGCCTTTGGCTTTCGCAACGTCTTCTGGTCAAGTCTAACGCGAAATGTGGTCCTGCCGCTCCTTGTTTCCCCCATCGCCGCTTTTGTCGCGGCCCGTTTGATCTTTCGGGGATTGTTTTGGCTCTGCCGCAAAAAATATTGTCTCAACTGTCACTGGGCGCATTGGATGAGCGCGATGTCAAGCGGCTTCGCGCGTGGGCTCAACGATACTCCAAAAATCGCCGCCTTCGGGTTTATCTTCTACTATATCCTCGACCCTCAAACTCATATCGCGCCAAAGTGGTTTTTTCTGATTCTAGCCACCGCAATGGCCTCGGGAGCAATCGCCATGGGTCTACAGGTGACGAAAACACTCGCCGAGAAGATTACACAAATGGACCATCTGGAAGGTTTTGCCGCCAATCTCGCGACCTCCATGTTGGTCATCATAGGTGCAATCGCAGGTTGGCCTATGTCGACAACTCATGTCGCCAGCGGCGGCATCATGGGAATCGGCCTCCGCAACGGAGAAAAGACCATCGATTGGAAAACGGTGGGCGAGATATTAGCGGCATGGGTCATTACATTGCCAGTCTCCGGGATGATGGGCATGGCGGCTTATTGGGCTTTTAAAAAATTAAAATAAGGAATACAGGAGAAAATACATGGAAACACAACTCATTGAAATCAAAGCCGACACGATTTTTTACAAGCCAGAGCTTCACTGCTGGCAAAAAGACGGGCTTTATTTCGCCCTTGACCCTGATTCTCCAAACTGGGTCTCGACCGATGAGCGAGGGAAAAATATTTTGGATCTTATCGATGGGAAAAATCCAGTCTCTGAAATTTTAAGGCTTTACTCCCAAAAAACCGGCTTGGACTATGGAAAAACCTGGCGGGACATCCACTCTTTTTTGCGCGAAGCCGAAAGAAAAGAAATTATTTCCCCAAAGCCCTTCAATCGCCCCCCTTATGAAGGACGCGCACGACATTTAAAGATGGGAAAATTGAAAGAGTTTTGGATACATCTTCTTCAAACCTGCAATCTGTCCTGTTCTCATTGCCTAGTTTCCTCCGACCCCCACGGCGAGAAAGGAGAGAGCAAAGACTTTTATTTAAAAGCGATTGACGAAGCTTTCGATCTCGGAGTCAGGCGCTTCTATTTCACGGGAGGAGAACCCTTTATTTATGATGGGATATTCGATCTCATCAGCCACATCGTTGAAGCAAAGAAGGCGGAACTCATTGTCCTAACCAACGCGACCCTGCTTCAGGGAGAAAGACTGCGGAAAATCGAGAAATTTGACCCTAATCTTCTTAAATTCCAGGTCAGCCTGGATGGGACGACTTCGGAAATCAACGACCCCATTCGCGGCGCGGGCGTATTCAAAAAAGCCTCGCAGGGACTTCTCAACTTAAGCCGCCTGGGATTTGAAGCCTCTTTAACTGCAGTTGTCACCAAATCCAATATCGAAGACCTTAAAAATTTACCAAAAATCGCCAAGGAGCTGGGGGCAAAATCCGTCCATCTCATGTGGCTCCACAAACGCGGCCGCATTCTCAACTCGGACGAAAACGGAAATCCGCCATCGAATACGGAACTCCTCGATCTCACACGACACGTAAGAAGCGCGGCCAAAGAATACGGGATTGTCTTTGACAACTTTGAGTCTATTTTAAGCCGCATCAACGGCAAGGCGGGGGTTAAATACGATTTGGGAAATCTCTGCTGGGAAAGTTTGTGCCTCTATCGGGACGGCGGCGTCTACCCATCGGCCGCGACAGCGGGAATTTCCACCCTGGAGTTAGGAAACGCGAAATCATCTCGGCTTGCCGCACTGTGGGAAAAAAGTTCCGTGGCCCAATTATTCCGCGAAACAAGCGTCATTCAAAAAAGATCTCTTTTAAATCATCCTTTCCGCTTTTTAAGCGGCGGCGGAGACATGGAGCACTCATACTTTTTCAGTTCCAATGGAACGGAAGGCTCGATTTTAGCGGATGACCCTTATCATGAGCTCTACGTTGATATGATTAAAGACGCGATAGCGGAGCTTGCCCTGCGCGCCCAAAAATCCCAGAACATGAAGTCGGGATTTAATCCCCCCACCATTTATCACGCAATGGGAGACGGCGGAATTTCCTGCAGCGAGGACGCCCAAGATTGGCTCATCGGACATGAAGTAAAACCAACGCGATTTCTCCACACCAATTGCGTTCTTTCCTTCGATGTGGAAAAACCCTACCGCATAGTCCAAAAATTTTATGGACAAGCGGCCAATGAACCGCAAAAAGAGCTCTGTTGCCCGGTCAAATACGACGAAGCCGAGGTCGGCCATATTCCCAAAGATGTCTTGGATCGCTTCTACGGCTGCGGTTCTCCTATCTCTGAGGCGCAAATCACCCCGGGAGAAACGATCCTCGACATCGGTTCAGGAGCCGGCATAGACTGCTTTATCGCCGCTAAAAAAACCGGCCCCAAGGGACGAGTGATTGGAGTCGACATGACCAGCGAAATGCTGGCCGTCGCCCGCAGATGCCAAAAAGACGTCGCCTCAGCCTTGGGTTATGATGTCGTCGATTTCAAGGAAGGATTTCTTGAAAAAATTCCCACAAAAGATAAAAGCGTGGATATTGTGACATCCAACTGCGTCATCAATCTCTCGCCGGATAAAGCAAAGGTCTTTTCGGAAATTTGGCGCATCTTGAAAGACAACGGGCGGATGGTCGTCGCCGATATCGTATCTGAAAATCCCGTGCCCCTCAACCTCCAAGCGCACAAAGACCTATGGGGAGAATGCATCTCGGGTTCTCTGTCCGAGGCGGAGTTTCTAGCGGGACTTGAACGAGCGGGATTTTATGGAATTCGCGTCCTAAAAAAAACCTTTTGGAAGGAAGTGGAAGGCTATCCCTTCTATTCGATTACCGTCAGAGGTTTTAAATACGAAAAGAAATCCGCCTGTTCTTTTATCGGCCAAAAGGCTGTCTATTGGGGCCCGTATAAGGCGGTCATCGACGAAGAAGGGCATCTTTTCCCTCGCGGAGAATTAGTGGAGGTCTGCACCGACACGGCATCCAAGCTCGCGGCGCCGCCTTATGCCGGAGATTTTAGCGTCATCAAATCTAGCGAATCCCTTGAAAAACCGCCCGTTCCCGAAGGCGCTTGTTGCAGCCCGGAAAAAGCTTGCTGCTAATGCCCCAACATGAAATTTTCCATCGTCATTCCGACCTTCAACGAAGAAAAGTCCATTACAAAGACTCTTTCTCTATTGAGGAGTCAGGCCCAGGAAAGCGAATTAGAAATAATCGTAGTCGATGCGCATAGTTCTGACAGAACGGTGGAGCTGGCTGAGAAGCTCGCGGATCAAACGATTTTCTCGCCCCCGGGCCGCGCCATTCAAATGCACAAAGGAGCCCTCGCCGCTTCGGGAGAATTACTCGTTTTTCTCCATGCCGACACGCGCCTGCCGGCGTCTTGGGTCCACGCCGCCTTAAAGGCTTTCGCTGTTCTTCCAAGGCCTGCGGCCTTGGCGTTTCGACTTCGCTTTGACAGAGACGAGTTTGTTTACCGCTTTATCGCCCAAGCCTCTTATTGGAGAAGTCTATTGACCGGAGTCCCCCTCGGCGATCAAGCCCTCATCATTTCAAAGGAATTGTATTTTCGAAGCGGAGGGTTTCCGCCAGTCCCCATCTTCGAGGAATATTTTTTGATAAAAAATCTCAAGAGCCTGGGAAGAGTTCAAATTCTGGAAGATTCGGTCACGACATCCTCGCGGAGATACGAGAAAAATGGCCCGCTTTCCAACGCGTTGAAAAATTCCTGGATCACTTTTTTGTTTTATCTTGGGATTTCGCCTTCCGTTTTGGCGCGGATGTATAAGCCCTAAATGAACGCCCTCATTGTTTTCGTTAAGGATCCAATCCCGGGCAAGGTCAAGACGCGGCTTTGCCCTCCGTTCTCATATGATCAGGCCGCGAGCCTTTACAAATCTTTCGCCGAAGACGTCCTCGAATCGGCTCTCCAAGTGAGAAATGCGAACATTTTCGCCGCTTACGCCGGCGAAAAATCTCCGCCCAGTTTATTAGAGAAGCGCCCAAAAATTAGCTCGTTTAGACAGGAGGGCCCCGATCTCGGATTCAAACTCATTAACGCCTTTAAAACCGCGTTTGCCGAAAAAAACTCAAAGGCTGTCATTATCGGATCGGACGCCCCGCAGATCTCCCCGCGAATTGCCGAAGAGGCCTTTGAGGCGCTTGAGATTGCCGACATGGTTTTAGGGCCAGCCGAGGACGGCGGATATTATCTTATCGCGCTCAAAAGAATCATCCCTGAACTGTTCTTTGAAATTCCCTGGTCCACAGAAAAAGTTTTGAGCGAAACTCTGTCTCGCGCCCAAAACCTCGGCCTCAAAATCAAACTCTTGCCGACGCTCTTTGACATAGACAATTATGACAATCTCCAAAAACTAATCAAGACTCTTGAGTCTCTGCCGAAAACCAGCTGCCCCGCCACCCGAAAAGCCCTGGCGGAATTTTCCCACCTGTAACATTTCGCCGTTTAAGGCGACTCATTAAAAGAGAAATAAACTCATGAAAATCAAAGGAGGAGAAAATTATGGCTCTTATGTGTCAGATGGGATCGTGCAAGGCAAAACAGGGGATGTGCGGCCACGAGAAAATGATGCTTCTGGCGGTCATGCTCATCTCAGCGGGAGCGGCGGGGCATTGGCTATTGCATTTATTTTAGGCCTTGGTCTTGCGGCAAAACCAGCGCGGGCCGGAGTTGAAAGACTCTCCGGCCCGACGGCTTTGTGGAATCAAGTCCTTATGTCCTATGTCCACAACGCCCGGGTGGATTACGCGGATTTACAAGCCCATCCTGAAATATTGAATCAATACATAAAATCCTTAGCTATCAAGCCGCGTGAAAAACACGTCCAAGAAAATCTCGATACAAAAATCGCATTCTTAATCAACGCTTATAACGCCTTGACGATGAAGACGATTATCGATCATTATCCGATCCAATGGTCCTGGGCAGCGTCTCTTATTTATCCCAAAAACAGCATTCGCCAAATTCCGGGAGTTTGGGATCGCTTGAAATTTAACGTCATGGGCCAAGAAATGACCTTACAGGAAATCGAAAATACCCTCCGGGGCCTTGGCGACCCGCGCATTCACATGGCGATTGTCTGCGCTTCCAAAGGCTGCCCGCCGTTGAGATCCGAGCCCTATCTCGGCAAAAAACTCAGCGCTCAACTTGACGATCAAACGCGCCGATTTTTGTCGAATCCAAAAAAATTCGCGATTGATAAAAAAGCTGGCATCGTTTATCTTTCCCCCATTTTTAAATGGTTTGGAGGAGATTTTGCGCCCAAATTCGAGCCCGGAATTGGTTTTGAAGGGCAAAACGCGAATGTGCGCGCGGCGTTAAATTTCATCAGCGGCTATTTAAGCGTTGACGACGCTCTTTATCTGCGCGGCGAAGCCTACCAAGTTGAGTACCTCGCCTATGACTGGTCGCTTAATGAATGGAAAAAGCAATGAAACATCTTAAAATTATTCTGACCGCCCTTTTGGCCGCGGCTCTCATCATTTTCTCCCGGCATTTTAACGCGTCGGGACTTTTAAAAGAGTCTCTGGAATCCATAAAAAACCTCGGCCCTTGGGCGCCACTGATCTTTATCGCCCTTTATGTCGCGACCACGGTCCTGCTTATTCCCGGTTCCATTTTAACCTTGGGATCCGGAGTTCTCTTCGGCGTTTTTTGGGGAACCTTTTACGTCTCAATTGCCTCCACCATCGGCGCGACGGCGGCTTTCGCCCTTGGGAGAGGATTCGCCAGGGATTGGATTTCCCGCAAAATAAAATCAAATTCCTCTTTTAACGCCGTCTCTCAAGCGGCCGCCCGCGAAGGCTGGAAAATCGTCGTTTTGACGCGCCTCTCGCCGATTTTCCCGTTTAACCTCCTCAATTACGCCTTCGGCCTTACTGACGTCTCTTTCCGCGACTATGTCTTCGCTTCCTGGATTGGGATGCTCCCGGGAACAATCCTTTATGTTTACATTGGTTCTTTAGCCGGAGATTTGGCGCGAGTTGGGATTTCCTCTGGGCATTCCCGCCCCCCGGTTGAATGGGCTTTTTATTCCGTCGGTCTTCTCGCGACCATCGCCGTTTCCATTTACATCGGCCGCATCGCAAAGGCCGCAATCGCCCAAAAAACCTCAAAGGAGGCGTTATGACCTTGGAAACTCATCTTGCTCCGGAAGACGAACACAACCAGTTTCTGCTTTCAAATGTCCACCCAAAGGATTGGAAAAATCCGCGGGCGGCGGCGAAATACGACTTGGCGGTTATCGGGGGCGGAACCGCGGGACTAGTCAGCGCGGCGGGAGCGGCGGGTCTGGGCGCCAAAGTCGCGCTAATTGAAAGACATTTTCTGGGCGGAGATTGCTTAAATGTCGGTTGCGTGCCGTCGAAAGCCCTCATTCGAGCCTCTCGCGCGGCCTTTGACGCTCGCGCCGCCAGAGATTTTGGAGTCAACGTCCCCGAGAGCGTGGCGGCCAATTTTCCAAGAATCATGGAGAGAATGCGAAAACTTCGCTCGAGCCTTAGCCCGCATGACTCGGCCGCGAGGTTTAAAGAACTGGGAGTCGACGTGTTTTTGGGAGACGGAAAATTCACCTCGCCAGATGCGCTCGAGGTCGATGGGCAGCGATTATTTTTTTCAAAAGCGGTGATCGCCTCGGGGGCGCGGGCCGCCAAACTTCCAATCCCGGGCTTGTGGGATGCGGGAGCCTTAAGCAATGAAGAGGTTTTTAACCTGACGGAGCTTCCCAAGCGGCTTCTGGTCATCGGCGCCGGCCCCATCGGAGTTGAAATGGCGCAAGCATTCGCGCGTTTTGGTTCTCAAGTCACTCTTTTTGAAACCATGCATGGGATTTTGCCTAGGGAAGACAAAGACGCTTCCGCGATCGTCCAAAAGTCATTGGAAAAAGACGGGGGCAATTTCTTTTGTTGCGTTGAAATTGAAGGCGTTGAACGCAGAAACAATGAAACCCATGTCCGTTTTAAATCCAAGCACGGAACCTGGGGCGAAAAAATCTTTGACGCGGTCTTAGTCGGAGTCGGCCGCGCCCCCAACACCGAAGGCCTGGGGCTTGAAAAGGCTCAGGTTCAATTCGATAAAAACGGCGTCAAGGTTAATGATTTTCTTCAAACATCCAACCCAAAAATTTTCGCGGCGGGAGACATCTGTTCTGTTTACAAATTCACCCATGCCGCCGATGCCATGGCCCGCATCGTCATTCAAAACGCGCTTTTTCTGGGGCGCAAGCGCGCAAGCTCGTTGATCATTCCATGGAGCGTCTACTCCGATCCCGAAATCGCCCATGTCGGGCTTTATGAAGCGGAGGCCGTCAATCGAAAAATTTCCGTTGAAACCTTCATCCAAAAATTCGAGGATGTCGACCGCGCCGTTCTCGATGGAGAATCGGAAGGCTTTGTTAAAATTCACGTTCGCAAGGGAACCGATAAAATACTCGGCGCTACGATTGTTTCAAGGCACGCCGGGGAAATGATTGGAGAAATCACGTTAGCCATGACAAATAATCTCGGGCTTAAGGCCATCGCCCAAACAATTCATCCCTACCCCACACAAACCGAAAGCGTCAAGAAAACGGCCGACGCCTACAACAGAAGCCGCCTGACGCCCTTCGTCAAATCCGTTTTAGCCAAATGGCTGAGCTGGGGGAGATAAAACAGCGCCTCGGCATTTATTGCGACGCTTATTTCCTGCGCATACTCGAATCATTGGGTCTTGATTTCCCGGCGCTCAAATGACGTTCCCCCCAAAAACTAGGTCCGGAGGAATTGCTTAGCGGAGTGAAACCCGTATATTTAAGGAGGATGCCATGAACGAGGAAACCGCTAAAAAATGCGAGTGCGGCTGCTCACGCCGCTCCGGAAATAAATGCTACTGATCTACGCAGATGAAAATGCCGCTACAATTCTTCAGTAGCTTGACGCGGACGCAAGGCGCACAGGCAACTCATCAACGGAGTTGAGATGAAAGGCTTCAATATCAGGCCCATCTAGATGAATATTCAGTCCCGTTCTTTGCCGAATAATTTTTTCAACATCAGCTTTTGCATTACCCCGTGGATCAAATCGCGCCCGCTGCAAATCATTTCGATTCAGCAAGCCCTTTCCACCTTTTGGAAGGTAAATTGTCCCATTGTTAAAATCAACCGCAAATGCGATGACCCCGGGAACGATGAAGGTTTCAACGGAA
>JAJYOT010000048.1 GCA_021796015.1 bacterium
AAACAATCAAAACCACGGCCAAGCGCCGCATCTCGTCCAAATCTTCTTTAGAACAATAGCAACGATAGGCCTTCCCGCCTTTCATCAACTGGTCCAAAAATTTTTTGTAGGTTTCCAGACGCTGCATTTGGAAATAAGGCTTATACGGCCCCTCGCTTAAGCGGCTATCCTGAGGGCCCTCATCCCAATTAAGCCCTAACCATCGAAGGGAGTCCAAGATGGCCTGAACGGAATCTTCCGTTGAACGTACCTCGTCGGTATCCTCGATTCTAAGGATGAAGGATCCCTGATGTTTTCGTGCGAAAAGCCAATTAAAAAGGGCTGTCCGCGCCCCGCCAATATGAAGAAATCCCGTCGGAGACGGCGCAAAACGAGTTCTGATTTTTTTCATTTTTCCCCTGCCTTTTCCATGCGTTCTTTTTCTAAGGATTCATTCCGATCCCTAACCTAAAAGTTCCAAGGCGTGCCGCCGACTGGCTTCGGTCGGGCTTCCGCCCAACATCACCGCCAAGACCTCCAGCCGCTCGTCTTTAGAGAGCCGCTTGACCGTGGTTTTGATTGTTTTTGAACCCATTTCCTTTGAAACATGAAATTGGGTTTTGGCTAAACTTGCGATTTGAGGCAAATGGGTAACGCAGAGAATTTGACGTCCCTCGGCCAAATGGAGGAGCTTGTCTCCAATCGCGCGAGCCGCCTGTCCGCCCACGCCCGCATCCACCTCGTCGAAAATTAAAATCGGAGTTTTGTCCGCTCTCGCCAAGACCGTTTTTAGCCCCAACATCACGCGGGACAACTCTCCACCCGAAGCGGTTTCCCGCAAAGGCCTTAACGGAGAACCGGGATTGGCGGAAAACATAAATTCAATCGCGTCTCCTCCGAAAGGATGATAATTTCCCTCTTCCATTTCAACTGAAATTTTAAGTTCAGCGTGAGGAAGGCCCAGGCCCTTAAACTCAAGCGCCAGGGCTTTTTCAAGTTTCTTGGCGCCCTTGATTCTCTGAGAATGAAGATTTTCGCATAAGCTCTTGAGCTTAGACTCCGCTTCATTTTTTCGGCGCTCCAGAGTCTCAAGCCCTTCTTCTCTATTTTCCAGGCGAGACACTTCTTCGGCTAAAGCCGTTTTCTCGTTTAAAAGCCCGGAAAAATCTTTCCCATACTTTTTCTTCAACCGCGCAATCCGATCTAAACGCTCAAGCAAAAAATCCAGCTTGGCCGGGTCGAGGCTTAAGCGAGATTGATAATCCGACAAAGTTTCCGAGATGTCCAAAAGAGTTCCTTTCGCCCCCGACAAAGACGCTTTTAAGGGCTCCAAAGACGGATCCATCTTGGTTAATTCCACAATCTGGCGTTCTACTTCTTGAAGCTGGGACAAGCAGGAGGATTCTCGGGTGTATAAAATTCCGTGGGCCTCCAAAGTCGCCGATTTAAGGCGTTCCGCGTTTCTCAAAGCGGGAAGCTCCGCCTCCAGTTTTTCTTCCTCGCCTTCCTGTAAATTAGCCGTTTCAAGCTCGGAAAGACGAAAACGGAGATAATCGAGTTTCTCGCTTCTTTCCGACTCCGATAAGTTTAAGGATTCGATTTGGCGCTTGAGAGAAAACCAAGTCTCAAAAGCGGCCTTTACTTCCTTAAGGAGTTCCTCTTGTTCGGCAAAAGAATCTAGAAATTCTCTCTGGAACGCGGGCTTCATTAATTTCTGGTGCTGATTTTGGCCGTGAAAATCAATCAGCGAATCCGCCCACTGAGCCAATATCGTAGCCGAAACGGGTTCTTCATCAATAAAAGCCCGGCTTTTGCCGTTCTCATCAATTTCGCGGCGAACGCGAACTTCCAAACCCTGCTTGCCCACTTTCTCAGTCAAAGGCCGCGCCCCCTCCCTAGAGTCAAAAATAGCCTCTATTTGGAGAGCCTTCGCGCTGGGGCGAATCCAGGCGGAACTGCCGCGCCCGCCCATTAAAAACCCCAGGGCTTCCATCAAAATAGATTTTCCGGCCCCGGTTTCACCCGTCAAAACGTTAAAGCCGGCGGAAAAATCAAGCGTAGCTTCTTCGATGACGGCAAAATTTTTAACGCGAAGGGTTTTGAGCATTACCTCTCCCCCCAATGAATCTTACGCCGCAAGGTTTCATAATAAGAAGATTCGGGACTCAGTAAAATTTTAAGCGGCTTTTTAAACCTCCGAATATAAACCTCATCATCGGCCTCCATGGGACGGGAAATCTGTCCGTCCACGGAGAGAAAAACCTGGGGAATATCGTTGGAGCGGCGTTTGCGCAAAACGACGGAAACCCGTTCTGATGCGGGGAAAATAAGCGGGCGATGAGTCATGGCGTGGGAACAAATAGGCAAGGACAAGAGAACCTCTAAGGAGGGTTCGACCAGCGGCCCAAAAGCCGCCAAGGCATAAGCGCTCGACCCCGTGGGAGTCGATACAATCAGCCCGTCTCCCAAATAATCCGCGATTTTAAGGCCCTCAGATTTCATTTCCAAAAGCACCGCGCGCGCCTGATCTCCACAACGAATAACGCAGTCATTCAAAGCCAAGACGGGGCCAAAAATTTTTTGGTTGGAGCGCCGCAACTCCGCTTCAATCATCAGACGATTTTCCATCCGGAACCTTCCGGAGAGAATTTCGGAAATCCGCCGATAAAAATGAGAAGCCTCCAGGCCGGCTAAGAAACCAAGCCCCCCCGAATTGACGCCCAAAAGAGGAATTCCCAATGGCGCGACAGAACGCGCCGCTTTGAGCATCGTTCCGTCTCCTCCGACTGCAATCGCCAAATCCGAGCGGTTTAGAAGATTTGAGAAGTTCGCGTTTCCTTCTTTATTAACCGAGACTCCTTGAGAGCTTAACACCTGGGCTACTCTTTTGGAATTGCGAAGCGCCTCAAATTTATCGGCGTTTAAAAAAATGGAGACGGATTTAAAATGTCTCATCGATCGTAATTTTGCGGGCCTTGATGGCCGCCCTCACGGCGTGGCGGCGCAACGGAGTGATTATATCAAACTTCCTTGACCCCTCTTGAAGCCCGGGAGGCTGAAAATAAAAATGGGCGCCGCCCCTGACAATTTGGAAATCCGCGTTTTTTCGCTCGATGGAAAGAATCTTTAAATGGGCCGCGAGCTTTCCGGCGTCTAAAAAAGACGAACCCGGAAGTAAAAACAAAGTCCGGATTTTCGAGACTCCCTCGGAGCGAAGAATCTTAATGAGGGGCCCGGCATGAGCGTTCGCCAAGATCAGGGAGGGAGAATTTCCCTTTTCACGAATGAGGGCCGCTTGACCATGATCAAGGCTGAAATAAATCGCTTCAAGATCAGGCTGATGAATTTGAACGATGAAGGCGCGAGAAGCGAAAATAAGCGCGGCCAAAAAAACCAAAAAAAAGCGAGGATTTCCAATGAGGAGCGAGAAAAAACGCCAGAATCAAGAGGTAATAGACCAAAACGGAAATCCCATCCCAATGGGATAAGCCCACGGAAGAAAACGGAAGTCTTGAAAAGAATCGGCAGACGAAACAAAAAAATGACAAGCCACCATTGAGGGCTCCCATCAAAACGCCGGACAAAAAAGAGACGTGAAGGAACTCGCTCGCCCATAAAAAGAGCCCTCCGAACATAAAAAACCCAGCTAATGGAAATAAGATCAAGTTAGCCAAGGCGCCTAAAAACGGCGCGCGCCCGAACCCAACGGCGAAAATAGGCCAAAGAACGGCTTCCACAATCAAGGTCGCGCCTAACATCCGCGCCATTTTCCTAAAATATGATTTCCCCTTGTTCCCCGCTTGAAATTCCCATCGAGAAAAACCGAGAATAAGACCGAAAGCGGCCGCATAACTCATTTGAAAACCCATGGAAAACAAAGAAAGCGGGTTCCACAAAAGTTCCGCCCAGGCGGCCAAGGTCAAGGCCTGAAAGGTAACCGCGTCTTGTCCGCTTCTCAGCCCCCATTCGAAAAATAGAGCGGCAAAAAGCGCCCTCAAATAAGGCGGTTCTCCGCCCACCGCAATCGCGTAAAAACCACCAATTAAAGCTGCAATCAAAAAACGCGGCCAAGGCCTCAAAGCCGCGACAATTCCCAAAAACCAAATTCCCGCCAAGACCAAGACCTCCTTGGTCCCCGAGGGCACAAGTAAATGCATGACCCCCGCGTCCTGAATTTCCCGGTTCAGTGTCCTTGGCAAACGCCCCTTAAGCCCCAACACCATCCCGCTTAAAAGACGCGCGTTAACCGCGCTGAACCTAGCTCCAAAAACTCTCTGCACGGATTTCTGAAATGCCGCGGCCTTGGATAAAATCAGCCAGCGAAAACTTGTTAAATGAGAGATTCTTCGTAAGGAATAAGCGTCTAACTCATAGAAAATTCCGCGCGCGGAAAAAAAAGAACGAACATCGAAATCCCCGGGGTTTCGCATCGAAGCGGGGATCTTTAATTTTCCGGAAACCAACACAACCTCTCCCGGGCGCACGTCCATAAGAGGAAAATTTCGAGGGAACCGCGCCAAAACGCGGCCGCGCAAACGCGAGTGAAGGATTTTCCCTTCAAAAGTCCAGCCGCCCCAGCCCTCGCGGCTCGGCGTTTCCGCCAGAACCTCAAATCCCGCGCTAAAAGCGAGCGGGGGTTTTGCGCTCCTGGAAAAATGAAGGCCTAGAAACCCGAAACGATAGGCCGCCGACAAAACCGCCATGTAAAGGGAAAGGCCGATAAAAGAAGCCCGACGGAAATAACTCAGCGGCATACTTCTCTTACAGCCTTAAGGTCTAATTTGTTCCCTGATTTTGGGAAGGAAATTCAATTTCGTGCCGCACGGCGTTGACGGTTCGCCGGGAAACGGCGATTGCGCGCTCCGTTTTTAATTTTGCCGTTAATTCCGCATCCGTCATAGCTGGAGAATTTTTAAGCCAATGTCCCACAATTTCGCGAAGAACCCGGCGACGACCCGGGAGAAGAAAAATAATGGGAATTTCCTCATCCCACGGTAATTTCACCAAGCGACGGGAAAGCGCGCGGCTGATCGTCGAGGGAGATAAGTCCAAACGCCGAGCCACCCCCCGAAGGCTGATGGGGCGCAAATTTTCAACCAAGCGGCTGGTCAAATAATCCATTTGAATCTTAGATAATGCCTCAAAAATCCGATAAAGAGCGCTTTGCCTTAAATTGAGCGCTTCCATTCGCTTAATTAAAGACGGCAATCGCTTTCTTTCCTCGGAAGACAAGGACTCCCGTTTCCAGACGTCAATGAGTTCATAGCGAATATGATAAAGCCCCCGCGCCCAATAAGGAGCGTAAAATTCAAACCGAATCTCTCCTTCTAAAACCCTTAACTGGGCGACGCAAGATTGGGTACGCGTTGGGGCTTTGGCGGGAGCTAAAGAAGGAACTTCAAACTCGGATTGAATCTCGACGTCCAGCAAAAAATCATGAATCGAGAAAACTTCTTCTTTCGAAAAACCGAATCGGTTCGAGATTTCGTCTAAGGAAAAGCCCTGTCCCCTCAAGAAATATTTCTCGAAATCCTCGCGTCCCATTTTGCGAATCGCCGATACCGCCAGGCTTCGCTCTACAGCCAGTTTCTCGACAGGAACCCTCTCGCCCAAACCCGCGACTCTTCGCTCATCGATTTCATAAAAAGAAGAATGGATTTCGCCGGACGGCCACTTTTGCCTTTGAAACGCGGGAAGCATTTTTCCATCCCCAAAATAGAGTTTGCGAAACAAATCGTTTTTTTCTATTTGGGCCACTTCGGCGGCGAAACGCTCTTCCGGCATCTCGATTAAATCCGCCACCCGCATACGCCCCATAATGGAAAGGCGTTGTTGGGTTTTTAATTCCGCCGTCTGATCCATTCTTGTCGTCATCGCTATTTCAAAGTGTAGCAGATGTTTACGCCGATAATTTGCTAAAAAATGATAGGGAGAATTTGAATGAAACCCGCCCTTTTGAAAGATTTTAGCGAAGAACTTCTGGCTTGTTTAGATGAAGCCCCGGACTTTATTTTAATTAGAAACCCGGATGGGACCATCGTCACGGCCAATGAAACTCTTTGCCGACGGCTCGGAATTCCCAGAGAAAAACTCATCGGGCGCTCAATCTACGAATTTTATGTCAGACAGGAACAACGGGTTATCAGCCAACGATATACAAACGCTCTCCTTGAGAAAAAAAGAAACCGCATCACGCTCAATATGCGCGACAAGAACGGTTTATCTGCGCAAGTTGAGATTCATGGATGCCTTGTCGATCACAAAGGAAAAAAATTAATCTTTGGAATCGGGCGAGAACTGGGCCCCGTGGAACAAGACGCGCGCCTTTCCGCCATCTTGAGGATGGGGTTTCAAAACTCCAACGACATCATGTTTTATACCGGTCCCAACGGAATGATTTTAGAGGTCAACAACGCCTTTGTCGAGCACTATGGATATAGTCGGAAAGAAGTCATTGGAAAAACTCCAGGGATATTGCGCTCTCGCCACTCCAGTGATGAGTTTTATCGACACATGTGGAAAGAGTTGCTCGATCCTCAAAAAGGATTTTGGAGAGGCGAAATCATTAACCGAGCCAAAGACGGGCGGGAAATTCCCCTCATTTTAACCATCTCCGCCGCGCATGACGCCTCGGGAGAAATCGTAGGGTTTATTTCAAGCGCCACCGATATTCACAAACACAAGGAACTCGAGGAACAAATCGCCCAAACCCAAGCCTTGGCCGACATTGGAGAAATGGCGGCGTCCATCGCGCATGAAATCAGAAACCCCTTGGGTTCGGTTTCAATGGCGGCCAAACGTCTGTCTTTGAAAGATTTAACTCCAGAGGAGCGGGAATCCACGGCCAGAATTATCGAACGCGAAAGCGCGCGGCTCAACCAAACCCTCAACGCTCTTCTTTCTTTCGCCCGACCCCGACCCCTTAAACGGAAATCGTCCGATCTCAATTCCCTACTCAAAGAAGCGGCTCAACTCCTCAACGCCAATCAAGACCTCGCCTCCGGCATAGAACTAATTCTTGCGCTGGATGAAGGCCTTCACCCTTTTTTGTTTGATTCCGACCAGATTCTCCAAGTTGTGTGGAACATGATCCTCAACGCCATTCAAGCGATGGAAGGGAAAGGCGTTCTCACTATAAGGTCCGGACGTTCCGGAAACTTCGCCTATTTCGCGATCGCCGACACCGGAGTCGGCATCACGAAAGAACAACAGCGCCAAATCTTCAAGCCTTTTCATACGACCAAAAGCCAAGGAACAGGTTTGGGACTGCCGAATGCGAAAAGAATCGTCCTCGCGCACGGCGGGCGAGTTGAAATCGACACCAGACCCGGACAAGGAACGTTATTTACGGTTTGGTTGCCTTATTGGGAGCGCTAAATTGAAAAAAATATCCATTCTTTTGATAGAAGATGACCCGTCTTTAAACGCCTTGACCGTGCTGGAACTCAAGCGCCGGGGATATCCAATTGAATCGGCTAAATCCGGAGAGGAAGGATGCCGTAAAATCGAAAGCGATCCCGATATCGTCATTACCGACCTCAAGCTCGGAGATATGGACGGCCTGGAGATTCTCAAGCGCGTCAAAAAACGTAGTCCCAAAACCGAAGTCATCGTCGTAACCGGGCACGGCTCTATTGACAGCGCGGTTGAGGCGATCAAATCCGGAGCTTTTGATTATCTGACCAAACCCGTCGATTCCGAGGAATTAGTTCTGACATTGGAAAAAGCCGTCGAGCGTCAAAATTTAGTGGCCGAGGTTGAAACCTTAAGAGCCGATATTCGCGATAAATACAGCCTTCATGGAATTGTTTATGCCAGCCCCAAGATTCAAAGCGTTCTTGAACTCGTCAACAAAGTCGCCAAAACGGAAGCCACTGTTTTAATCTTAGGAGAATCCGGAACGGGAAAGGAACTCATCGCCCGCGCTATTCATGAACAAAGCTCCCGCCGCCACGGTTCTTTCGTCGCCATCAACTGCGGGGCTCTTCCCGAAGGATTGCTCGAGAGCGAACTTTTTGGACACATCAAGGGTTCTTTTACCGGAGCCGACCGAAATAAAAGAGGTCTTTTCGAGGAAGCCTCGGAGGGAAGTCTCTTTTTGGATGAAATCAGCGAGACAACCCCCGCCCTTCAAGTCAAGCTTTTGCGCGCCTTACAGGAAGGAGAAATTCGCCGCGTCGGAGACAATCACCCCGTCAAGGTTTCGGGAAGACTGATTGCGGCTTCAAATAAGGATTTAAAAGAATTGGTATCGGCGGGAAAATTCCGAGACGATCTCTACTACCGCCTCAAGGTTTTCCCCATAGAAATTCCGCCTCTCCGGGAGCGTTCCGAGGATATTCTTCCTTTAGCCGAACATTTCTTAAGAAAAGCGCAAAAGAAAATCGCGGGAATTGCCAAGCGTTTTTCACCGGAAGCGGCGCAAGCCCTTAAAAATTATTCCTGGCCCGGAAACGTTCGCGAACTTGAACATACCGTGGAACGCATTCTGATTTTAGCTTCTGAAGATGAGGTAGGGCTCAATGACATTCCCCCGGAAATTCGGGCGATACGGAAAACAACGCTTCGGAAAACGTCACGGAAAGCCGCTTCTAACGAGCCTTAAGGCTCACAACTCGCAGGAGTGGGCGATGTCGGTTTATACGCCGGAAGCAGCAGTTTTGGCGGGTTCTGGTTTTTGGGTTGGGCCGCGGGTCGAACGGCTTTTGAGGAAGCCTCTTTGTTTTTTAAATAATCTCGCCCGGAGGCTATTGCGATTCCGACAACAGATCCGGAAGCGGCTCCTATGGCCGCCCCAACGCTCGCGGCTCGGCGTTTGGGCCAAGACCTCAAATCCGGCTTCAAAGGGCGACGGAAAATTCTCGCCTCGCGCGAAATGAACGCCTAAATATCCGAAATGATACGCCAGCGATACGGCCGCCATGTAAAGGCAAAGGCCGATAAAAGAAGCCCGACGGAAATAAGCGAGCGGCATACTTCTCTTACAGCCTTAAGGTCTAATTTGTTCCCAAAGGAGAATTGCCAAAAGGCCCAGGTCCTTTCTGGGTCCTTTGGCACTGGCAAAATTCCTTTAGGAACTGTATTCTTTATCCGTGACGATGAAAAACTTCGAACTCCCAAGGCGGCACAATAGAAGTTTTTTATGGGCCGTGTCCTGCCTATTCGCGCTGACCTCGTCTCTAGGCGCGCAAGAAAAGAACGGCTTTCCCCCATCGGAAATGCTCATCAACTCCGGAGAAAATATATTGACCCAATGCGCGCGGTCATACCAAGATTCCTATCAATCCCTTTATCAAATTACTCCGGCCCTTTGGAACGCCGAGTGTCAAAAAGGGAAAGGCCCCGAGGAAACGCTCAAGGCGCTTCTTTTGGGAAAAACTCATTTTACTTCCATATCCAAGCGCGGCAAAAATCAGCGAAATTCCCCCAATAATACCGCCGAGAAAATCTTAGCGGCCATGAGCCGCGGCCAGAACTTCAACGCTCTCTATGATGGCGGTCAGAATCAATCTTCCAACCTGTCGGTTTCTGTAA
This sequence comes from bacterium, assembly GCA_021796015.1. Next base: position 9,514 of record JAJYOT010000048.1, read on the forward strand.
CGGGAAAAGTCAATCCCAAGGCCCATTTTCTTTTGTTGCGACGCAATTCGGCTTCCGACCGGCGTTCTCAAATTCTTTATGATTTTGAAAAACGCTTGGACGTTAAGGGCAGCGCGCAAGAGAGAAAAATAATTCTCGATACGCTTTCTCGCATCAGCCATAGCCCGACCGCCCGAACTTTCATGAAAAACTTTATCGCCGATCATGGAAATGCCGCGATTCGCTTTGACCATATTGACGGCGCGCAGCTTGACGCTTCAGCGGGACATAAAACGGTTATAGGAATTCAGGGAGAGACCGGGTCATTGGGCGGTTCCAAGGTGGAAGTCATTCTCAGCGATCAGTATCTTCGAGCGGACGCCGATTGGAGAGCGGCCAATTTGGTCGACACCTTGGCGCATGAGCTGTTGGGGCACGGAGTGGAGATCGTGGAAGCTCAACAGTCTCATTCATCCGAGATTTATAATCAGACCTCCCTTGATGAAAGAGAAGCTTTCCTCGTGGGATGGAATGTCGGGGCCGACTTGAGAGCCCCCATTGTCGACCCAGAAGAAGAACTTTACGCCAAGGATTACGCCAGACACGACCTTCAATCTTATTTGGATGATTTTCATCTGGAAGACCAAGAATACCTCCTTATGCTTGACCCCCAGGACTCCGATCCCGTGGCTGTTTATCAACACAGAAAATCCATGGTCAAAAAGATGATCGCTAATGAATACGAGGAGAGAAGAGATCAAAAGATTCAAGAACTCATTTTGAAACACTTAAGAGACGTTCATGGGATTGATTCCTTGGGGGATATCCTTTCCCGGACCCTAATGAACGAAAAAGAGACGACGGATGATCTTCATCAGTTAGTCGCAATGGATGATTCGCTCACTGATTCCATCGCCCATTTTAAAACGCCCGCCGGAAAAAAGGAGTTTTTACGACTCAAGGCCGCTTTTAAAACTCCATTTTTCCGGCGTCTTCAAAGCCGCGTCGACGATTTGAGCCGTTCTCTTGTAAAAAATATTTCTCGGCAGCCGATGTTTGATTATGGGGATGAGGATGGAGATTTGAAAATCAAGCGCGTCCACGCTCTCTGGGTTCGCGATCTCAAGACGCATTCAAAGGACTGTTCCAAGCATTTTAAGGATATTCTCGCGGCCGATCCGGGCTTCGACATCTGCCAATGAACTTAAAACAAAAAATGCGATTAAGCTCGTTTTTCTGTCTCGCATTTTTGGGGGCGGTTGCCCGCGTTCAAGCAAGCTCGTCCAAGGCGGCCTCCTTATATATTCCTTCCTTGCGCTATACGGCTCCCGTGGGATGGAAAAAGACGGAGAAAAAAGGAGCGAACCCATCCATCACTTTTAGAAAAAATTTCGACGTGATCCACGTCGATTTTTTCGGCGGGAAACATTCCTTGTGTCAAACCCCAAGGGATTTTTTAGCCAACTGCGACCTGGGAGCCTGGGGGAAACCGCATCTCATCAAAAAAATCCGGCTTTCCCATCACGAAGTCCCCCTTTATCAGCGAAAAACCCCCTACCATTCTCCTCTGAAGGCGCGGGGGGCGGTCGTGATGACGAAAGAAGAGTTTTGTTTTTTAAGCCTCGGGAAGCGTTTTGTAGTTTTCCGCTACGCTCACCAATCCCCCCATGCGGACTTTCTGCGCTTCGGAGAGAAAGCATGGATGAAATTTCTCGCTTCGGTTCAGGCCGCGAAAAAATAAATCTCCAAATCGGGCCATTTATCCCTTCTCCACTTAACTTGATGCCGTAAGTTAATAGGGAAGAGACGCCGCCTGCCAAGCCGGCGGTTTTGGCGGGTTCTGGTTTTTGGGTTGGGCCGCGGGTCGAACGGCTTTTGAGGAAGCCTCTTTGTTTTTTAAATAATCTCGCCCGGCGGCTATTGCGATTCCGACAACAGCTCCGGAAGCGGCTCCTATGGCCGCTCCCCAGGGGCCGGCTATCGCGCCAATGCCCGCGCCCACAGCCCCGACGACGACGGCTCCCTTGAGCATATCCCCGATATAGCTGGTCTTTTCTGGGGGAGAATTTTTGGGCTTCGCCGGTTTTGTCGAGTTTTTTTCAGCGGCTTTGGAATGATGCGAAGTTTTTGGCGTCCGATCCGCAACCACGGATTTTTTAAAGGGCGTCTTATTAGGCCTCACCACGGCCGAAGGCCCGGCCTGGACTCCGGAATCTTTTTTATCATCAAAGCTCTCTGCGCCTTTTCGAGCCTTAGCAAGAGCGCTTGTCCCATTAGCGTTAAGACTAGCGGTCTGAGACAACGCCTCGGGAGGCGCCGTCGGCGTCGGTTGAGGAGAAGCGGATGCCGGCGCGGGCCGGCTTGAGCTGGGAGAAGACGCAAGCGGCGCGGGCGGCGGCAAGGATTTCGACGGCCCGCCTTGGGTCAAGGGCCCGGCCGCAAGCCCGATTCCGGCTCCGAGGACGGACGCGGCAATAATCACTCCCGGGGCGGCGCCAAAACCGGTAAGCATGAGAGCCGCGGCCCCGGCTAAAATGAGTCCGGTTCCTATGCGGGAAGTGATGATATAATGCCCGACTTTCTTGATCCCATTCCAGATTTTCGCGAAAAAGCCGGGCTTGGATTTTTTAGGTTTATCCGCCGGCTTCGTGGGCGCGGGCGGAGGATTGACGGGCTTTTGAACGGCCTGAGTGGTTGGAGATGGCGCGTTCGATTTTGAGGATGCGCCAGAAACAGCGGAAGCCGCCGTTCCTGAAGTTTGAGAAGGATTTGCCGGGTTGGAACCAGTCGCGGGGGTCGTGCCCTGTTGGCCTTGAGCTTGCGTGATAGTTCCCATTTTTTTTGATGACGGCGTCGGAGTTCCTCCGGAAGCGGGAGATTTAAAAGCTCCGCTGACTTGGCCGGTCGCTCCCGCGACTTTCTGGTTCAAGGCTTGTTTTTGTTGAGAACTCATTCCCGCATTGATTGCATTCTGATTTTTTTCACCCGTTGAAGATTTTTCTTCGGGAGTCTTGCCCTGAATGAAATTATCCAACTTTTTTTTCTCCGCGGTCGATGAGGGCTTGCATTCAAAAAGGCCATCATAAAGGAGAACGGGTATCTGGGAACACGAGCAATGATTCACTCCTGCTTGCTCCACTAACTTGTTCGCGCGCGCTTGGGCGGCAGAAGGATTCGAAATATCATTGAGCCCTTCTGGCTTGTGGAGATCAACGCAGGCGTAATAGCGGCCGCTCTGTTTAATTAAATGTTTAGGAGAGTCAATGCATTTGTTCATTATTTTTTCTATCTCTCTGTCCTTCGTGGGTCCTAATATGGGTTGGTTGCCGGGGTCGTTGTCGGGGCTTGTGATAGGGCCGATATAAGAGGCCCAGGAACAGACTGGAAAGAGAAAGAGAGCTAAAACCGGAAAAACCGAGAAAATAACCGCAAGTTTTAATTTCATTGTTGGCGCCTCCCGTCTTCGCCTTATAAATATAATCCCCTTCCCGCGCTCTGTCAAGGGCTTTTTTAAATTTTTACCGATTTTTTACTTTTCAATTTTCGCATCGCGAACCGGCCGGCTTGCGAGCCCTAAACCTCACGCGCGAAAGCGTAGGCGCAAACATCCGCCGCGCCCGAACGCCTCAGCTCGGCGGCGCAAGCCTCAAGAGAAAAACCCGTGGTGCAGACATCATCAATCAAGAGTAGCCGCTTTCCCCAAACATCGCCCGGACGCGCCGCCTTAAAGGCCCCGGAAATGTTTTGCTCGCGGCTTTTTTTGTCCAATTGCCACTGCGGTTTCGTCTTGCGAACGCGGACGAGGGGATTTAAGACCGGAATTCCGGTTTCTCTTGAGATCGCCCGCGCCAAAACTTCCGCCTGGTTATATCCCCTTTCATTTTCCCGGCGAAAATGGAGGGGCACGGGAACCAGAATTTCCGGAACCGAAAGCTCCCGAAAACGCGCCCAATGCCGCGCCATCAATCGACCGGCTTCCCGCGCGGCGGGAAACCGTCCCCGATATTTAAAGGAATAGACCCAGGAATGAAGGGGCCCTCGGTAAAGAAAAGCGGCGCGAATCAATCGGCAGGCGAATTTTTTGCCTTGGCAAGAGGCGCAAAAGCCGCGGCTGAGAGGGGAAACATCCGCGCATCTTAAGCAAAACGGCGCTTCTAAAGGGATCAATTGCGCGCGGCAGGAAAGGCAAAGAGCGCCGCTGGGACCTCCGGGCAAATCTTCCCGACAATGCGCGCAAACAAGCGGCCAGAGAAAATCCAAGAATTTCCGCGTCCACAGCCGAATGTCCACTCACTTCTTACGGCGCACGAGCGAAAAAAGTTCCCTTTCCGGTCTTAGGAAACCGGCTTACAGATAGCGATTGATGACAATTCCCACCCTGCCTTGGCGGGGACTGACGGAATTGGGATAAACGCCGACAAAATCGCCAGGCGCGGGAGGACCGATTTTCCCTTTATAGCTCAGCTGAGCTTCGACCGTCAAGGGGTATTTCAAATGGGCATCCGGGAGTAAAAGGTCATCAGAACCGAGCTTATAAAAAACAGGGAAACGCGGGTTGACAATGCGCTTAACCGCGATCGGCGTTCCCCCCGCGTCTTTAACAATGATGAACAAGGATTCTTCCCGGTGTTCCACCTCGTTCATCAAATTTCCTGAAACAGTGATGGAACCCGAAATCGCGAGATTACTTCGGAATTTCTGGCAGGAAACGAAACTCAAGCACAGAAAAGTTGCCCCAATAAAACCTCTCTCCCAATGCCGCTTCATCCGGTTCAATTATAGCATTGGGCCCTCACTCAGGGCAGGTCATTATTGTGTTATCAAAATCCCAATTTTGCTATTTTTTAATTATGGAAAACTCGTCTTCACCCCCCGCCTCGGCCTTAATCTCCGTTCAAGACCGCGGAAAGGTTCGCGCCTTGGTTTTCAATCATCCGCCGTCCAATAATCTTTCTCTTTCTTTTTTCGACGCCCTTGAGGCGGAATTAGCCGCCGCGAAAGCCAATCCCAATATTCGCGCGGTCTTATTGGCCTCGTCTATCTCCAAGTATTTTTCAGCGGGGCTGGAACTCTCGGAACTCTTCGCCTCGGAAGAAAAAACGCGGCGCGCAC
>JAJYOT010000092.1 GCA_021796015.1 bacterium
CCCGCCGCCAGATATCGCGCGGAACCAGGCGCTCTTGAGCCGAGGCATCTCAGCGAGGCGGCTCAAATGGGGGATATCTTATCCCAGGAAGTTTGGGCGGTGACCGCGCGATATCTGGCGGCGGGAATCGCGAGTCTGGTCATGATTTTTAATCCGGACGGGATTTCCCTTTTAGGCGGAGTGTCGGCTGCGGGAAAGCATTTGATGGATCCTCTTAAAAAAGAACTTGGCGAAGAACCTTTTAAACTGCCTTTTTTGCGCGCAAAACTCCGCATGACCGAGAACTCTGATTTTGGTTGCATTGGCGCGGCCTTGCTGGCTTTGGAATAATCACGAGCCCTTAAAGCCGGGTCATTGGACGTTGTCTTTCCGGATACCATTCCGATTCCCAATCGGTCTGTTGCTGTTGAGTCTTACTGGTTGGCGGCCCGCCTGCCGGCAGGCGTAGAGTAACGTTAAAAGAGACTTGTTTGACGTTGCCCGGGCGGAATAAGAATTGCGTAGTCCCGATAAAATCATGCCAAAGTTTGACCACGGTGAGTTCCTTGTCATAAAGAGCAAAGGCTCTCATTTGTCCTACTCCAGCGTTTGATTCCACTTGGGAGCGGGTGATGAGAAAAACGTGCCAGGTTCCCGAGGTTGGGGTCCAGCCAAAATCCGTATTGACGGTATAGGTTTGAGGGCTGACCCCGGGAACAACCGGTGCGTATCCGGCTGATACCCCAAAATGAGTTCCTTGTTCCTGACCTTTCATGGCGTTGAGCTGAAAAGATTGTTCTCCGCCGTCAAATTGATAGGTATTGGATTGCGTGATATTGATTCCAGAAGAAGTGACGTAGGTTAAGTTTTCGGAGATTGGTTGGATTCTTTGATTTAAGGGAATGGGTTGATTCGCGATTTGTTGTTCATTATAACCGGAGGTAATTCGGAACATGGAAGTCGGGGAAAAAGTGTAGACGTCTTCTACCGTCGCCATTTCGCTTTGGATTCCATGATCCGGCGCGCTGGAGTCAAGACCGAAGCTGTTCATCGCGCTGCGTCCGGTCATGCTTTGAATGACGTCGACGTCTCCAACAATAGTCGGAAGACGAAGATCTCCCGAGGCGGAGTAATTGTTGATGAATACGTTGGTTGAGATGGCGGTCGGGTTGGTCGCGTAGGGGCTTAAGGGATTGGTCTTGCTGTAATAGGCGCTTGAATATTGGAGCGTAGGGGTGAAGTTAACTCCGCATCCCATTCGGTAGACGTTCGAGCCCTGCCAGTTGATTCCGGCTGAATGCTGTAAAAAAGGCTGCCCTTGTTGCGTGGTGTTGTCTTCAAAGGCGCTGAAAGTATTGATGAGAGGATCATGTTTGAATTTAAGCGGGACGGTTTGAAAATCAAACCGAGGGGCGCTTTCGGAATAAGTTTGGAATCCTCCGCCGTTGACTCCGTTGGGATTATAAGCGTTGTCAACTCGGGAGTAACTCACGCGCGCGAAATATTTGGTTTGTCGATAAACGAGAGCGGCGCTGTTAATGAGCTGATTGGCTACAGGATAGAGGCTTGAGCGCGCGTAATCATTGTTGAAATTTTGGTCGGATTGCGCTTGAATGCGGGATTGGAAGGAAAGGGAACTGCTGAGTTGATCAAACTCGTCCCCATAGACTCCCCATCTTCTCAATCCGCTGGAAATGAGGTTTCCCCCCACGGTTTTGGGCGGATTTTCCTTGATGGTGTAAAAATAAAGCGATCCTCTTTGATTTTTACTCTCATGGTGATCGATTTCACCTCCCATGCCGACTCCCTCGTTTGAGTAATAATCCAAGAATTCCTTGGTTTGGAAGGTTTTGCTCCAATCTTCCTCGGCCATATTTTTTAAGAAGTATCCGTTTCGGTAATCATATCCCGGGTTAGAGGTGATATGAAAGGTTCCATTTTGCTTGTTTTTGGGAACAAGGGATTTATAGAAAAAAGGCATATAAAAAAGCGGAGTTTTTCCCAGGCAGAAAGTGGTGTTGTACCCCAGGAGATATTTGTTTGGGACAACGAGGAGATGGGTGGAATGAAAGTGATAATCTGGATTAGGGTAGACGTTGCAACTGGTAAAATCCGCATTTTTATAGACCGCTTTTTGTCCCGGTTTGACGGTCGCGGTTTCTCCGTGAACTCTCCAATACCCATATCCGGCGGACGCGTGAATAAGAGTTCCGGTTTCCGTTCCAAAATCATATTGGCCGGGGTTGCCGCTAATGGCCGAGCCGGAGTCCTTAATAATCAAAAAGCCCTTGGATGTCCCGATGCTGGTCTTTTGATTAATCCAAAGCTGGTCGGCTTCAATGGTTCGCGTGGATTGGTGGATGACGATGTTTCCTTTCATGTGAATGACGGGGCTTGAATAATCAACTTCATCGGCCTCGAAAATGGTGAGGGTTTCATTGGTTGAGATTTTGGGCGGCTTGGGAAGAACGTATCCGGTATCGGCTTCCGCAAGGATGGAGTCAGGTTTAACAGTTGAGGAAGAAGTTTTTAAAGTTGTTTTGGCGCTTGTGCTTGAGACGGAAATAGTTGCCGTGGTGGAAGAAGCGGATACGGCCGCTAATAAATTAGGGCTTCCGGCTAGGAAAATAGAAAAAATAAAGGAAATCACAGAGAGGAGGGATTAAAAGTGGGCGCCATCAACAACAAAGGCCGCTCCTTTCCGGCCTGCTTTCCATCCGTCAATTAAACTAAATTTTGCCCATCCCTTAAAACAGTGAAATTTTGTATTATGAAAAAAAGGAGGATGAAAATATGGGAGATTCATTAGTTCAAAAGCCGGCTCCTGACTTTAAGGCGATGGCCTTGTCGGGGAAATTGTTTAAGGAAGTAAAATTGTCGGATTATAAAGGGAAGTGGTTGATTCTCTTTTTTTATCCGCTCGATTTTACTTTTGTCTGTCCAACGGAGATTACCGCCTTTAGCGATCGAATGGAAGACTTTAAGAAACTCGGTTGCGAAGTTTTAGGTTGTTCCATTGACAGTCAGTTCACCCATCTGGCTTGGGTGAATACGGATCGTAAGGATGGCGGACTTGGGGAAATTCAATATCCCCTCGTTGCTGATTTAACCAAGAAGATTGCTCAGGATTATGGGGTTTTGAGCGAAGGGGGCGTTGCCTTGCGGGGTTTGTTTCTGATTAACCCGAAAGGTCAGGTGGCTTATAGCGTGGTCCATGATCTCGCGGTGGGCCGCAGCGTCGATGAGACTCTTCGAGTTCTTAAAGCCTTCCAGCAAGTAGAGAAAACCGGTGAGGTTTGTCCGGCGAACTGGAATGAAGGCAAGAAAACGATGAAGGCCGATCCGGCAAAATCAAAAGAGTATTTCAAAGTCGCGGCTTAAATCCGGCTTAAACCGACGGCCCGCCTAAAACTTAAGGCGGGCCGTTTTTATTTAGGGCT
>JAJYOT010000093.1 GCA_021796015.1 bacterium
CCCAACCTTTAACCAGCCCACCCAAACGACCGACCCCAACGGCAACCGGACGCAGTTTTCCTACGACGCCCGGGGAAATCTCATCCTGACCCAAAACGCCTTGGGCGCTCAAAGCCGCATGAGCTACGACTCCTTCGGCCATCTCGCGAAAATCCAAGACCCCTTGGGAAATACGAGCGCGTTTTCTTATGACTCAAACGGCGCCCTAGCCTCCGCGACCGACCCCCTGGGCCGAACGACCACGATGACCCGCGACGCCTTGAGCCGCGTCGTTCAAAACGCCGACCCGCAAGGCAACAAAACCAATTTCAGCTATGACCCGATGGGGAATCTTTTGAGCGTCACGGACGCCTTGAACGGCCAAACGGCTTACAGCTATGCTCCGGGCTGTACCCAGAGGCAAAAAAGTGACAGGTAAAAAATATGAATAAACGAGCGCGAAAGAGGCAAGTTCGGGAGAATCGGAAGAAATTGTTCCTTGAGGCTTGGCATGAGGCCAAGGCCGAAGGCGTCTCTCTGTCCAGTTTTTGCCGCGATTACGGGCTATGCCGGAATAATTTCTATCGCTGGCTTCGCGAGAAAGGAGAAGCGCTTAAGCCCTATCCCATTCGCCGCGTCGATCCCGCTCTCGCCGCGAAAGCGATCCGGATTCACCGCCGCTACCATGGAACTTGGAGCGGCGAAACAATCTCCCTGGCCCTTCGAGGCCGGATTAGCCCGTGGAGCGTCAGAAAAGCCGTTCGATCCTTGGAACCTAATGTTAATGTCGGAAACTCCCGAGTCTCAACTCCCGTTTCCCATTCCGCGCGGCGATTTCCTCTATGGGCTACGGACTGGACCGAGTTCAAGATCGCGAGAAGCAAGTTTTTCATCCTTCTCCTCATGGACGAGGCCTCGCGATTCTGGTTGGGGCACGAAATCCTCGCGCATTGCCCCAATTCGTTCGATGTCGCGCGTCTTCTCGCTCAAGCTTTCGATCGTTACTCATCGCGGCCCTTGGCCGTCAAGTCGGATCGCGCCCAAGTTTTCAAAAGTTCGCCTTGGCTTGAGGAGCTTCGGAAACAAAAAGTCTTGCCGCGCCTGAGCCGTCCGCATTGTCCGACGGACCAAGCCGTCATCGAACGGGGAATTCGGGAGGTTAAGCAATGGCTTCGGGTTCTCGCGCCGGAAAACCCGGAAGCCCTGCGCTCGGCGTTGGATGAGGGAATTTTCATGCTCAATTTTCTAAAGCCAAAAGTCGTCTTAAACGGGCAAACTCCGGCGGCGGCGTATTTTACGCCGCAGAAGCTCCAGGCCGAGCCGGAAAAAAGAATTTCACCCCCGACCGCTCCGCCGTTGTCAAGACCCAGAAGCGTCTAGGACCCCTCTCGCTCCTTTCCGACTCTCGACGAGAAAATGTCCTTTTTTCTCGCGCGCTCGGCGGCCGTCAGGATTCCGTCAGCATTGCCTATTATCCTATCCCGTGAAAGAGGCGGGATGCATCTCTCTTAAAGAGCGGGCATCCGCCGTTTGGTCCGGGTGAATCATTCGAGCCGAGCCGCTAAATTCGTATTGGAGGCATCGCAATGCGAAAAATGCCGTCGGCAATCCGATTGGGAAAAACGGGGTGCGCCTCCGCGCTTTTTGCGTTCTTTCTTTTTTCCGCCCCAACCGTAAGCTTCGCCGGAGTCGCCGTCTCGACCATTTCGTGCGAGGCCCTGCGGCTGATGGAGTTTAAACAAACGCCGGGGCTTTCCGTCATCGACGTGCGTTTGCCGCCCGATTTCGACAAATCCCACGTCCAAGGGGCTCGGAATATCCCGAAAGCGGCGCTCGCCTCCGCCGGGCTCCCCAAAAGCGGCCTCCTCGTTCTTTATTGCGGTTCGGCCTCCTGCCCGCTAAGCCACATGGCGGCCGAGACCTTGATGGCGGACGGCTATCAGAATGTCTCGGTTTTAGACGGCGGGCTCGCGGCTTGGAGCGGGAAGGGATATCCCACCCAAACCTCGTCCGCGCCCAAGCGCATTAAAATCAAGCATACCTCTCAAAGGGAAGTCCGGGCTGAAGTCCTCTCAAAGCGGGCGTTCATCATCGACCTTCGTCAAGCCACGGGATATCGAGCCGGGCATATTCCCGGCGCCGTCAATATCCCCTTGGAAAATTTGCCGCAAAACCTCTCTGAAATCCCGCGCGGCGCCACGGTCTTGGTCTACGATCTTGTCCAGTCCCGAATGAGAGAGGGAGTTCAAGAGCTGAAGAAAGCCGGAATCAAGGCGCGGGAACTTTCCGGCGGGTTCGCGGCCTGGGTCAGGGGGAAAAACTCGGTGGAGGTCAAGTAATGGGGGAAAGGCCGCGCGGACATTTCGCGTCAAGATGGGGGCTTTTCATTCTCGCTTTCCTCCTTCTTCTCACGCGCGAAGTCTCGGCCCAGAACGTTTGCGCCATCGTCAAACTTCAAATATCGCAAAAGGCGACCCTGGAGCGGGAGGCCTTCAACGCCGATCTCGACATCTCAAACAACATTCCCAATCAGCCGCTGACGAATCTCAAGGTCCAGATATTCATCAATGACGCGAACGGGAACCCGGCGGACAATCTCTTTTTCGTCGCGGTCAGTTCCTTAAGCGGAACCAACGCCGTGGATGGAACGGGCGTCATCCAATCCTCAAGCTCCGCCAACATCAGCTGGCTCATCATTCCCTCGACCGGAGCGGGAGGAACGCTTCCCCAGGGGTTGAATTATTCGGTCTCGGCCATGATGAGTTCCGTCTCCAATGGAACGCCTCAAACTCTCAATACTTTTCCCGCGACCATCACGGTCTTGCCCCAGCCGGCTCTTGATCTTGAATACGCCATTCCCTTTGAAGTATTTGGAGAGGAACCGCTGCTGTTGCCCAATATCGTCACGCCGATAATTCCGTTTCCCTTGGCCGTCCGAGTCTTGAATGTCGGCTACGGGCCGGCGAACAATTTCCAAATTCAATCCGCGCAACCGGAAATCGTGGATAATAAGCAAGGATTGGCCGTCAGTTTCAACCTGTTGGGGACCAATGTCGGCGGAATAACCGCGCCCAATTCGCTTCTCGTCAATTTTGGAAATATCCCGCCCGGGGGAGCCGCGCAGGCGTCCTGGATTATGTCGGCAAGCCTTTCCGGGCAATTCATTAGTTTTACTTCGACCTTCACCCATGCGGCCGCCGGAGTTTGCCC
>JAJYOT010000007.1 GCA_021796015.1 bacterium
CCGGAGAAACTCGAAATCAAAAAAGAGATTTTTTCGCGCTTGGATTCCTTGTGCCCTCAAGACGCGATTTTAGCGACCAATACCTCCTCGATTTCGATTACCAAACTCGCGGCTTTGACGAGGCGTCCCAAAAACGTGATCGGCATGCACTTCATGAATCCGGTTCCGGTCATGAAGCTCGTTGAAATCATCCGCGGACTTGAAACGACGGAAGAAACCTATCAAACAGTGAAGGACTTGACGGTTTTTTTAGGAAAAACCCCGGCGATGTCTTTAGATTTTCCGGGATTTATTTCTAATCGCGTTTTAATGCCGATGATTAACGAGGCCTGCTTCGCCTTGATGGAAGGATTATCCACCAAGGAAGACATCGATACGGTGATGAAGTTGGGGATGAATCATCCGATGGGGCCCTTGGAACTCGCCGATTTTATCGGTCTGGACGTGTGCTTGGACATTCTCAACATTCTTTTCGAGGGCTTTGGCGATCCGAAATATCGTCCATGTCCGCTTCTCAAGCAAATGGTGGACTCAAAACGTCTGGGACGAAAAACTAAAAGAGGTTTTTATGACTACTCAAAGTCTTGAAGCGGAATTTTCAGACGCTCAAATGATGGCGCGAGACTCAGCGCGCGATTTTGCCGAGAAAAGGCTCAAGCCCTTGGCACAGGAAATGGATGAGGCTGAAGAAATTCCCCAGGAGCTTTTAAAAGAAGCCGCGAACCTGGGCTTTTTCGGGATGATGATTCCGGAACAATACGGAGGGCTTGGGCTGGATTATTTGGGGTACGTTCTGGCGATGGAAGAACTCGCCAAAGCCGCCGCGGCTTTTCAAGTGGGTCTGACCGTTCATAACAGCCTTGTTTCCTCCGCGATTTTAAAGTTTGGAACGGAAGAGCAAAAAGAAAAATATCTTCCCAAGGCCGCTTCGGGCGAATGGATAGGCTCTTACAGTTTGTCCGAGCCCGGATCGGGGACAGACGCCGGAAGCCTTAAAACCGCGGCGGTTTTAGACGGAGAGCATTACGTTTTAAACGGGGCCAAGGCCTGGGTGACCAACGCGGGCCGCGCGCAATTTTTTCTGGTGTTTGTCTCGACCGCTCCCGCCCTTAAAAACAAGGGCATCAGCTGCTTGATTGTGGATCAAAATACTCCCGGGCTTTCAATCGGCAAAAAAGAAAAGAAATTGGGAATTCGGGCGTCCGACACCCGGGAAATCCGTTTTACAAACGCCCGCGTTCCGCGCCAAAATCTTTTGGGAGAGGAAAACCGCGGCTTTAAAATCGCCTTGACTCAACTTAACTCAGGGCGCATTGCGATTGCCGCTCAATCTTTGGGTATTGCGCGCGCGGCCTTTGATGAAGCGGTCAAATACGCCAAAGCTCGCGAACAATTCGGTCGTCCCATCGCCGATTTTCAAGCGACACAATTTAAAATTGCCGACATGGCGGTAGGCATTGAGGCGTCCCGGCTTTTGACCTATCAAGCCGCTCGATTGATGTCTGATGGTAAGCCCTGCGCCAAGGAAGCTTCGATGGCGAAACTCTTTTCTTCCCAAAACTGCAATAAAATCTGTTTTGAGGCTCTTCAAATTCATGGCGGGAATGGTTACATCCGAGAATTCCCGGTTGAGCGTTATTTCCGGGATGCGCGCGTAACAGAAATCTACGAGGGGACCTCGGAGGTTCAGCGCCTGATCATTGCCCGCGAGGTTTTAGGCGAAACGAAGACATAATTACCGGAAATCCCGGTAATATTGAAATATACCGGGAATCCCGGAGAAAGGAGATAGTCTCTTTTTTTCATCGCCACGCGTTATTTTTGAAGGCGCGAGAGAATTTTGCTTTGGATAGCATTGAGGCGATCCGTCGTTAAATTCTCTTTGAAGGTTTCCCGTAATCCCTCGGAGATAATCCGCATTTGTCGGAGAAATCGGCGGCAATCGCGGCACATGAACAGATGAACGCGGACAAGAGTCTTTGTCTTCCAGGAAGCCTCCTTAAACTCCCCAAAGGCCAGCCTTGACGACACTTCTCGGCAGGACGGAATGAATGAGGGCATCATTGGGATTGACTCCATTTGCGCTCCAGGCACTCGCGGAGTTTGACGCGCGCCCTAAATAACAGCACCCGTAAATGAGTAGGGGAGACTTTCAAAATGTTACAGACAGACTCCGCTCTTTCTCCCTCCGTCTCTCTAAGGAAAAAAGCCGCGCGTTGTTGAGCGGGGAGGCCCTCGGCACATTTTTCAATCATCCTCTTGATTTCTTGCGTCAGGGCGGCATCCTCCGGTCCTTTGGGCGGAACAGACCATTGTCCGTCTAAATCAAAACGCTGATCGAAAGCTTTCTCGATATCATCCGTTCCTTCCTCGCGCCAACGCTTTTGACGCAGGGTCGAGGCTTTATTGTAGAGAATGCCGAAAAGATAGGTTTTGAGTTGAGATCGCCCCTCGAAACGGTCTACGGCCTCAAGAAAAGAGACGAAGGTGTCTTGAGCGAGCTCCTCGGCGTCTGTCTCCGAGAATCCCAGGGCGAAAGCCGCGGCGATGAGCGGTTGCGTATAGGTTTTGACGAGTTCTTCAAGAGCGCCCGCGCGACGCTCTTTGATTTCTCTGATCTGTTTTTCAATCGATACGGTCGCCATAATCTCTTGATCGAGAATCATTGTATAAAATCAAGGTCTATCAAAAATAAGTGTAACGTTTCAGCGTTTTCCCATACTCATAAATGTCGGAAGATAAAGCCGTAAAGGAGGGGTTTATGTCAGTGATGTGTCCGATGGGAGGCTGTAAGGTAAAAAGCGGGATGTGCGCGCACGAAATCATCATGGGGCTTATGGTTGTCGCGGCCGTGGCCTATTTTTTGTTCCGTCATTTCGCATGACGGCTCAAGGTGTGACGATGAACGGAGGGCTCAAGGCTCTTTTAGGCGCGATTCTTGGGGGAGTGGTGGGGTTTGGCTGGTATCGCCTAGTCGGTTGCCAGACTGGGACTTGCCCCCTCTCGTCTAATCCCTATATCAGCACGGTGATTGGCGTAGCACTCGGCCTCATGTGGTCCTTGAATTGAGGTTTCTGTTCACACTTGATCACGGCTGGTTCTGCCTAGGCTGGCCGTGATCGATGTGTTGATAGGAGGCCTCTTTGATTTTACACAGCGCTAGGTCCCGCGGGACAAAAGCTTTAAGAATTCTTCCCTGGTTCGGGAGTCCTTTCGGAAAGAACCCAGCATGGCGCTGGTGATAGTTGGAGATAAAAGGCTTTTGGCGCCTCGCATTTCCATGCACAAGTGCCTCGCTTCAATCACGACTCCCACTCCCATAGGGCTAAGCTTGTCTTTGAGAATTTCGGCAATTTGGCTGGTGAGACGCTCTTGAACTTGAAGCCGGCGTGCAAAAGCCTCAACAAGTTTTGGGATTTTAGAAAGCCCCACCACCTTTTTATCCGGAATA
Organism: bacterium; assembly: GCA_021796015.1. The sequence goes on from JAJYOT010000007.1 coordinate 3,452, forward strand.
TAGGCGACATGGACCTTCCCGAAAAAAGGCAATAAGTGATGTTCGCAGAGAGAATAAAAATTGATGTCCTTGACTAAAACCATTTCGCTATAGGCTACCGTAAACAGAGCGTCGTTGATAATAGCGTCCGTATCGGCGGTATAACCCCAGGTCAGTTCTTTGAGAGATTTTTCCACTCGTTCCGGAGTTTTAAGAAGTCCTTCTCGATTTGGGTTTTCGCCTAATAATTTAAGGGTCTCTTTGATGTGATCTGAAATCCGAGGATTAGCCATTATTTTTCTCCGCTTCCGCCCACTAGGATTTTAGGAATATGAAGGGTGGGTTGGCCGTCTCCTACAGGAACTCCTTGCCCATCTTTCCCGCAAGTGCCGATTCCCCAACCGATGTCCCAGCCCACTCTGTCGATAGACTTTAGAATTTCGGGACCAATTCCCATTAAATTAGCGTCCCGGACACGGTGTTTGATTTCCCCATTTTCAACCCAGAAAGCGTCGTCTAGTTCAAAAACAAATTCGCTGGTGGCGGTATTGACCTGCCCGCCCCCCATTCTCGTTACGAAAATCCCGGATTTTAGGTTCTTGATAATTTCTTTGGGGTCATCCGGTCCCGGCGCAATGTAGAGGTTCGACATTCGGGGAATGGGGCGGCAATGGAAAGATTCGCGTCTTCCATGGCCGTTGGACCTTTTTCCTTCTTTCATGGCGGTGGTTCGGTCATAGAGATAATCGGTCAAAACGCCATTTTTAACTAAAACGGTGGGCTGGGATTTGTGGCCTTCATCATCAAAATAAAAACTTCCCCGGTAAAAAGGGAGCGTGGGATCATCAATAACGGTAATGTTTTCCGGCGCGACGACTTGTCCCATTTTCCCGATATAAGCTGGGGAAGAACCTTCTTGAACATGATCGACTTCCAAGGAATGTCCGATAGCCTCGTGAATAAAGGTTCCACCTGCAGAGTTAGATAGAATCACCTGCATTTCCCCAGCCTTGGCTTTAGGAGCTTTCAGTTTAGCCTCCGCGCGGGCCGCCGCGGCGTTAGCTAAGCGCAAGACATTTCCTTTTTCCAATAATTCATAGCCCTTAAGTCCCCCAATCACCTCATGACCGGTTTGAAGGATTCCGTTTTCTTCAACAATGACATTGATGGATAAAAGGGCCGCTGTCCTTTGTTCCACTTGAAAAGAACCTTCGCTGTTTAAAATCGCGATTTCTCTTTCTCTTTCTCCGTAAGATAGAGAAACCTGCCGAATCAACTTAAAATTTTTTCTTAAGGAAGAGTCAATAATCTTTAAGAGATTGATTTTTTCTTCAAGAGGCACTTCCTTGGGATTAATGCGAAAGGGATGAGCGAATTGTTCCAATGGCCGGAAAGAAATGGGAGCTTCTTTTTTTGTCTTGCCGAAAAGAGAATCTTTAAGTCGAAGAGCTTCTTCGACTTCAAATTTTTGAGAGACGGCTTGAAAAGTTTGGATGGAAGACCCCGTTTTTTTGAGGTGTCTTAGACCCATTCCTAAATCAAGGACGCTTCCAATGTCTTCGACTTTAGAATCTTCATATCGAATTGAGAGCCCGCTAGACTCCTCCAAAAAAGCCTCGCCGTAATCGGAACCGGAAAGGGCTTGGGAAAACGAATCGGGGTTGATGAGAGAAAATTTCATTGTTTAAAAATAAGTTGTCCGCACGCCCCTTCGATATCGCGCCCCAGATTTTGGCGAATCGTCGAATGAATTTTGGCGGCCATGATGTTTTTTTGAAAAAGCCGTGCATCCTTTTCGTCTGTCGCCTCGAAAGGAGAATCGGTTTGATTAAAGATTATGAGATTGACATGCAGCAACTCAAGCGGCCCGACGGAGCGGACAAAACGGATTAAATCTTCCGCATCGCGGGGGCGGTCGTTGGTCCCTTTAAGTAGAATGTATTCAAGAAAAATTTTCCGCGAAGATTTTTGGAGGTAGGCTTTTAAGGCTTCCCGGATTTTATCCAGGGGATAAGCCTTGTTGACCGGCACCAAGCGGTTTCGCAATTCATCTGAAGCGGCATGAAGGGAAAGCGCGAAATTCACCTGGGGAAAATTTTCTGCGAAGAGAGAAATTTTGGGGGCGATTCCTGAAGTTGAAACGGAGATATGCCGGGCGGCCAGATTAAACAGATTTTGATCCATCAAAACCTTGAGGCTCTTGGAAACTTCCTCGTAATTGGAAAAGGGCTCTCCCATTCCCATATAGACGACATGGCTGAGACGCCCTTCAATTTTTTCCTTACGCATGAATTGCCGCCAGAAAAGAACCTGGTCGGTGATTTCTTCTGCGGAAAGGTTTCTCTTGATTCCCATTTGTCCCGTCGCGCAAAAGGGGCATCCGATGGCACAACCGACTTGAGAGGAAATACAGGTTGTCCAGCGCGCTTCTGAGGGACGCAATAAAACGGTTTCAATTTTTTTCCCGTCTCTACATTCCAAGACTGCCTTTCGGCATCTTTGATCGGTAGAAATCGTCATTTCCTTGAGGCGAAGGCTTAAAATCGGAGATTTTTCGCCCAGCGCTTCCTTTAAAGATTCTGGCCAAGTTGAAATTTCAGCGTAAGAAGAGATTCCCTCTTCAAATAGGGGTTTGCGTAACTGAGTCGCGCGGTAGGTGGGTTCTCCCAATTCTTTGAGTTGCGTCTGAATTTGTTGCCAGTCCATCTCAGAGTTCAGATAAAATGGGGATCTTTATGAAATCTCACGCGAACCTGCCGCACCCCGTCTTGATTCTCCAGTAGCTTGATAAAACGGTCGATCCCGTATTCAATTGGAAAAGTGACGTCGAAAGAAATAGTCACCTGACTTCCCTCAAATTCCTTGGCGTAATCGAAATCATAGACGCGGGCGCCAATCCCCTTAAGAGTCGAGGTGATTTGATTGGCGCGGTCCGCCCCATCATTCATCACCAAAAGAACGCTTCTTCGAAGCCATTTGACGTTGCGATCTTCTAAAAATCTGAGAACCGAAAGGGAGATAAAGCCCATGATGGTCACCGCAATACTTTCAATGAACATGCCGGCTCCGGCGCAAAGGCCAATCGCGGTGACCAGCCATAATCCGGCGGCTGTGGTGAGCCCCTGAATGGTCAACCCCGTTCTTAGAATGGTTCCTCCGGCGATAAAGCCGACCCCCGAGACAACAGCTGAAGCAATGCGGGAAGTGTCAATGTCTAAATGCTTGGTTGAATCAAGATACCCTTGGTAAAACATAAAATGAGCGGAAACAACCATAAAGGTGGCTGCCGCCATGGCGACGATAATATGGGTTCTCAGTCCTGCATGCCGACTGTGGAGGTCCCGTTCATAGCCGATAATTCCTCCAAGACCGGTCGCGACCGCGATGCGAATAATGAGTTGCGCGTGGGTGAGCATGGGCGTCAAACCTCCGTGGATTGTAAGACAGGGATCTGTTTATTTCCGCGATTTTTTAAAAATTGATGAGAGGCTTCGGCGGCTTTTCGCCCCGAGCGGATGCAGTCGGGGATTCCGATGCCATAATAAGAAGACCCCGCCAAGAAAATCCCCGGCAAATCCCTCAGACATGATTCTATTCTTTTGAGGCGAAGGCCGTGTCCGACGGAATAGACCGGATGGGCCTTGATCCATTTATAAACGCGAAATTCCTCGGGGTTTGATTTGAGCCCTAAAAGGCCGGATAATTCCTGATGCGCCAGTTTTGCGATTTCGTCTTCATTTTTGGAGAGAAGGGCTTCTCCGGAAGACGAGTTTCCCTCAAAAAAAACTCGAATCAGCGCTTTATCCGGACTGGCGCGATGCGGAAACTTTGATGAACTAAAGGTTGCCGCCATCAATGAAGAAGACCCAGTTTTGACCGCGACAAACCCGTATCCTTTAAGAGAATGAGAGACGGACTTTCGGGAATAGACGAGATTAGCGACCACGCTTGAGGTAAAAGGAATCTCCGATAAAGCCGATGAGAGTTCTGGAGAAAAATCGGCGCAGAGAAGGGAGGCTGAATTGGCCGGAACGGCCAACACCACGCTATCGGCGAAAAAAGTTTCTTTTTCGGTTTTAACCATCCAACCTTTGTGTTCTCGTTGAAGAGACAAAACGGGAAAATCTCTCCGTAAGGTTTTGGACGACAGGCTTTGGACTAAGGCATTGGAAAGGCTGGACAAGCCATCTTTAAGGGTCATAAAAGCGACCGGGCTGGGCTTGGATTTGGAGAGAGACTGAAAAAGCCCGCCGCGTTTCTCCATATCCCGCAGATGCGGGAAAGTGGAGAGAATACTAATTTGGTCGGAGGAAGCGGCATAGATTCCAGAGAGAATTGGGTTGGCGATTTTTTGGAGAAATTCCGGCCCGAACCGTCGGGAAATAAAGGAGGCCAAAGATTCGTCTTCGGTTCCCAGTTTAGGAGGCGCCCAAGGCTCCATTAAGACCCGTAGTCGTCCGTTAAAACTGAGCAAGCTGGAAAAAAGGAAGGGAATGATTTTAGAAGGAATAAGCCCCGTGCCCTTGGGGAGGGAATAAAGTTTTTTCTGATGGGAAATCCATACCCTGGAAATGTTTTTATTGGCCGGCACGATCTCCTTTTCCAGTCCCAATTCTTTGGATAAATCTAAAGCCTCGGGTTTTAGGCTGAGAAAACTATCCGGCCCCCCCTCGGTTAGAATTCCTCCCGAGCGATCGGTTATAATTTTTCCGCCCGCGCGGGGAGAAGCTTCGAGAATAGAAATTTCGATTTTTAAATCCGGTTTTCCCGCTAATTGGTTGATTCGATGCGCGCAGGCAAGGCCTGAAATTCCCGCTCCGATGACGACGACTTTTCGCGGGGAATTTTTTGAATTATCCATGAAAGGAATGAACCTGGCGAATGGCGGCTTTGACTAATTGAGGGTTGGTTTGGGGAAAGAGCCCGTGCCCGATATTAAAAATAAAACCGCGTCTTGTTCCCGCCTGGCTCAAGATAGAATCAATTCCCTGTTTTAAGTTTTTGAGGTCCCCTAAAAGAAGAGACGGGTCAAGATTTCCCTGTAGAGCTTTGTTTCCAATTTTCCGGGCCGCGTCTTGAATGTCGATTCTCCAATCAACCCCGATTACGTCTCCCCCTGCGCGGGCAAAGTCTTCCAAAAATCCAGATTGTCCGGTTCCGAAATGAATGACGGGGACTTTCGTTTTTTGCGCGTTTTGAATGAGCTTTCGGGAATGAGGCTGAATGTAATCGCGGTAATCCATTGGAGAGACGGCGCCAATCCAACTATCAAAAATTTGAAGAGCCTGAGCGCCGGCCTTAACTTGAAGATGAAGGTAATCCGAAAGAGTGTGGACTAATTTTTTCATCAAATCATTCCAGGCATTGGGATGTTGGCGCATGAAAATTTTGGTTTTTAAAAAATCTTTAGACGGCCCGCCTTCAATCAAATAGCTGGCCAATGTAAAAGGCGCGGCCGAAAACCCAATCAAAGGGAGTCCCTGAAGAGGGGGGAGCGTTCGTTCTATCGCTTCTCCGACGAAGGCTAATTTATCGGAGGCTTTGAAATCTTTAAGCCGATTCAGGCAGGACGGACGGTTGACAGGATTTTTAATCGTCGGCTTCGGAGAAAATTCGACTTTAATTCCCATGGGTTCTAAGGGAATCAGAATATCTGAAAAAATAATCGCGGCATCAAGTTCAAAGGCGTTGATGGGTTGAAGGGTGACCTGGGATGCGAGCTGAGGGGTTTTGGCGATCTTGAGAATAGAGTAATTTTCTCTGAGGCGGCGATATTCCTTCATGTAGCGGCCGGCTTGCCGCATAAACCAAATTGGGATTTTATCTACTTTTTCTTTTCGGCATGCGCGCAAGAAACGATCCCTCATAAAGTAATGATACTAATTCGCGGTCAAGGTGTCGGCGGCGCAAAGGGCATCGAATAGTTTTTCAGAAGTTTTGGCGGCCAAAAGAGTTTTTCGGAGACCTTCATTAAAGGCAAAGCCCGCCAGCCGGCTGAGAATTCGTAGCTGAAACATCGGAATCGAAGCGGGCGTTAAAATCAGAAAAGCCAGACGAACCGGGATGTGGTCCGGAGACGGGAAAGAGACCGGTTTTGAGAACCGAGCGACGGCGATGAGAGGCGTTTTAAGTTCTGGAAGTCTTGCATGAGGAAAAGCGATGCCCCGCCCAAGCCCGGAGGAAAATTTAAGTTCTCTTTCCCAGGCGGCGTCGAAAACTTTCCGAGCGTCTAATTCCGGATGGGCGTTGGAAAGAAGTTTAGCCAAGGCCGCGATGGCAGATTTTCGGTCCAAGGCTTCTAGTCCCACCGCGACCGCGGGCAAGGATAAGGAATCCGTCAAAGACCAAACGGCTCCCCGGTCAAATTCGTCTTTGACTTCCCCAATGAGTTCTTCAACAATATCTTCAAGAGTGATAAGACCGGTGATAAGGCCTTTGTCGTTTTTAACCAAGGCCAGGTGAATTCCCCGATCGGGAAAAGTCTTTAAGAATTTATCCAAATGGTCCGACTCCGCGACGAAGCTGACGTTTCTCTTTAAAGCGTTAAGATCGGGAGGCGTCGGGCTTTCGCGCAGGAAAATATCCTTGATATGGATGATGCCGATAGGATTATCCAACTCGCGGTAGCAAAGCGGATAGCGGGAATAACTTCTCTCTTGAATGATGTGGAGGTTTTCCGACCAACTTTTATCGACATAAAGAGCAGCGATTTCTTCTCTCGGCGTCATGGTTTCTGAGACCGTCGTTTGCCCGATGTTAAAGAGGTTTTCAATTAAAAGCAGTCTTTCGATGGGGATAGAGCCTTTTTCTTGAGTTGAATAAAGTAGAACCCGCATTTCTTCTTCGCCGACAATCGGATCATTTTCCCCCGCGGGTTTAAGGCCTAATAATTTTAAAACGCTCATCGAGCAAAAAGACATGAAGGCGATGGGCCAGCGAAACAGATTGGCGAAGAGTTTAAGAGGGAGAGCTCCCCAAAGGGCGATAGGTTCTGATTTTTGAAGAGCAATTCCTCTGGGAAGTAATTCGCCAAATAAAACGTGAAGCCAGGTTAAAAAAACAAGCGCTCCGGCTAGTGAAAGGGCCGTTAGGGCTTCGGGCCCCAGGGGAATCCAGGGATGAGTCTTGAGATGGCGGGCAATGAGAGCCGCTAATTCCGGTTGCGCAATCCAGCCTAAAGCGATGGCGATGAGGGTCATCCCCAGTTGAATGGCGGCCAGATAATGGTCGAGTTTCTTTTGTATCTCGATGACTCTTAACGCTCTTGAGTTTCCGCGTTTGGATAAGACTTCCAGCAGAGAAGGTCTCACCCTTACTAAGGCGTATTCCATCAGAACAAAGAGGGCGTTGAGTGAAATAAGAAGGGCGGCGATTAAAAGCGCGTGGGGCATGGTTTCCTAGGCTTTATCATCAATCTAATTTTGGCAAATCTTTAAGGACTTGAGTCAAAATTTTTTTAAGCTCCCAGTTTTTTTGGGTCAAAATTTTAAGGCTGGTGGCCGATTCGAGCGTTGGGCGATTGTTGACGTTGATCCCGATGCCGATGACCAGCCAAAAAAGGCGAGTTTCATTTCCCGAGGCTTCGATGAGAATGCCGGAAATTTTTTTCCAAGTTTCGCCTTCTTTCGCGTAAATATCGTTGGGAGGTTTGATTCTCGTCTCAACGGAGGCAACCTTTAAGAGAGCTTGGGAGACAGATTCCGCCGTTTTAAGGCTCAACTTCGCCAAAACCCGGGGGGATAAGCTCGGCCTTAGAATTAAGGAAAAATAAAGCCCGCCCTCGGGCGATTCCCAGGTTCTCTCCATGCGGCCCCGCCCCGATTTTTGCCTTCTAGCCCAAACCAAGGTTCCGTTCTCGGCGCCCTCTTCGGCCAAGGTCTTGGCCGTATTCTGAGTCGATTCCATCTCCTCGGCATAGACTAGGCGCGAAATTCCGGGAAGAGAGTTTTTCATGGCGTTAAGGTTTGAGATCGATGGGCGCGGTTTTGAACCAGTAGTTCTTTCCATAATCTTGCAAAATTTGCCGGCCCTTGGAGATGGGACGCTTCGCGACGAAGATCACTCGCAGAAGTCCTCCATGGAAAATATGGAGCCGGCGGGCATTGTGCCTTTTGCTTGAGTGGTTGATGAAGCGGATTTCATTGCCTTCATTTTCAGAATCGACGGCGTAGGACGACCATGGATTGCCGCTTACCCCAGCAAGGTAAGCGCTAGCCAAGGGACTATGTTAAGTAGAGCAACATACCAAAGGATTCGTCGGAATATTATACGGCCGGGAACCTTTTTGGAATCCAGATAAATAAGAGTTATTAAGAGGCAAATGAACTCGGAACCCACCCCAAATGGAATGAAATACATTGCAAGACCAAGCGCTAGCCCATCGCCGCTTGCTCCATTTGAGGTAGTCACTATTACGCATAACCATGCCGGAGCGCTGCCTATCAAGCTGCTCCAAAATGCCCATTTCATCGCTTTGCTTTCAGACGCTGAATTATTTTGCGCCATATGCCACCTCCTCACATTCTTTGGGCCGTTGTTAAATTGAGACATCCAGAGATCGGCGTCGCTGTCGTCGGTACTTTTTCTAGCTTAGCATAACATCGCTCCAGGAATTCCTTCATAAACTCCTCTGCGTCCTGCATCCATCCCATGCGTCAATTTTACCTTTCTTTGCGCAAACTCCTAAAATAAGAAGAGTGAATTCCAAAATTCCCGCATCTTGCCGCGCCGTCTTGGTTGATTCGGCGTCGCGGAAACTGGTTTTGGGAAGCGTCCCCGTTCCCTCTCCCGGTGCGGGAGAAATTCTGATCAAGGTCTTGGCGATAGGAGTCAATCGCCTCGATCTCGATCAGAAAAAGGGGAATTACCGCCTTCCCGCCGGGGCTTCTCCGGTTCTGGGGCTTGAGGCGGCGGGAACCGTCGCGGCCGTCGGGAAAGGGGTCTCCCGCTATAAGACCGGAGATCGCGTCATGGCCTTGATGAACGGCGGGGCCTACGCGGAATATGCCGTCTCTCCCGAGGAGACGGCTCTCCCTATTCCGCCCCGGTCGAGCTTTGAGGAAGCCGCCGCCGTTCCGGAGGCGTATTTGACTGTGTGGTCGAACGTGTTCATGGATGCGAAACTTAAACCCAAAGAGGTTCTTCTCGTTCACGGGGGAGCGAGCGGGGTGGGGTCGGCGGCGATACAAATCGCGAAGTCCTTCGGTTCCGTCGTCGTCGCCGCGGCCGGATCCGATGAAAAAGTGAAATTTTGCCTGGAGCTCGGGGCCGATTGCGCCATCAACGATCGCGAGAAAGATTTCGAGGCGGAGGCCTTGAAATTTCTCGGCTCAAGAGGCGTCGACGTCGTCTTTGACTGGATCGGGCCCCGATACCTCCAAAAACATTTGTCGCTTTTAGGGCGCCGGGGGAGATTGGTTTTCATCGATTCGCGGACGGAAGGAAACCTTTCGATAGACCCCGGCCTCCTCATGCGGAAAAATCTCATCATCACCGGTTCCCTTCTTCGCCCGAGGCCCTTGGAGGAAAAGCGCGGGATTTCCGACGAGGTCAAGCGCCATCTTCTCCCGAAGCTCGCGTCAGGAGAACTCAAGCCCCGGGTTTCCGAGAGTTTTCCGCTGGCGCGCGCCGAGGACGCTCATCGCGCGATGGACTCCGGCAAGATTCTTGGAAAAATAGTTTTGACGGTTTGAGCCGCCGCGGATGATTCCATTGAAACCAAGCCGTGGGTTTTTTCGTAGTCTTTGATTGACCCATGACTCGGCATGAAGAAGACCTCCTCGCGGTTCGCCGCTGTTTGAATCAGGATCCGGCCGCTTTTCGAGATATCGTCGAACGCTACAAAAACCAGATATTCAGCTTGATTTTTCGCCTGGTGCGAAATTCATCCGACGCCGAGGATTTGTCCCAAGAGACCTTCATTAAAGCTTTTAAGAATCTCGCCTCTTATGATCCGGCTCATCCCTTGATTACCTGGCTTTTCAAAATCGCCCATAACAGAGCCATTGATTTTCTCAGGGCCAAAAAACCCGAAGCAGTTTCCATTGACGAGGATGAAGTCGGCGCATTTCCGGAACCTTCGACTCCCATCGAGAAAGAGCTGGAAACCGTTTTGCGGCGGGAATTTCTCGACGGGATATTGACTTCCCTCCCGCCCCTTTACAGGGAAGCGTTGATTCTGCGGCACAAAGAGGGATTGGATTTAAAGGAAATGGTCGAGGTTTTGCAGATTCCGGAAGGCACCGTAAAGATCAGGTTGTTTAGAGCTCGGAAGGCGCTCAAGGAAAAACTGGAGTCCGTGGGCGGAGAAGCCGCGGCATGAAACCTTTTTCCCGCGTTTTACGTAATCTGTAGCGAGGAGATTAAAATGGACTGCGAAGAAATAAAAGCGAACCTCGAGGAAATCCTGGATCAAGCTTCGGATTCGCGCTTATTGACGGAGGCGAAACGGCATTGCCTTGAATGCGCTCCCTGTTCGGCGCGCTATGAGGAACTCCGGCAGTTTTCGCGGGCGATGTCCGCTCTTTCCTATTTTTCTCCCCGACCGGGCTTTGCGGGAGATGTCTTGGCCGCCTTGGGAATTCAAGAAGCCGCCGAGGCGTTGCCGGAATGGATTGGTTGGGCGATAGGGGCTTTGAGCTCGCTTGTGTTTTGTTGGGTCATCGGAATTTTGTTTTTGATCCGCTCCCGGTTGAGTTGGAATAAAGTCTTGGCCGCGATTAGACTGATTCACAATCCGGAACGGATGGAAGTTTTGCTTCGGTTGCGGCTTGCCCGAGCCCCTTTGATGATGGAGCCGTTTTCGCGGGCATTACGCGCGGTAGGGCGTTTCGCGGCTCCCCGGGCCGCCGATTTGTCTTTTCAATTGGCCGTTGCGGCGCTGATCGCCGGAATCTTCATGGTTTCCGTTTTACGGCAACCGCCTGTTGGCCGCGAAAATAAAAAATGGAGGATGGTATGAAATACTCGCAAAAGCGAAAAATAAAATCGGGAATATTCTTGGTCTTGGCCGCCGCGGCCGTTTGCGGCCTTTTTAAGCGGGCGCGGGCCTCGTCTCATTTTCGCTCAAATTCAAGCAGCGAACTGACCAGCGGAGAAGTTCGCGTCGCCAAGGGAGAGACGCTTGATCAAGACATCACGGCGAGCGGACCCATTTTGATTGAGGGAATCTTAAAAGGCGATTGCGTTTCCTTGGGAGGTCCTGTCAGCGTCCGCGGGAAGATTCTAGGGGATTTGACTTCGTTGGGGGGCCCCGTCACCGTTACGGGGTCCGTCAAGGGAGACGTTTCTTCCCTCGGCGGTCCTGTCAAAATTTCGGGAAGAATTGAAGGCGATATCGCCTCTATGGGAGGAGACGTGACCCTGGGCGATAAGGCTTTTGTTCTAGGCGATGTCGCATTGATGGGAGGGCGATTGGATAAATCAAATTCCGCCATTCTGAAAGGGAATATTTCCCGAATGGACTGGGGTCTTCTTGGGCGTTTTGGACCGCTCTTGGCGCGTTATGGCCGAAATGGAAGTTGGGAAAAAATTTCGCTGGCGTACCGAGTTTTTCGCTGCGCGGCGTTTCTTTTCTTCACGGCCGGAATCGGGCTCATGCTTTTTCTCCTCGCCGTTTTTTTCCCGAAACAGATCGAGAGGGTTGCGGTCGCCGTGAGACGGGATTTTTGGAAATCGGCGGGAATTGGAGCCCTGATTTTGATGCTGATTTCGCCGGGGCTTTTTCTGATGCTCGTGTCGGTGCTTGGAATTCCGCTGATTCCGATGGCGATTCTCCTTCTCTGCGCCGCCGTCCTAATGAGCTTGGCCGCCTTGAGCCTGATCGCGACCGAGAAGTTTTACCTTTCCTTGAAAAAATCGCCTCCGGGAATTTTAACCGGGGTCCTCGTCGGCTATCTGATATTGACCGGGCTCATGATTCTCGGGAAATTAATCGGGGTCCTCGGCGACGCCGGAGACTTTTTTGGAGAAATACTGATCTTCGCCGATCTCATGGTTCTGGGATTTGTGGTCATGACGGGTTTGGGAGCGGTCTGGATGACGCGCATGGGAAGCCGCGCCATGGAAATGAGCGCGAGTCTGTCGCCGATGGAGGGAAAAAATTAATGAAAAAAAGAAAAATGGTTTTGTTCGCGCTAGGGTTGGGCCTGGCGCGTTGTTCTTGGGCCGGAGCGCGGGGAAGTTTGGATGGCGTTCCTTCCCAAACCGTGAAACCCGCAGCGGTTCAAGCTCGATTGTCTCCGTCGGTGACTAAAATCGCGCTTAAAATAGACGGCGGCGCCGACATTGAGTTTCATTCCTCGGAGGACGTTTTCTCCGCGACCAATATCCGCTTTGAACATTCCGACAAAAATCCGGTCAGCATCACGGTTGAAAATAACCGGGCGGTATTGCGCCAAAAAGGGAAAAGAGTTCATGCCCGATACGACGTTTTTATCCCCAAAGGCCGCTCGGTCGATATTTCGGTCGGAGCGGCGAATTTCAAGGGAGAGATGAATGAGAAATCTCTTGAATTTACCGTAGGGGCGATGAATCTTAAAGCGCGGTTGACTGTTGAGAATACGCTGGAATTCACGTGCGGATCGGCTAATTTTGACGCGGAAATTTTCAAGGTCAAGAAGTTGAAGTTGTCGTGCGGATCCGCCGGAGGGAAACTCGTCGTTCCCAAGGGGGCGCGGATTCCTTGGACGCCGTTTTGGTTTGGACTAAAAATCGTTAAACGAGGAGGCAATCAATGAAAAAAGCGTTTTTGGCCGTGATTTTGTGTTCTGTGGGTTCCGCCATGTCTTGGGGCGCGGAAAAGCCGTCAGAGAATTCGTATTTCGCGTCCGCGGTCAAGGAAATCCATATTGGAATTCAAAGAGGGAAAATCAAGATCGTTCCCTCGCAAGGGCCGGTGAAACTCGATATTCTCCGGCTGGATAACGCCGACAAATGCGATATATCGACGACGACTCAAGACGGGGAGCTGCGCGTCGTCGCTAAGACCAAGGGCTGGCTGTGGGGCCATGGGAATGTAGGAGACGGAATCAAAATTCCCCATAACGAAAAAAGCGCGTGCGCGGTCTCTGTTACGGTTCAGGCTCCGCCGGACCTAACGCTGTCGATTGCGGGTTCCTATGCCGATATCGTGGTGGGCAAGTGGGAAGGTTCGGCTAAATTCTCGATTGCTTACGGAAAACTCCGTCTTAATGGAGTCAGGAAAGAATTGAAAATTGACGGCGTTTCCAATATTGTTGACGGCGAGGCCGGCTCTCAAGATGCCCATATCAATTCCGTGAGAGGGTATTTGCATTTGACGTGGTCTCAGTCGGCATTTCCAAATGAGAATGTTGAAATCAGCGAGGTTGGCAGCGACAACATTCTGGAATTTCCGAAAAAAACGGATGTTGAGATTGAGAAATCGGGATGGGTCGAGGTGTCCAACCAGTTTGCGAAAGATGATAAAGGAAACGAGCCTGGAAATAGAAATGTCGAGGTTCATATTTCCGGCGTCGGCGGAACGCTTGGAATCGTGAAATTAGGGAAACCGGGTAAAGGCGGCAACTCAAAAACCCAAGCCGAATCGTCAATTGAAAAGAATGCGGTTTTGACGGCGAGTCAATCCCCGAGCGCTCCGGATGCGAAAAAATTCGCCGGTTCTTATATCGCTATCCAATCAAGCAGCGAGGATATCATGCTTGGCGTGGAAAAACCGGGAGAAATCCGCTATCAACTTAAATGCGTTCCCGAGAGAGATGGGGTTTTTCTCTTCGGCGATGTCGGCTTTTGGAAGACCAGTCAATCAACCTTGGAAAAGGAAAGAAATAAAAATAGAGTAGATTTTGATTCCCAAGAAGGAACGCTGACCATTCATTCGGGAAAGCACTGGTCTTGCCGGGCGGGTATTTATATTCCAAAAGAGATTAAATTAGCTCTTAAGACCATGAGCGGCGATGTCCAGATTCTCCAGCGAACAGGGAAGACGAAAGTCGTATCCATGAGCGGCGATATAAAAATTCAAGATGCTAAATCCATTCAAGCGCGATCAATGAGCGGTAATATCAAAATCGAAAATTCTAGTGGTCCAATACAAGTGAAATCCACAAGCGGAGATATTAAAATTACCGGAGGACTTAAAGGCGTGATTGCAAAAGACGTCAGTGGAGATGTTTCAATTTCCGGAAGCGGACCTCAAACTTGGGTGAAGACCAGGAGCGGGGATATTGTCTTGTCGCCTCCGGCCTTGAAATCTTTTCCATGTATCGAGGCTCATGTCGGCAGCGGAGATTTGAAAATAGCGCCCCCTTGGAAAATTTGCGATAAGTCAACCGTCAACCTTCACGCAGGCAGCGGCGATATTACGGTCAGATAAAGAAAGTTTCCAAACTCATATCCAAAGCCGGGGCGCTGTGGGTGATGCGCCCGATGGAGATGCGGTCGGGGCCCAAACGCGCGAGAGAGCGGACGTTTTGAAGGTTGACCCCCCCGGAAATTTCGATTTGAATTTTTTTTGAGGAAGCCCGGATGAGAGCCGTCGCTTCCTTGATTTGATCGGGGCTCATATTGTCGAGCAAAATCATGTCGGGCTTGAGAATCAAGGCGGCTTGAACCCGGCTGATTCTGTCGGCTTCTATTTCAATGGGGATTTTGGGATAGCGGGCCCTAAACCGGACCATTCCTTCCTTTAAAGAGCCAAATTCCCAATGATTGTCCTTAAGAAGAACCATGTCATAAAGCCCGATTCGGTGGTTTTCCCCGCCCCCGCATTGGACCGCGTATTTTTCAAGAATTCTCCAGCCTGGAAGGGTTTTCCGCGTATCGTAAATTTGAGCCCTGGTACCACGAACTTCCGCGACGAAGCGCCGGGTCAAGGTCGCGATTCCCGATAAGTGTTGGAGGAAATTAAGCGCGGTTCTCTCCGCCGTCAATATTTTTCGAGAACCCCGGACTTCAAGAATTTTTTGCCCGGCTTTCGCGAAGCGGCCGTCGGGAATGATGATCTTAACTCGGGATGCGTGGTCGATTTTTTGAAAAACTTGCCTAGCGATTTCGGTTCCGCAAATGACGCCGTCGGCTTTTAAAATGACGCAACCGGAAATTTTAGCTTTGAGCGGGACGAAAAACCGAGTCGTTAAATCGCCGTTTTCGCCCAGATCTTCGCGAAGAGATTGATTAATCAACCAAGCCGGGGCTTTCATTTCCTCACCTTCTTTTTAGAGGCGGACATTTCTTTGAGCTCGAAAAGTTGGTCCCTTAAAAGCGCGGCCAGCTCGAAATCGAGGTTCTCAGCGGCGTCTTTCATGCGTTTTTCAATTTCCTCGGCTATCACCGGAACGTCCTTGGGCCCCAGCGGCCTTTCCGTCTCCTTTAAAAAGGAAAGGCCATCCCGTTTGGCTTGGGACTCAAACTCCTGGAGTTCCGAGACCGCCTTGACGACTGTTTTGGGCGTAATCTTAAACTTTCGGTTATATTCAACCTGTTTTTCGCGCCGTCTTTCCATTTCGGAAAGCGCCCGCTTCATGGAACCCGTTTGGGAGTCGGCGTATAAAACGACCGAACTCCCGACGTTTCTCGCCGCGCGCCCGGCGATTTGAATGAGGGTGGTTTCCGATCTTAAGAACCCTTCATGATCGGCGCCGAGTATCGCGACCAAGGACACCTCGGGAAGGTCCAGGCCTTCGCGAAGAAGATTAATGCCGACCAAGCAATCAAAAGTTCCGCGTCTCAAGTCCTGAAGAATTTGAATTCTTTCCAAAGGCTCGATGTCGGAGTGAAGATAGCGGACCTTGATGCCCCGGGTTTGCAGATAATCCGCCAAATCCTCGGCGGTGCGCTTGGTCAACGTCGTCACCAAGCTTCTTTCCCCCTTCTTCGCTTTTTCCTTGACCCGGGCGGTCAAATCCTCTATTTGGCCCTCGGAGGGATGGATGATGATTTCCGGGTCAACCAGGCCGGTCGGACGGATGATTTGTTCGACGATTTCGCCTTTTGATTTCGTCAATTCATAAGGCCCCGGGGTCGCCGAGATGAAAATGGTTTGTCCGGCCAAGGATTCAAATTCACCGAATTTAAGCGGACGATTATCCAAGGCCGACGGAAGCCTGAACCCGAAATCAACCAAGGTCTGCTTTCGCGAGCGGTCGCCTTCATACATTCCGCGAATTTGGGGAACCGTGACATGAGACTCGTCAATCAGAAGAAGATAATCCTTCGGAAAATAATCCAAAAGACAAAACGGGCGCTCTCCCGGCTCGCGGCCCGAGAGATGCCTTGAATAATTTTCGATGCCGTGGCAAAACCCGACTTCTTTGAGCATTTCCATGTCGTATCGAGTTCGTTGTTCGAGGCGTTGAGCCTCGAGATTTTTTCCTTTCGCTTTGAGATTGGAAACGCGCTCTTTCATTTCGGCTTCGATGAATTTCAAGGCGTTTAAGCGGCTGATTTCATCGGTGACGAAATGCTTGGCCGGATAAATCCATTGGCTTGAAATATCCTTGATTTTTCGTCCGGTCAAGGGATCTAATTCCGAAAGTTCCTTCACAATTCCGTTTTCAAGAGAAACTCTTAGGGCGGTTTCCTGGTAAGCCGGAAAAATATCAATGATCCCCCCCTTCACGCGAAATTTTCCGCGCGTAAATTCAACCTCGTTTCTCTCGTAATGAATGGAAACCAGTTGTTCCAAAAGCTTCGCGCGCTCTTGGGGGTTTCCTTTTTTAAGCTCAATCGAGCTTTTTTCGTAATTTTCGGGAGAGCCGATGTTATAAATGCAGGAAACCGATGCGATGACGATGACGTCTCTTCTGGATGAAAGCGCGCTGGTGGCTTTAAGCCGCAGGCGATCGATGCGGTCGTTGATGGCCGAATCTTTCTCGATGTAGGTGTCGGTCGAGGGAACATAGGCCTCCGGCTGATAATAATCGTAGTAGGAAATAAAAAATTCGACCGCGTTTTCCGGAAATAGGGACTTAAACTCGCCGTAGAGTTGGGCGGCCAGGGTTTTGTTGGGCGAGATGATGAGAGCCGGGCGATCCAGGTTTTTGATGACATGGGCCGCGGTGAAAGTTTTTCCGGATCCCGTCACTCCCAAAAGGACCTGGGTCGGCGCGTTCTCTTGGATTCGGCGCGTCAGATTTTCTATCGCTTGAGGCTGATCCCCCGCGGGCTTAAATGAAGATTTGAGGCGGAAAGGCATACCTTTTATTTTGGTGTCTTGGACGAAAAACGTAAACGATAAGCTTCGAGAAATACGGTTGGTCTTTGAATGTCGCCGGAGGGATCGCGCTGAAACCCTCGTTTTTGATAGAGGAGAGCCACACCACTTGCGCCTTGCCTGACATGAAGACAGATACCATCGGTTTTCCATTCGTCTCTCGCGATTTCCTCGGCGCGGTCAAGGAGCGGTTTGGATACGCCTTTCCCATGCAGGCGCGGCTCAACGGCAAGATGGCGAAGATCGGCGAAATTGGGAATCCAAGCCTCAGAACTAGGAGCGCCGGGTTTGAAAATCGCGACCGTGCCGACCACTTGGCCGTTCATTCCGGCGACCAAGACGGTCGCGCGGAGCCTTTTGACGGAGACGTCTCTCAATTCAGCCTTGCGGGCGTCATCGTAGACGACTCCGGGCAATTTGCGAGCGTAAGTAGAGATAAAAGCGTCAATGAGTAGTTCGCCGATGCGGGAATCATCCTCTGGCCCGGCTTCGCGGATGACGATTTGAGGCGATACTTCGGCGTCCATGGCTTATAATGCCTAAACCACGCGGAAAATTTGCCCGGTTTGAGATCCTTCAATGCTTTTGGCGTAGGCGAGGGCGACGCGGGCTCCGGGGACCGGATCATACCCCCGAAAATACGGACCAAAATCCTTCATGGACTCAACCAGCACTCCAGGGCAGACCGCGTTGATTCGCAATCCGCGCTTGAGTTCGATCGCGGCCGCGATGCAAAACGAGTTAATCGCTCCATTGACCAAGGATGCCGAGCACCCGTTTCGGATCGGGTCTTGGTCCAGGATGCCCGAAGTCAGAGTGAAGGAGCCGCCGTCTTTAACATAGTCGGCGCCTAAAAGAGTTAGATTCACTTGTCCCATTAGTTTGTCCTTGAGTCCGACATCGAAACCGGCAGCATCCAGCTGCTCAAGGGGCGCGAATTTGACGCTGCCGGAGGCTGAGACCACGGCCTCCACTTTTCCCAACTTTTTAAATGCGGCCTTTATTGACTCATGATTGGTGATGTCCAGGCGGATGTCGCCGCTTTTTCTGCCGCCGGAGATAATCTCATGCCGCGCTCCCAGTTCCGCAGCCACAGCTTTCCCAATAGTTCCCGAGGCTCCTACGAGGAAAATTCTCATGATTTCATTATGCCATTTTTATACAAGGATGCGGCGGGGAGGGTTTGATACAATAAATCATCCTTCATGAAACCTTTTTCCGTGGAAGACGTTCTTTGCCGTCGCGTTTTAGTTTTAGACGGCGCGATGGGGACCTTGATTCAAGAGGCCCATCTTTCGCCGGATGATTTCGGCGGGCACGCTTTTGATGGATGCAATGAAAATCTAATTCTAACCAAGCCTGATTTGATTCAAAGAATCCATGAAACGTATCTTGAGGCCGGGGCTGATATCATCGAGACCAATACCTTCGGCGCCATTCCCTATGTTCTGGCGGAATACGGTCTTTCGGAAAAAACGCGGGAAATCGCTTCTAGCGCGGTTCAAATCGCGCGGCGCGCCGCCGATAAATATTCCTCATCCGACCGCCCGCGCTTTGTCGCCGGAGCCTTGGGTCCGGGCACGAAAACGATTAGTTTAGCCGGCGGGATCACCTTTGACGAGGTTTCAAGGGCCTATCAAGAATCAGCCTTGGGTTTAATGGAAGGCGGAGCGGATTTGATTTTACTTGAGACCCAACAAGATACGCTCAATATTAAGGCGGAATTGATTGGCTTGGATGAGGCCTTCCAGATAAAAAAAGCGTCTTTGCCCGTGATTATTTCAGTTTCCATTGAACCTTCCCAGACCATGTTAGCCGGACAAACCATCGAAGCCCTTTATGATTCCCTGTCTCATTTAGATCTTTTGGCCATTGGTCTCAACTGTGCGACCGGACCGGAATTCATGGCCGATCATTTGAGGAGCCTATCCGAGATTTCCCGATTTCCCGTCATCTGCTATCCCAATGCCGGGCTTCCCGATGAACACGGCCATTATCACGAGTCTCCCGAAAAAATGGCGGAGGTTTTGGGGCGCTATTTAAAGGAAGGTTGGCTCAACATCGTCGGCGGATGCTGCGGGACGACGCCGGAACATATCCGGCTTTTGGCCCAAACCGCCCGAAAATTTTCTCCTAGAAATTCGCGAGAAAATTGCCTTCGGAGCGCCGTGTCAGGACTCGAGTCATTGGCTTTCAATGAGGATGATCGGCCCTATTTAGTGGGAGAAAGGACCAATGTCATCGGCTCGCGCGCGTTTAAGGATTTGATCGTCCAAGAGCGTTTTGACGAGGCGTCCGAAATCGGGCGCGCGCAGGCTAAAAACGGGGCGCATATTCTGGACGTCTGTCTGGCGAACCCCGATCGGGAAGAGCTTTCGGACATGGAGCGTTTTATCCCAAGCGTTTCCCATAAAATCAAAATACCGATTATGATCGACTCGACTGACGCCGCGGTCGTTGAAGCGGCCTTGAAGAGAACCCCCGGACGTTCCATCATCAATTCGATTAATCTTGAAGACGGGGAAGAGCGTTTTGAAAAGATAGTCCCGATGATTCGCCGCTACGGCGCCGCCGTGGTCGTGGGGACTATCGATGAGGATAAAACCCAGGGCATGGCCCTGACCCGCGAGAGAAAACTTCAAATCGCCCTTAGAAGCCGCGATCTCCTTGTGAAAAAATACGGCCTTCGGGAAGAAGATTTAATTTTTGATCCGTTAGTTTTTCCGGCCGCGACCGGAGATAAGAATTATTGGGGTTCCGCGATCGAGACCATCGAGGGCGTGCGCTTGATTAAGAGGGAAATTCCAAAATCAAGGACGATTCTGGGGGTTTCCAACGTCTCTTTCGGCCTTCCCACCGCGGCGCGGGAGGTCTTGAACGCGGTTTTTCTCCATCAATGCGTTCTCGCGGGTTTGGATTTGGCGATTGTCAACACCGAAAGGCTGGCGCACTACGCGTCTTTAAACGAGGAGGAAAAACTCTCGGCCCTTAATCTTTTGTCTTGGAAAGGCCCCGGAGACCCTCGAAACCCGCCGGGATTTAACGCGGTCCAGGATTTTTCATCGCGCTTTCAAAAGCCCCGGGAAAACTCGAAAACCGAGGATCAAAAATCAAGGCTTCCGGTCTCGGAGCGTTTGGCGCGAAATATCGTGGATGGTTCCCGTGTCGGGCTGGAAGCGGATTTGGAGGAAGAGCTTAAAACTCATTCTCCGCTTGAGATTATCAATGGGCCCTTGATGAAGGGAATGGACGAGGTGGGAAAACTTTTCGCTTCGAATCGGATGATCGTCGCCGAGGTGTTGCAGTCGGCGGAGGTGATGAAGGCGGCGGTGGCTTATCTCGAGCCGAGAATGGATCAGACCCAGGTCGTTTCCCGCGGCCGCGTGATCTTGGCGACGGTGAAGGGAGACGTTCATGATATCGGGAAAAATCTCGTCCACATTATTTTTAAAAACAACGGCTATGAGATCATCGATTTGGGAATTCGCGTTTCCCCGGAGACCTTAATCGAAGCCGTCAGGGAGAAATCTCCCGACCTCATCGGCCTTTCCGGGCTCTTGGTCAAATCCACCCAGCAGATGGCGGCGACGGTTTCTGATTTCAAGGCCGCAGGGATTTCCATTCCCATTCTTGCCGGCGGCGCGGCCTTGTCTCCCAAATTTGTCGCCTCTAAAATCGCGCCCCTCCATTCCGCCCCCGTTTTTTACGCGAAAGACGCGATGTCAGGCCTCGACATCGCCAACCGCTTTCAAGACTCTTCCACCAGAGAGGCCCTTTTGGAGAAAAACAGGGAAATCCAAACCCATTTATCAAAAATGAACGGAACTACTTCCGAACGCCCGCCCGTGGTTGTCGATAACAAGAAAATATTGTCCCGCGATCATTCCATCCCCATTCCGCCGGATTTTGATCCGCACATTCTCTCTAATTTTTCGCTTGAAAGAATCTTCTCCTATATCAATCCCGTGATGCTTTACGGAAAACATCTGGGGCTTCGGGGAGTAGAATCAAAAATTAAGGAAAAAGATCCGAAGGCTTTGGATTTGATTCTCAAAATATCCGAGCTTCAAAAAGAAGTTATCTCAAAAAAACAAATGTTCGCCAAGGCCGTTTACCGGTTCTTTAGGGCGGATTCGGAAGGGGAATCCTTGAATATCTATGACCCTAAAACCGACCGCGTTCTTGAGACCTTCGTTTTTCCCCGTCAAAATTCGGGAGAGGGTTTGTGCTTGTCCGATTTTACGGCTTCCCGCGGGGTTGGGAAAAAGGATTTTGTTGCCCTTTTCGCGCTTAGCTGCGGCTTCGGCGTTCGGGAGCTTTCGGAATTTTACCGCGAAAAGGGGGAATATTTTAAATCCCACGCCCTTCAAGCCTTGTCGATTGAGTCGGCCGAGGCCTTCGCCGAGCTTGTGCATGAAAAAATTCGCGCGAATTGGGGCATACCCGATCCGAACTCCATGACGTTAAAAGAAAAATTTCAGGCGAGATATCGCGGGCTCAGGGTTAGTTTCGGTTATCCCGCTTGTCCAAACTTAGAGGATCAAGAAAAACTCTTCCGGCTTTTGAACGTCGAAGATTCCATCGGCGTTAAACTGACGGAGGGCTTCATGATGGAGCCGGAAGCTTCCGTTTCAGCCCTGGTCTTCCATCATCCCGAGGCGCGCTATTTCGCGGTCTCTCCGTCTCAAATATAAATACCGTATTTCTTTTTTCGCAAGGCGATCTAATAAGCCTCTGACCGGGTTATTCGGATTTTCTTCTGATTCGCCGCAATATCTCGGCGGTCGAGTGGTTGCGGTTCAGCGTGAAAAAATGGAGACCGGGAGCGCCTCCCGCTAAAAGTTCAAGGGCTTGGCGGCTTGCCCATTCGATCCCGTATTGAATTACGGCTTCGGGATCCCCCTCTATTTTGTCGAGATTATTGGACATTGTCTTGGGTATTTTTGCTCCGCACAAGGATGAGAATCGCTTAAGCTGGGAAAAGCTCGTGACCGGCATTATTCCCGGAACGATGGGGACCGAAATCCCGGCGGCTTTCGCGCGGTTTACGAAATTAAAATAATCCTTATTGTCGAAAAAAATCTGGGTGATGACCCAATCCGCTCCGGCGCGGACTTTTTCCGTGAGGTAAAAAATGTCCGATTCAGGGGATTTTGCCTCGGAATGGGTTTCCGGATAACCCGCTGCGGCGATTTGAAAGCCGCCCGTTTTTCGGATAAAAGTAATGAGATCGTTTGCGTGCGGAAAATGGCCAGGAAGAAAAAGTTTTTCCCTTGGGATGTCTCCTCTTAAAGCGACGATTTGCCCGATTCCGACTTCCTTGAGACGCAGCAATCGTTCCTCGATTTCCTTTTGCGTGTGGGTCATTCCAGTGAGATGACAGACAGTCTCAAATCCCGTCTTGGCTTTTATGATTCCGGCGGCCTTGATGGTTCGGTCTCGTTCGGATCCCCCGGCCCCATAGGTGAGGGTGATGAAATCCGGTTCCAGCGCCTTGAATTCTTCAAGATTATCGATGAATTCGGAGAGATTTTCCGGAGCTTTAGGGAGAAAAAACTCGAAAGAAATGACCGGGCGTCGGCGAGAAAATACTTCCTGGATATCCATTAGAGCGAATGAGTGTTGATATTTTCTTTAGGGGAAAAATACTATTTTGAGCCCCATGACTTATAATACCCTTAAACCACGCGGGAAATTCGGCCAGTCTGGGAGCCTTCGACGCTTTTAGCGTAGGCGATGATATCCAAGCGGATGGCGCCGTTCTTTCTGCCGTCGGAAATTATGCTATGCCGCGCGCCGAGTTCCGAGGCTCCCGCAAGAAAAATCCGCATCATTTAATTATGGCATTTTAGCGCGCTCCTGGAATTTTTACCGGAGAAACCCGGGCGGGAAGGCGGCAGCGCCGGCGTCATGCGAAAAATACAGGGAATTTACCCCGCGGATATTGAGAGTTGGAACGCACGGATGTAAGATAAAAACACAAGCCCCTATGAGTTTCTGGGGCGTTTAGAAGCAAGCGAGGAAGAGCAAATGAAGAAAAATGTAATTCGAAGTCTGGTGTTTGTCTTATCGGCGTCCGTTGGTTCCGTGATGGCGGCGGAGACCGCCTGGTATCATCCCGCGGCGAATTTTCAAGCTGTTTTGGCTAAAAATGCGCGCAGCCTGAAGCTCGGACAAAGCCAGGAGTCTTCGGCGAGCGTTCTGACTGGAATTCCCGTGACGGGAGAGGATTATTCCGAGATCAATCCTGGCGCGGTCGTTTTTGTCGTCAACAGCCAGAACAACCGCGTGGGAGCCGAGTATAAATCCTGCACGAACGCCGGCGACAACGGCGAACGCTGCGTCAACATCCTCTTCGCGTTTCCCGGCTTGCGCTATGACGAGAGCTCCCATCGGATTTATTGGGGCGGCAGCGTTGTCGCGTCCAAGGGGTTTTGGGGCGACATGAACGTTGAGAAGGGGTTTACTCTCTCCTATCGCGTCGTCAACGTTCCGCATGATGACGGCTATAATCAGTGGACGACCTATAAAGTCGTCGTTACGCTCTCAAAAATATAAAGCGAGACGAGCGTCCAAGCCTTCATCCGCTCCGTTGTGGCGGATGGGGGCTTGTTCTTTTGGTAAATCCGCGTTTGGGGACGCAGTGGTTTTGTTTTGGGAAATAATACGATTGCGCGACACTTTTCATCATCCTCACGCGTCTAATAAAAGACTCAAATTGAAAAAGGAGAATAAAATGAAAAAATTATCATTCGTTATGGCGGCGTGTTTGTGCGGTTGGGCGTTGGCGGCGGCGGCGCAAGACGCTCCCACGACTGGACAAGATCAAGGCGGCGCCTCTGCGCCGAGCTCCCCTACTCCTCACAAGAAGGGAAAGCGACATGGGGCCTGCGCCAAGGATATAAAAAATCTTTGTCCTAATGCCAAGACCTGGAAAGCTAAGCGGAAATGCCTTAATGATAATCAAGGCAGCTTATCCTCGGCGTGTCAGGCTCAAATGAAAAAAATGAGTTCTCATGTGACGGCCTTTAAAAAAGCCTGTAAGGCCGACGTGAATCAGTTTTGCGCGGCCGTCAAAGGGAAAGGCCCCAAGGCGATGTTTCGGTGCTTAAAGCAAAATTCGGCGAATCTTTCATCGAGTTGCCAATCCTTTTTAGCGAAAGCTAAAAAGAAATGGAAAAACCATCAGCCTCAGCCGTCTTCTAACTCATCATCCACGCAACCCATGCAGCAATAAAGTATCCTTGGTTATAGATCCGGTCTTAATGCCCTATGCGTGTGGGGCGTTAAGGTCGAAGGAGATTTTTATCAGCGACTTGGAAATTGTCCTTAAGATTCGCAAAGGTCATTACGCCTTATACGCGGAGTTGATGAGACGCCATTATCCGAAAATATTTTGTCTTTGTCTGTCGCTTCTTAGGGATCGTTCCCTGGCTGAGGACGCTTCCCAAGAGGCTTTTTTGAAAGCGTATCGTTCGCTGGATCAATATAGAGAAGACTCCTCTTTTTCAACTTGGATTCATCGAATTGCGGTTAACTGTTGTTTGGATGGGGTTCGTCTCAAGGCACGAGAGAAAGAAGATTCCTTGGACGCTATGCTCGAAAATTCTGCCAGGCGTTCTGCTCAAGAACTTGAGAGCTTTCTTCATATTGAATCTTCGTTGATTGACGCTGATTTAGTTGAAAAAATCATGGTTCGTTTGCCGACGGAATACCGTTTGATTTTAATTTTGCGCGAGGTTCAGGGCCTTAATTATCAGGAAATCGCTCAGGTTTTAGAATGCAGTCTTGATTCGGTCAAAGCCCGTCTTCGCCGAGCGCGTCTTTCGTGTGGGGAAATTCTCCGACACTTTCAGATGGCGGGATACGTCTAAAATAATAGAAGGAATAAAACTTTATGGAACACGAGAAAATCAGAGAAAATTTAGGGGCTTTTCAAGACGGGGAGTTATCTCCCGATAAACGGTTTGAAATTTCGGTTCATCTCACCGCTTGCCCGGAATGCCGTGAGCTCCAGAAAAGTTGGCAGAAAATTTCAGAGACCTTGTTTCATTCCCGCGGCTTTGTGTCTTCCCAAGAGACCGAAAAATTTATCGCTCAAACCATGGCCAAAATTATCCCTTCTCCTCCCTGGAGAATTTGGGTTCTCTCTCAATCATTGTGGAAGTGGTTGACTCCAGTTCTTGAACTTAGTTTTGCCGCCGCGCTTTTTTTCTTCGTTCTTGGAAGCTCTGATTCTTTGGCTTCTCCAGATACTCTTCTTTTGTTAGGATCCAAGAGGGATATGGCGGAGTTGGTTTTGACGCCAGGGGTGGCCTATGGGCCCAGCTGGTTTAATTCATTATTGGAGGGAAAATGAGGATTTCTTGGAATCATGTTTTACTGAGCTTTTGCGCCGGTCTTTTGCTGGGAGCATGGGTTGGAATTCGACATGAGAAGGCGGTTTTTCGACAATTTTGGTCTCGGGGACCTGAAACTCAAAAAATTTTAGCGCGGCTCAGTCGAAAATTAGATTTAAATCCTCAACAAGAAGACCAGGTTCGGACTCTTCTAGAATCTAAACGTGAGAAAGTTTTGATTCTTCATCAGAAGATGAGGGCTCAATTTGAGGCGTTGCGTCTTTCCATGCGCTCAGATATCGCTCAAATTCTAAACCCAGAACAAAAAGAAAAATTTGTCCAGATGACGCAAAAATGGGACAAGCGGCATCCCAAGGCCTTATCAAATTCTATTGAAATTTCTTCGGGAACTCCACTTTCTTCTCATTAAGTCTTAGTATAATGAGTGAAACGTGAAAAGATTTAAAAGCCTAATTTTATTTTTTCTTCTGGCCTTGCCCGCAGGCCCTCTTTTCGCGGCGTCCGACTTAACAACGCCCGCGAATCTCCACGCCTTGACTTGGAAAGATTGCGTTCAAATTGCATTTAAAGACAATCCCGATCTTGCCGCCGCTAGAAAAGCGATTGATTCCGCTCGCGCGACTTACTACGCGACTTGGAATGAGGTTTTGCCGAGTTTATCGAACTTGGAAGACGGATATACGAAAACGAACTCAAGCAACCAAGCTAGTTTCCTCGCTTCAAACGGAATCGCGAGCGGCGGTTTTCTTCCTTGGACGCTTCAGGGGTCCGCCCGCATGGATATTTTCAATTTCAAGGACTCCCAGGATATTCGCAAGGCCCATGCTTTTATTTCCCAGATGTGGGCGTCTTATCGAACCTCTTCCGTGACGGTTCGGTATAACTTGAAAGTCGCTTATTATCGTTTGCTTTTCGCCTACCGGATGGTCAAAGTCGCCAAGGATATTTTAAAGCTTCGACAAGATAATACCGAGATGGTCCAATTGCTTTACAATAACGGTCAAGAATCCAAGGGAAATTTGATGTTGTCCAAGGCCCAGACTAAATTAGCCCAGGAAGCGGTGGATCAAAACCAGCGGCGCTTGCGTTTGGCCCAAATTCAGCTGGATCAACTTTTAGGGAAAGATGGTTTTACTCAGGTCGCCGTTCAAGGGACTTTGGACCTTCCCGATCCGGCCACAGGATACCCTGATATGGCGTCCTTAGTCGAAAATAACCCGAATGTTCAACTCCAAAAAGCGATTTGGTGGGGCGCCAAAGCCGGAGTAGGACAATCTCTGAGCGCGATGTTGCCGAATGTCGGGGTTCTCTATACCCGGAGCAGCCTTGGAAACAATATGGTGGCGACCCAAAATCCAAGCTGGTCTTTTTTTGGATCCGTGGATCTTCCCATTTTTTCTAATGGCCCGTTAGGCAATTTCTTTACCTTGGTCAGCGCCAAAAGAACCGCCGATCAAAATGAGGAACAATTGCGTTCAACACGGCTTTTGACGCGAGAGACAATGGAAAACGCCTGGTATAATCTCAAAAATGAAGCGCAACTTGTAGATGTGTGGACTTACCGCGTCAAGGCGACCAAACAAAGAAATGACGAGTCAACCATCCGCTATAGTGCGGGACTCATGACCTATGACACCTGGGAAATCGCCGTGACCGATCTTGTCAACGCGGAACAAATCTTAATTCAAGATCAGTTCACGGAGGCGGAATATTTGGCCGCTTGGGAAGAGTCCGAGGGAGTGGCTTTGGAGGACAAATGAAGAAAATTTTGTTATGGAGTTTGGCTGCGATCCTTGTGGGAGGAGCCTTCTTTTATTGGCATAAAAAAAATGAGAAACCGAAGGACTCAGGGAAAATTATTTTGGTTCGCCGCGGGCCTTTGCAAGAAACTGTTGAATCAACCGGAAATGTCGCGCCTTTAAACCGGGTGGAAATTAAACCGGCTATCTCCGGGCGCATTGATAAATATTTAGTGGATGAGGGCAGCGTGGTCAAGGCCGGTCAAGTGATTGCCTGGATGAGCTCTTCCGATCGGGTGGCGATTATGGACGCGGCCCGGTCCCAAGGTCCTGCGGCCCTTAAAAAATGGGAGGACAGTTATAAGCCGACTCCGATTATCGCTCCGATTTCTGGGGTGGTCATTCTCAGAAATATCGTGGATGGTCAAACGGTGGATGCTTCGACGGTTCTTTTCGCGATGTCGGATAAGCTCATTGTTATCGCTCAAGTGGATGAAACCGATATTGGAAAAATTCATTTGGGAATGCCGGCTAAAATTATTCTGGATGCCTACCCCAATCGAACGGCGATGGGAAAAGTTTTCGATATTCTCCATGAAGGCGTTAATACCTCCAATGTCATTACTTATAATGTCAAAATCAGCCCGGACGGCGGCGCTCCCGCTTATTATAAATCTCAAATGACGGCTAATGTTAATTTTATTGTCAAAGAAAATAAGAACGCTCTTTTCATTCCAGCGATAGCCGTCAAACAAAAAGATGACCATAACTTTGTTTTAGTTCCCATTCCTAATGGAAAACCAAGAGAGGTCTCGGTGACTCTTGGAATTCAAGACGGGACCAACGATGAAATTATCTCGGGCCTCAAAGACGGAGATTCTGTCTTTATTCCAGGAGGTCATTACGTTCCCCGTGAGGCCCAGACAAGTCCCTTAGCCTTCGGCGCTAAAAAGAAAGGGAAAAAACCTGCTTTTTAATTTGAAACATGTCCCTCATTAAACTAGAGAATATACGGCACTCCTATAAAGTTGGTTCAGGAAATCTTCTAGTTCTTAAGGGAATTGATTTATCCGTCGAACAAGGGGAATTTGTCGCGATCATGGGTCCCTCGGGATCTGGAAAATCCACCTTGCTTCAAATTCTAGGGCTATTGGAACGCCCGACGGAAGGCCGCTATTTTTTGATGGGAAAAGACGTATCTAGACTCTCTGACGATGAGGGCGCGGCTCTTCGCTCAAAAACCATTGGGTTTATTTTTCAGACATTTAATTTATTGTCGCGCACCAATGCCTTGGATAATGTGCTTCTCCCGGCGATTTACGCCGGCCAAGGGGTTTCCCAGCCAAGAGCTCTGGAGCTTCTTAAAGACGTTGGGCTTTCGGAGCGCGTCCATCATAAACCTAATCAGCTTTCCGGAGGCCAACAGCAAAGGGTTGCGATCGCAAGGTCTCTCATTAATTCCCCTAAAATTATTTTCGCCGATGAACCGACCGGAAATTTGGCTTCCGATCAGGCTGAGGAAGTGCTTGAAAAATTATCCGAGCTTAACGCGCGTGGAATAACTGTGATTATGGTCACTCATGAACCGGATATCGCTTCTTATGCCGAGCGGATTATTAGAATCAAGGATGGTTGTGTCCAATCTGATGAGAAAAACCAAAATCCCAAGAAGAGAGAGGAGAAGCCAAGGCCAAATCAGGACGCGCGGGAACTTCCATCTCCTGAAGGAGTCATCCGTTCAGCCCAAATACTTCCCGATCTGAGCTGGCTTGAAGTTAAGGAGAATGCTTCTTCCGCCGCGCGCGCGATTTTAGCCAATAAAACGCGCTCTTTCTTATCGGTATTAGGGATTTTAATCGGGGTTTGTTCGGTTATTGCGATGTTGGCCATCGGGCGTGGAGCGCAAAAATCCATTGAAGCCCGCATTTCGGGATTGGGCTCCAATTTAATCATGATTTGGCCTTTTTCTTCGGCTATGTTTCATGGAGGGACAGGGACCATCTCCCGATTGACCTTGGCCGACATGACGTCTATTTCCCATCTCAGTTCCCATATTATTGCGGTCAATGGCGAGGTGGAGGGAAATGAGCAAGTTATTTATAAAGATAAGAATACCAATACGGAGGTCCATGGAGATTTTTCCTCCTATGCTTCTATGCACTCCGCTGAACCGTATTACGGACGTTTCTTTACAGAGGAGGAAAACAATGATATTGCCCAGGTCGCGGTTTTAGGACAAACCGTCGTTAATACTTTATTTGGGACAATCGATCCGGTGGGAAAACAGATTAAAATTAAACGCATTAGTTTTAAAGTAATAGGAATCTTGCCCCCCAAGGGTTCAAGCGCCTGGCATGATGAAGACGACCTAATTGTTATTCCTCTTAAGACCGCGATGATGAAACTCGGACTTAGCGGTTGGAGCAGTTCAAATAGCCGAGGCCGTTATCTTCAACGTGTGGAAGTGGAATGTGATGGCCCTAATTCTATTGATCGAGTCATGGCCAAGATTAAAGCTTTCTTAAGGCTGCGTCATCATTTGCCAGCCTATAAAAAAGATGATTTTACCGTTCGTAATATGCAGGAAGTTGAATCTACTCTGACCGAGACAACGAAAACTTTTGGAATTCTTTTGGGAATTATCGCCGCGATCTCCATACTCGTTGGTGGGATTGGGATTATGAATATCATGCTGGTTTCGGTGACTGAGAGAACCCGGGAAATTGGCCTTAGAAAAGCCGTGGGAGCCCCCCGGCGCGCGATTCTCGCTCAGTTTCTCATCGAATCGGCGTTACTTTCTTTGCTTGGAGGAACGGTTGGAGTCCTTTTGGGGGTCGGAATCGCGTTTGTGATGACTCATTATGCTGGTTGGGCCGCGATTGTGAGTCCGCAGTCCGTTATTCTGGCCTTTGGCTGTTCCGCGATCATTGGAATTATCTTCGGCTTTTGGCCGGCCCGCAAGGCGGCTCTGTTGTCGCCCATTGAAGCGTTGCGTTATGAGTGATAAAAAATGAATCCTAAATTTTGGCTCCGCGCCGGTAGTATTCTTATGTTTTTAGGCGTGGCGGCAGGGGCTTTTGGCGCCCACGGCCTTAAAAATTTTCTTTCTCCGGAGATGAAACAGGTTTATGAGACAGGCGTCAAATATCAGATCTACCATGCTTTGGCTCTTTTACTCCTTTCTGTAATTGCGCCGAGAACCCCAAATCCTTGGGTTGAGCGGGCGGGGTTTTCTTTTTTGATTGGGATTTTTTTGTTTTCCGGAAGCCTTTACGCGTTGTCTCTCAGTGGAATCAAAAAGTTTGGGTTCATTACCCCATTAGGGGGTCTTGCGTTTTTGGCCGGTTGGGCTTTTCTGTCTATTTCTTCCTTCAATTAGTTCCTCAATAAAAAAGCGCCCCGCAAAAGGGCGCTTTTTTCTACGCAGGATAATCGGATTAAGATTTTCCGGTATCAACGCTGACGACGGTCACATCGAAATTAAGAGTTTTTCCGGCCAAGGGGGAGTTTAAATTCAGAGTGACATTTGTCTTGCCGATTTTTGAAACAATCGCTTGGAAATGACGCCCGTTTTTGGCGGTTCCCCCGACCGTAGATCCAACTTTGAGAGTAGAAAGCTCTTTGAAAGAAGTCTTGGGAACTTTGACAAAGGCCTTAGGATCGACGAGACCATAGCCGTTTTGTGGAGAGACCACCACATGTTTTTGATCTCCGGCCTTAAGACCCATCAGGGCGCTATCGAGTCCGGGAATAATTTCTCCGGAACCCTCGATAAACATGAGGGGTTTTTTCCCAACGGAGGTGTCAACGACTTGTCCGTCCACTTTAAGGGTGTAATCGATTTGTACGGCCGAACCTTTTTGAATCGCTTGTCCCCCCCCCGTCATTTTTTTGCAGGCGGCAAAGCCAAGAACAATGATCCCAAGGATGGCTAATTGAGATTTGAAGTTAAACTTTTGATTCTTGAACATGATGGTTCTCCTTTATATCCGTATGGGCTATTATAGCTTAAGCGACTCCCATTTGAAGCCCATTCTTTAAAATGACGTCAATGTCCTCGCCATCGAGAACTTCCCGGTCAAAAAGTTTTGCCGCGAGGTCATCTAGAATTTTCTTGTGGGTGAGAAGAAGATTTCGAGCTTTTTCATGGGCCTCGGTCACTAGTCGTTTGACTTCTTCGTCAATGAGTTGAGCCGTTCTTTCTGAGTAACCGTTTTGTTGTGAAATATCTCGTCCTAAAAAAACTTCCTGTTCGGGTTTTTTAAGAGACAAAGGTCCGACTTTGTCGGACATTCCGAATTCCGTGACCATTTTGGTCGCGTAGGAAGATGCTTTTTGGAGATCGTCGGAAGCGCCGGTGGTGATCTCGTTAAATGCCAATTCTTCCGCGCAACGACCACCGAGAAGAACGGCTAAGCGGTTCAAGATTTCGCCGCGGGAGGTTAAGTACTTATCCTCAGTTGGAAGTTGGAGCGTGTATCCCAAGGCGTGACCGCGAGAAACAATGGACACCTTATGGACAGGATCAGAATTGGGCAAAAGTTTGGCGACCAAGGTGTGCCCCGATTCATGATAGGCCACGATATTTTTTTCTTTATCGGACATGAGGCTTGATTTTTTCTGCGGGCCGGCCATCACTCGCTCGATAGATTCCTCAAGGTCGCTCATCTCAACTTCGGGCTTGTCTTTGCGGGCGGCAAGAAGCGCCGCTTCATTGATAACGTTGGCTAAATCCGCCCCTGAAAATCCGGGGGTCCGGCGCGCGATGACGGAGAGATCAACCTTAGCCGACATCTTGATGTCTTTGGCGTGAACTTTCAAAATTTCTTCCCGTCCTTTAAGATGAGGGGCGGGCACGTGAATTTGGCGGTCGAAACGGCCCGGGCGGAGAAGAGCCGGGTCAATGACGTCGGGGCGGTTGGTCGCCGCAATGAGAACGATTCCTTGGTTTTGTTCAAAGCCGTCGAGTTCAATGAGAAGTTGATTCAAGGTTTGCTCGCGCTCGTCGTGCCCTCCTCCAATTCCGGCGAAGCGATGTCTTCCTACCGCGTCAAGTTCATCAATAAAAATCACAGCGGGGGCGGCTTTTCGCGCTTGATCGAAAAGGTCTCTCACGCGAGAGGCCCCGACGCCGACGAACATTTCGACGAATTCAGAGGCGGAGGCCGAGAAAAATGGAACCCCGGCTTCTCCAGAGACGGCCCGGGCAAGCAAGGTTTTTCCGGTTCCCGGTTGTCCAAAAAGGAGAACTCCTCTGGGCATTTTTCCCCCTAACCTCTGAAATCTTGCGGGATTTTTTAGGAACTCGACAATTTCTTGAAGTTCTTCTTTGGATTCGTCGCATCCGGCGACATCGCCAAAAGTCGTCTTTTTCTTTTTGTCGTCCACCATTCGCGCTTTGGTCCTTCCGAAAGACATCGCCTGTTTTCCCCCCATCTGCACCTGGCGGATGACAAAAATCCACCAGAGGGCGAAAAAGAGAACAACCCAGCCGATATTGACGATGAGGCTGGTCACCCAACTGCGATCGGGTTCCCCGGAAAAGTTTTTGACATTATATTTTTCCAAGTCTTGGACTAATTTTAGATCCGGCAAGGGAATAGTTTTGAAATCTTCTATTTTGCCGCTATCTTCTTTTATTTTTCCCGATATGAGATCAGGGCTGACTTTCACATCGCTAATGTTCCCTGTCTTAAGCTCGGCTTTAAATTCGGAATAAGGAATTTCCTTATCGGATAGGGTGGGGGTTTTTATGTTTTTAAATAGAACGATGATGAGGAGAAAGGCTGCGGCCCATAGAATCAATTGTTTGATGTTTTTATTTTCCATAGAGAGTTAATTTTATTATTTTTTAAGGACGCCTATATACGGAAGATTCCTGTATTTTTCATCCAGATCGAGACCGTAACCAACGACAAATTCATTGGGAATGGTAAAGCCGACGTATTTGGCCTTGACCGAAATTTTTCGGCATTCGGGTTTATCGAGAAGTGAACAAACCTCCAAGGAGCGCGGGTTTCGAGTTCTGAGAATGTTCTCGAGATAGCTCAAGGTGAGTCCAGTATCAACAATGTCTTCTATGATGATGACATCCCGTCCTTCGATTGTTTCCCGCAGATCCAAAAGCAGCCTTACGATTCCGTTTGATTTTTCGCCTGAATAAGAGGCTAGGCTCATGAAATCAACGCAGCAGTCAATTGAGAGGGCCCGCATTAAATCAGACAGAAAAAAGACGCTTCCTTTTAGTATGCCAATGAGAATGGGGTTTTTGTCCGCGTAATCTTTGGAGATTTGAGCGCCCAATTCCTTGATGCGAGAGCGAATTTGCTCCTCGGAAATAAGGATCTTTTTTATGTCGGCATTAATTTTTTCGTGAATTTCTCGCGTGGATGGCATCGTATCTTTTTATCATATAATATTTCTATTAATTTTTAAAAAGGAATTCTATATAAATGGCTAAAAAGAGAGTATGGGTTTTATGCGGAGGGGAATCGGCAGAGCGGGATGTTTCCATTGTTAGCGCCAGGACCATTTTTAACGCCTTGAATCCAAAAAAATACGAAAAAGAGCTCATTTGGATTTCGCCTCAAGGCCAATGGATAAAAAAAAGCATTGTATTTATTGAACAATTTGAGAATGTAAGGCTTCCCAAGAATTTTGACTCTTCTTCCGGAAAGTTGGAACAAGGCTTGTTCGTGGGTGGTTTTCACGTGAAAACCCTGCCAGATGTTGTTTTTCCCGCGTTACATGGCCCTTTAGGCGAGGATGGCGCGATTCAAGGGTTTTTGGAGACGCTTCACATTCCGTATGTGGGTTGTGGGATTCTGGGATCAGCCTTGGGCATGGATAAAGAATTTGCGAAAGTATTAGCTGAACGCGCGAATATTCCAGTTTTACCCTATTTTTGTATTTATAATCCCAAAACAGCTAGAAATGCGGCGCAAAAATTAGGCTTCCCTGTCTTTGTCAAACCGGCGCGTCTAGGATCTTCGGTGGGAATTTCAAAAGTCTTATCCATGAGAGAACTTCTTCCCGCGGTAGAAAGTGCCTTTCAGTATGATACCAAGGTGTTGATTGAGAAAGGGGTTGAGCCCCGGGAGATTGAATGCGCGGTTCTGGGGGACCCCCATGCGACGGATTCCCGTTTTAAGTTGCGCGCATCCGCCCTTGGAGAGGTCATTCCTCGTTCAGAGTTCTATGATTATAAGACTAAGTATTTAACACAAGATGGGGCCGGGCGAGAAATTCCGGCGAGATTAAGCGCGGGACAAACACGTCAAATTCAAGAATACTCCCTTCAGATTTTTACAGCTCTTGATGGTTACGGTCTGGGACGCGTGGATTTTTTGATGGATCGGAAGACTGGAAAAGTTTATTTTAATGAGATTAACACCTTGCCTGGGTTTACTGCTACAAGCATGTATCCGGCCCTTTGGGATTTTTCAGGTCTTAAAATTCAGTCTCTCATGGATATTTTAATTGAATTAGCTCTTAAAAGGGGCGCGTCCATGAGGCGTCTCAAGAAAACCCCTCTCGTTTGATTTAAGGCTGATAAACTGCTAGCATGAATAGGCCGGAAGTTTTCACGGGAAAACTCATTTGAAGATTATTACCTTAGCGAATCAGAAAGGGGGGGTTGGTAAAACCACCTCGGTTCTCAACTTAGGAGCGGCCCTCGCTCAAATGGGGTTTCAAACCTTGATTGTAGATTCCGATCCTCAGGGAAATGCAACTTCTGGCTTGGGTTTTGATAAACGTACATTATCGCCCAGTGTTTACAATATCTTGGTTGATTTAATGCCCATTGAAAAAACAATTCGCCCTACTTCTGTTCCCAATCTATTCTTAGCGGGCGCGGGAATTGATTTAGCGGGGGCAGAAGTGGAACTTGTTCCGGCTTTGGCCCGAGAAAGTCGTTTAAAAGGTTCTTTTACTGCAATCAAAAATCAATTTGAATTTGTCTTGATTGACTGTCCTCCTTCTTTAGGGCTTCTCACGGTGAATGCCCTGACAGCTGCGACCCATGTTTTAATTCCGATTCAAGGCGAATATTATGCGCTAGAAGGTTTAGCTCAGTTTGTGGAGACCATTCAGCGAGTCAAGAAGGCGTTGAATCCTTCTCTTCAATTTTTAGGGTGTTTTTTAACCTTGTTTGACAGCCGAATGAGTTTGGCCCAGCAGGTGCAAGATGAGGTCAAAAAATTCATGAAAGAAAAACTTTTTAACTCCATTATCCCGCGAAGTATTCGTTTGGCGGAAGCCCCTGGGTTTGGAAAAACTATTTTTGAGCACGATTCTAAATCGCGCGGGGCCCAGGCTTATTTCAATTTATCACGAGAAATTTTAGTTCGAATGGAGTATCTTTGCGAGTTAAATCAAATTTTAGAAAAACCAAATCGTCAAGATTCGGCGGTCGTAGGAGAAAGCGTATGAGAAAAGCATTAGGCCGCGGCCTTGGGGCTTTGATTTCTGTTCAAGAAACGCAAGAAAACACTAAAAAAGAAGAAGGAGCTTTGCGTTTGGTTCCGGTTGAAAAAATTCGCCCCAGTCATTTGCAGGCGCGCAAGAATTTCGATCCGGAAAAGCTCTCCGAGCTTGCGGCCTCGATCAAACAGCATGGGCTCGCTCAGCCGCTTTTGGTTTCTTATGATTCCCAGCGGGATTCTTATGAGCTCATTGCCGGGGAACGTCGTTTAAGGGCTTGCGTTTTAGCGGGGCTTAAAGAAGTGGAGGTTTTGGTTCGAGAGTCTAAATCCGATAAAGAGCGGATGATGGTGGGTCTCATTGAAAATCTTCAGCGCCAAGATTTAAACGCTATTGAAGAGGCGTTAGGATATTTGCGCTTGATGAAGGAATTTCAAATTTCTCAAAATGATTTGGCCCACACGGTGGGAAAATCTAAATCGGCGGTTTCCAATACCCTGCGTTTGTTAGATTTATCCGAAGAAATACAAAAAGCCGTTCAGTTTGCCCAAATCAGCGAAGGTCATGCGCGCGCTTTGCTTATGGTTCCAGACGCTCTTGAGCGAAATAAAATTTTTAAGATGATTCTGGAAAACAATCTTTCCGTGCGCGCGGTAGAGGATATTGCGCGCCAAACGCACAGCGCTCAAGGAAAACGGGCGCAAAAAGTCACGAAGCAAAAAGAGCCGGATATCGCCTTGCAAGAGGCTCAGTGGCGGGAAATTTTAGGCACCAATGTTGAAATTCGTATGAAAAACAATCAGAAAGAAGGACAGATTGTGATTCATTTTTATGACTTAGATGAATTTGAGAGACTGGCGCGATTATTTAAAAAATGATTAAAATTATTACAGTTTTTTTATTTTTAATAGGTCCTTCAGGATCCTATGCCGTGACTATCTCCACGAGCTCTGATTTACCCAATTATGTTTCTCTTTTACCGGATATCCGCAGTTTTGATCGCTTCTCGGATGGGGGGCCGGATGGAAACTGGTATATTGGGTTTAACAATGCTTGGATTGTAAAATTGCCCTCGGCTCCGGTGGGTAATTTTACGCATGCGTTTATTGGAGCCAAAATTGGTCGCGCCAAAACGCAGCCGAATCCCGACAAACCCTGGGAACGGGATATCATTGATGGAAAAATCTATATGGCCATTTCTCAGGCTCCCGCGTTCTCAACAGAACAAAGTTATTTTTTAACCGAAACGACGGACATCTCCGTTGATCCAGATTCCCCCGAGTCTAAAAACCCGCGCGGAAAGGGACGCTGGTTTTGGGCCGAAGTTCCGGTGGGCATGATTAGTTTTACCCAACCCAATTATCTGATTATCTGGTCTCCAACGGAATATTTTACTTCCGTCTCAAGCTCTCCCATTCTGGCGGCGGCGATGCCCAACAGCGCTTCTTTGCCCCAAGAGCCTCTTGCTTGGAATAATCACGAGATTGTGGGCGTGCCCCCGCGATCAGTGGAAGACGCGCTAGAAACCCCGATCAATATTTTCCCCGCTTTGGCGATCAAATTGGTAGGGCCGGGGGCTCAAGCGCCGGTGACCATCGGCGATTTTTCCCTTTTTAAAGGAGCGACTCATTCTCTTATTCGTTTTTCCGCTTCTGGAAAAGACATTGCGGGGGCGTGGGTTGAATCTTCCGATGATCAGCTGAATTGGGAAAGAATGAGCCCGATTTTTGGGTCTCCGCCTTTTTA
Organism: bacterium; assembly: GCA_021796015.1. Next base: position 40,891 of record JAJYOT010000007.1, read on the forward strand.
TTTTTCGTTTGACAACTCCCTTCTTAAAAGCGGCAATTATCTTCGCGGAGCGGCGGAAGATGAAAGCGGTAATATAGGTTTTAGCGCCCCGTCCATCGTCCCGTAAACTCAGTCATGTCGAACTTATCCGTGGGAGTAGTGGGGGCCACCGGGTTAGTTGGCCGCGAGCTTCTGTTTTTTTTAGAAAAAAGGAAGTTCCCTTTAGGAAGCCTGCATTGTTTTTCATCCGGGAGATTAAATCAAGGCGTTTTTTTTCGGGGGAAAAAATATGTGGCTGAAAAATTTAATTTTAATGAAGCAAAAAAAAATCAAATTGTTTTTTTTGTCAGCTCGGATGAGGTCTCCAGGCGTTGGGCCAAAAAACTGGCGGCCTCTGGTGTTTGGGTGATTGACGACAGTTCCGCTTTTAGAAACGATCCCGCCGTGCCGCTCCTCATTCCGGAGGTCAATAAAGAAGATATGACCCCAAGCTCTCGTCTTATCGCCGGGCCTAACTGCACGATGACCGGTCTTGGAGTGGCGGGATACTTATTGCATAAAAAAATTGGCATTGAAGAAATTAGGCTTTCCTCTTATCAGGCCGTGTCGGGCGCGGGAAGAGCCGCTTTGGAGGATTTCTTCGCCGAAATGAAAAAAGACATGAGGAAATTTTCCCTTAAAGAGGGACGCGTGCCCATTTTGAAAATGGGGAAATCTCTTCACTTGCCCCGTCCCATCTCGGCCAATGTATTTCCGCAAATCGGTTCTTTTGATGCCCGGGGCTATTCCGCAGAAGAAAACAAAGTTGCCTTTGAATTAAGAAAAGTTTGGAAAGCTCCCCATCTTAAAATCAGCGTGACAGCAGTCCGCGTGCCGACATTGCGGGGACATTGTTTATCAGCTTGGCTGACGCTTAAAAAACCAATTTCGGCTAAAGAAGCGGCGAATCTCATTTCGGTTTCGTCCGTGGTTAAAGATGATGACTCATACGCAACCCCGCGTTCTTCCGCGGGTCAAGAGGAGATTTTTGTTTCCCGCATTAGACGGGGGTGTTCTCCGCGAGAAATTGTTTTATGGATTGCGATGGATAACCTCGTTAAGGGCGCGGCCTTAAACTCCGTGCAGATTGCCGAAGAAATTTTGCGCTGCGGATTTATTTAAGTAGAATGGAAAAAGAAGCGTTTCTATTTAAAAAGGGGGAATCGTATGCCAACAGCCACTCAATTTGTTCCAGGTCTTGAAGGAATTGTCGCCGTCCAAACTAAGCTCAGCCATGTTGACGGTCAGAAGGGAAGACTGATCATCGGAGGGTATTCAATCGAGGAACTCGCCGGAAAAGTTTCTTTTGAGGAAGCCGCCGAACTTTTATGGACCGGAACGTTGCCTTCCTCTAAAGAATCGGCCAGTTTTCGAAAAGAATTAGCGGAATTAAGAACCATTCGCCCCGAAACCTTAGAGATTATCAAAGTGGCGAGGCATTCCCCGCCTATTGACGCCCTGCGCATGGCGTGCGCAACCTTGTCCTTGGATTTGTCCAATCCTAACGATATTTCTCCCGCCGCGGATTTGGCGGTCGCGAAAAGATTGACCGCTCGTTTCCCCACGGTCGTCGCCGCGCATGCTAGACTGCGTCAAGGGCATGATCCGATTCCGCCGCGAACCGATCTGGGGCTAGCGGAAAATTTCCTTTATATGGTCTTTGGCGAAGTGCCTCATCCGGCCGTGGCTAAGGCTTTGGATACGTATTGGACCACCGTTATCGATCACGGAATGAATGCCTCCACTTTTGCCGCTCGCGTGATTGCCAGTACGAGATCGGATATGGTCAGCGCCGTCACTGGGGCCGTGGGGGCGCTGAAAGGTCCTTTGCATGGAGGGGCTCCGGGACCTGTTTTAGATATGCTTGTGGATATCCAATCGGCTGAGAGAGCGGAAGCGTGGCTTAGAAATGAGCTTAATGCCGGGCACCGCATCATGGGTTTTGGCCACCGAGTTTATAAAGTGCGCGATCCGCGCGCCGAGGTTTTGTCTAAAACTGCCGAGGCCTTGGCAGGAGCCGATTTGAGAAACCGCAAGCTCTATGATTTGGCGCGTTCAGTTGAGAAAACGGCGCTTAAGGTTTTAGATGAGGTTAAGCCCGGCCGAAATCTTAAAACTAACGTTGAGTTTTATACCGCCTTGGTTTTACAGTCGGCAGGACTAGTTCCTGATCAGTTTGTTTCTATGTTTGCTTGCGGGCGGGTGGCTGGCTGGTGTGCTCATGTGGTTGAGCAACACGCACAAGATCGTCTGATTCGCCCGCAATCAGAATATTTGGGGCCGCAAAACCTCGCCGTTTCTCGTTAATTTTGCGTGCGCGCATCACTTAATCTAAATGATGCGCGCTTTATTGCCGCATAGTTGACAGATATTGTCGGAAATTAATAATCTAAACTTCTAAGGAGAAAACAATGAACAAATATGAGTTTGCCGTACGCTGGTTGCATGTGATTGCGGGAATTACCTGGATTGGAATGCTTTATTTTTTCAATTTCATCAATGTGCCGCTTCAAGCCGATTTAGACGACGCCGGGAAAAAGGCCGCTAACCCAAAACTTTTACCACGAGCCTTGTGGTGGTTTCGCTGGGGCGCGATGGTCACGTTTTTTGCCGGACTCCTTTTATACGCTTTGATTTATATGTATATTCCGGGCGTTGGTTTTAGCGGCCAAGGTCTCCGCGCGCCGTCTCCGTGGCTTTTAATGGGAATGCTTTTTGGAACGATCATGTGGTTTAACGTCTGGTTTATTATTTGGCCGGCTCAAAAACAAATTCTTTCCGGAAAAGCTCCGGCGGAACAGTTGCCGGCGATTCGCAAAAAAGCCTATCTCGCTTCCCGAACCAACACCTACCTTTCCGCTCCGATGCTTTTGGGAATGTTGGCCGCCAACCACTTAAACGCCGCGTTTACCTGGCCTCGGGCGATTGTGGCGATGGCCTTGGGTTTCTTGGCTATCTGGATGGCCATTTGGCATTCCTATAAAGTCGGTAAAACCGTCTAGCCAAATATATCTGATCGCCGGACTTAGCCGCCGGAGCGTCAGCATTGAAAACTAATCATTCTGGAAGGTTTTCCATTGAAGAAGGCAATAAGCTTTTTAATCGCGGGAATCGCAAAAAAGCGCTTTCTCATTTTAAGCGGCTGAGAGAGCTTTATCCCAAAAACAGCGGCGTCTGGCTGCACAGCGCCTTTTTGCATGATCGCATGGGTCTGGAAAGACAGGCGATTCCCTTGTATAAAAAGTCCATTTCTCTTGGACTCAATAATCGAGAACTTAGGGACGCCTTGGTTTGCCTTTCCTCATCCTTCATCAACATCGGACGACCTCAAACGGCGATCGGAATTCTTCGCCGCGCCCAAGCGCGATTTCCAGAGGACATCGCCATGAAACTTTTTATGGCGCTTGCTTTCTATAAAGCCGGGCATTCAACGCAATCGGTGCGATTGTTGGCAATGACGATCCTAAATGAGAAAAATCAGAAGGCCCTCAACCCATTCCGTAAAGTTTTAAAATTAAGATATAAAACTCTAAAAACTTCTTAGGGCAAATAATCCTTTTATTTTCTTCTTTGGTTTAAGACAAAAGCCCACGGCAAGAGATGGGCGGCGGTCGTTTCCAAAACATTGGAATAAGGGTCTTTTAAGGATACATCGACGAGTAAGACCGGGCACCCCTGGGAGGCGAATTCCATGATCACCTGCCGGCAGGCCCCGCAGGGTTTGGGTGATTTGGTTGCGACGCAAATGGCGGTGATTTTCTTGTCTCCACAGGCGACGGCGTTAAAAATCGCGTTTCTCTCCGCGCAGATGCTGAGCCCATAAGAAGAATTCTCGACGTTGCATCCGGAATAAATTTTGCCGGAAGAGGTTAAAACCGCCGCCCCGACGGCGTAGCGGGAATAGGGGCAATAGGCATTTTTACGGACATTAAGAGCCTCCTTTATCAGCTTATTTTTTTGGAATCGGTTGAGCGCCTTTTTATGATTCAGGGGATTCAAGTATATTTCCCAATAATAAGAGCTAATTTCTTCTTCACTGCCGGTTTAATCGCTTTTGGAGAAGTGACAATCGCGTGTTTCATAGCTTCAGGGCAAGAGCAATGAGCTTCTCTTTTTGCAATTTCAGAGATCGCGGAAACTAAAAGTTTTTGCGCGTTTTTGGAATTGTCGTGCATAACGGAAGTTACGATATCAGCGGAGACTTCTTCTCCGTCTTTCCAACAGTCGTAATCGGTGACTAAGCTGATTAAAGAATAACAAAGCTCCGCTTCCCGTGCGAGTTTGGCCTCGGTGGAGGCGGTCATTCCGATCACGGAAAATCCGAGACTCTTATAGAATCGAGATTCGGCCTTGGTTGAAAAAAGCGGGCCTTGCATGCAGACGTAGGTTCCGCCTTGATGGGAGTTGATTCCCAGAGAGACGGATTTTTCGAAAATAATTTTTGACTGTTCAAGGCAAAATGGGGTGTGAAAGGCCGTATGGGCGACGATGCCGTTTCCAAAAAAAGTCGCAGCCCGTCCGTGGGTCAAATCAAAAATTTGATTGGGGAAAACAAAATGACGCGGGGGAAGCTCTTCTTTGAGAGAACCGACCGCGGTGACTCCGATTAAGCGTTCCACGCCAACGGATTTAAGGGCCCAAATATTGGCCCGCACGTTGATTTCTTGCGGCAAAATCGTATGGCCGTTTCCGTGCCGCGCTAGAAAAGCGCAGGGAATTCCGGAAATTTCTCCTAAAATCAGCGGCGCTGAGGGATCTCCAAACGGAGTTTTGACTTTAACGAGGCGTTTGTTGGAAAAGCCGTCCATGTCATAAAGACCGCTTCCCCCGATGATTCCTATTTTCGCTTTTTTACTAGAAGATGATTTCATGGGGCTCCCTTGGTCTGTGATGTATTGACGACGATTCTATTTTATCAAATGGCGGCAACTTTAAGGTCTTGGTTTGT
>JAJYOT010000094.1 GCA_021796015.1 bacterium
TGCAATCTGACTAAAAGTTTAGATGAGGCGCGGGACTTGGTCCAGGAGGCGAACTTTCGGGTTCTGAGGAGTTGGAATCAATACGACCCCTTGCGTTCGTTTTCGGCCTGGTATCTGACCATCATACGGAACGCTTTTCTGGATGACCGGGAAAGCGCGGGGAAAATAAAGACCGTGCCCTTGTGCGGTTTCGTTGAAGAGGGGGGCGGAATGAGTCCGGCGGATTTCTTGGCCGACGGGGAAATGAGCGCGGAGGAGCGTCTGGAAAAAGAGGAGGCGGCGCGGGAGACAAGGGAGATTCTCAAGGCCTTGCAAAAACCGCATCGAGACGTCTTGACTCTTTGCGACATGGAAGGAAGAAACTACGCGGAGGCGGCGAAAATAACGGGCGTTTCCATCGGGACGATTAAATCGAGGCTGAGCCGCGCGAGAAAAGCGTTTCGGCGGCGAATATAAATAAAAGGAGAAATAAAGCGATGAATAAATTAGGCGAGACAAGACGCGAGGACGGAAGCGAGGAAATTATTTATGCCTACACGAGAGAACAGGCGATTGAGGACGGGGAACTAATCGATATAACGCCCTTGTCCAGGGAAGCGGGGTTTAAATACCCCGTGGCCGTGACGAGGGCGGTTTGGGATATTTTGGAGCCCGCTAAGGAACTTAAAGCCGCCGGCCAAGATTCCACGGGCCGAACCTGGGACATGCTCCAGGTCTTGCGCTGGGCCATGCGGAGAAGCGGGATAAGCGACCGCATCGCCTTCGCTCCCTTGTTTTTGACGGAGAGAAAAGGCCGAATAGAACCCGTCAGCCTTTGGGCGGTCTGCGGCCCGGGAGACGACAGCCAAGCCGTCATAACGATTATGACGGAGGGGGAAGACTAAAAAACCGGAGGCCCCCGCAAGGGGGCCTCCACCCCTAAATTCCGCGAAAAAATTTTCCCGCTCATTTCAACAGTCTCAGGATGAGCGGGAGGCGGCTCCCTCCGCGAACTCTTCCCTGTCAACGACCGCAGGGACCGTTAAATTTTTTATCCGTTGATAGCGCTTTTAACCTGCGCTTCAACTTGCGACTCTATTTGATTTTCAGGAAGCGGCGAGTTGTTTCCGTTGACGGCTTTGATTGTATGGATACGTCCGGTTTTATCGATGACATAGATGTCTCGTCCGGGGCCGCGAATATCAAAGCCAGATTGCAAACTCTCAATCAGTTGGGGCGTGCTCTGGGCCGCCGCCAGCGTCACTTGATAACCCTCTTTGTCGGCGACGGCGGCGATGTCTGAGTTTGATCTGGAATTGAGGTAGAAGCCGACGACATCTAACTGGTCCGCCGGATAATTTTGGCGTATTTGGTTGAGCACGGCCATCATGCGCTGCGAATAGCCGCATTCGTCAATCCAAAACCCAACAACCGCCGGTTTATCAAGCTGTGAAAAACTGTGACTATTGCCCTGGACATCGGTATAGGAAACAGCGGGAGCGTAATGCGGCGAAAAATAAACCTTCGCTTGATAAGCGGCGTAAGCGAATGCGGACAGAAAAAATAAATGAGACAGCTTCATAATGACCGCCTCCTCATCTTCAACGCTCCGCGCATAGTATGGCCCCCGGTCGCGCCATTGTCAAGGCCAAAGCGGAAATTTTAAAAATTTAGAATTTTAATTTTGCTAAGATTCTTTCAATATCGTTATGGCGATCTCTAAAGCTCAGAAGATTGACGCGAACTCTCGCGCCGATCGCTTTAATCTTGTGATCGTTGAAGACGATCCGCACTGTCAGGCATTTTTCAAGCTCATCTTCGAACAAGCGGGATTCCGCTGCCAAATGGCGGGCTCTCTCCAGGAGGCCTGGGCCGTTCTGAAATCTTGCGTCCCCGACTTGATTATCCTTGACGAGTCTTTGCCGGATGGCTCCGGCCTTGATCTCTGCCGGAAGATTCGCCAAGAACCGCAGCTCTGCCGCGTCTTGCTGGCGTTCTTAACCGCCAGGAAAAACGTTTTTAATGGAAGCGACTGGTCCAAGGCCGGAGGCGACGCCTGTTGGGCCAAGACCCACAATCACGCCCGACTGACCGCGTCGGCCCACGCGCTTTTGCGCCGCAGAGAGTGGGACACAAAAACGCTTGAGTCTCGCATTCCGGGCCTGTTGATTGACTTCAAGAGAAATTTGGTTTCCTACAATCAAACCATCTCCAAAAATATCAGCCGTCGTGAAATGCGGCTTTTCGAGATCATTATAGACGCTTACCCAAATCCGTGTTCGCGCGAAACGATCAAAAAAAGTCTTTTCCGCTACAACGAAGAAAAAAGCGCGGATTTAGCGCTCAATCAGTTGATGTGTCGGCTTAAAAATAAACTTCCCGCCAATCTTTCGCCGTTTCTCCAAACCATCCACGGGATGGGATATTGCATGAGTTTTAAGACCTCCGTTGCCGAACAATCTCCAGCATAATCGCGTCTGCCGAACGCAAAGCCTTCGACGGAGAATATTGAAAAGTGACATTTCTGTCATATTTGTTGCAATTCCGGCCATTGACATAAGCGGTATTTTGCCTTACACTTTTCGCTAATGCGATTGTCTTGTTTTTGCCCGCTCGGAATTCGGTGATGGTGTTTTAGCGGCTGCCTCGCTAAAGCGTTGGCAACCAGGAGATTCTACGCTAAAGAATTTCTCAGGCGTCTCGTCTAGCGAACGATTCGGTAGTTCGTTCACGGCCTGTCTCCGCGGCCGATTTAATCTCGGTTTCCTCTTATTAGCGGCGCTTATGCCATCACAAGCGCAAGCAACGGCGATTAGTTGGACTGGCGCGGCTGATAATAATTGGTTCAACGCCGCGAACTGGTCGCCAGCGCAAATTCCCACATCGGCCGATGATGTTGTCATTGACACAAACGGCGCTATTGCCGCCGCAGGAACTACCGCCGTCAATTTCAACTCGCTTGCGCTCGGCGATCTTTCGGGAAATACATCGCCCACATTGACGGTTTCGGCTCCGACATCAGCAGGCAGTTTAACTGTTTTTGCCAATGCCATTTTTCAGCAGGAAAGTGTCCAGACATTGGATTTCGCCTCGGTCACGGTCGAGCCTGGCGGCATATTGACCCATGCCGCGAACACGAATTCGCAATCATCAATTTTAAACCTTAGCGTGTCCGGTGATTTTACCTTGCAGGCAGGCGCGACAATC
>JAJYOT010000095.1 GCA_021796015.1 bacterium
CTCAACCCTGATAAAAAACGTTTAAAATCGGGTTCAGAAAGCCGCGCGTTGTAGCCCCAATCATTTGTCAGCAGGTAATCACCGCCAGAAAAGCGTTTGAAGTAAAACCCCGCTACCTTTTCATGTCCGAGCGGCAGAGATAATTCGGACGCACCTTGAACATGCGAAGCGGAGGATTCAGGTATCATGGTTGAATATTGCAACAGAGCATGCTTCCTGCCATGTTCCTCCCAAAACCATTGAGGTTGCTCCCCGGAAGAAGCGAACCCGTTCCAAAACCCCACCATCCCCAGGTATAATTTTGCGCGATCACCCGCTGATTTCCATTGGGACATCCAGTCCATCCGGTCCCTAGGTAGTCAAAGCCAACCCACTCGCAATTCATGTGAACATAACCACCCCCTTGGACCAGATATACATCGTTCCCATTATCTCCATTGATCCAAATGGGCCCCCCTGCTCCCCCGCTCTCAACATGGGGGTTGCCATCATCAAATAGATCCAGGCCACTTCCATTTCCGCTATTTCTGACCCAGACTCCATTCCATGTCGAACTATTCTCGACATCCAATCTTTGGCTGGGACTTCCCGTTTGAATTCCAACATTGCCGTAGGCCTCGGATAAGCCTTGGGTCCAACCGCCCGCAGCATGATCAAACATTTGCCAACCCCCAGGACTAGCATTAAGAGCAAAGGCAGGTGCTCCATTTTGTCCTATGGCAAAACTGGTGGGTTGGTTTGTATTGATAGTAAAACCAGAACCAATAGTGCCACCTAGCGAGGGATCATTTGTCCCAAAGGCAACGAGCTGACTATCATTTCCATTATATCCAGTAACTATGAGCTTGGTATTAGGATTTGGCACTCCTTCATTGGTTCCTATTTCGACAAAACTTTGCGCTCCGGAAGTTTGCGGATCCCTCGCTAGCCAGGTGTTTCCAATGGTCACCATATTGTTATAAGCCCCAGCGGGGGCAGGGTAATAGGTCGTTAAGGTGACGCTCTCAGTTGAAGTTGAGGCAGTGAGAAACAGGAGAAAGCCGCAAACCAAGCCCCATTTTAAAACCCTGCGGCTAAGTTGGAATGAAGGGACGTAGATACGGAACTCAATGACTTTGTGTTCCATACAAACACCTCCTACAACGAAGAAGTATAACAGGGTAAAGTTCCATTGTCAATGCTTGCTTGATTGCTTGGTAATTGTTCTCTAGAGAAAGACTTTACATTTACTGGGTAGACGTGAATATGACATATATCATAGATAGGCGTAATTCTATTTTTACTAAAATAATGGGGTGGCTCATATTGACTTGCCGTCCGAGGCTCCGGGCATATTGGGGTTATTGATTCGATACCCTGAAACGGCAAAGCCTCTCACGGAACTGGCCCAGGTTTTATTGCGGGGACCTTCTCCGCTTTCGCCGGGAGAAAGAGAAATCATCGCCGCTTACGTTTCCAAACTCAATCACTGTAAATTTTGCGCCGGTTCCCATGGCGCGGCCGCCAAGCATCTTCTTAAAGACTCTCCCCTGGGCGAGGCTATTGACGATCCCCTGAAATCCGAGAGAATCTCTCCCAAACTCAAAGCCCTCCTTTCTATCGCCGAGTCAGTTCAAAAAGGCGGACGCTCCGTTACGGAGGATCAAGCGGCCCAAGCTCGCAAGCAAGGCGCGACAGAGGAAGAAATCCACATCGTCGTCCTTATCGCGGCCGCTTTCTGCATGTTTAACCGTTACGTAGACGGTCTCGCGACCGTCATTCCCTCTGATTCAGACTATCCCCAAATGGGCCAGGTCATGGCCGAACAGGGATACCTCCGATCAAGAAAAGCGCCGAAAACGACATAACCTGGCCGCTCTCTGACGTGTCAAAAAGCGATGCTACGCACGGGAAATGCTAATACCGCTGGAAATGGCATTGCGCATTCACAATGAGTTCAGTCGGTCCATGGAAGAATTCCGCCCCCAAAAGCCGCCCCTTTGCCGAATAAGCTTAGAGAAAGCGCCGGAACCCGATGGAGCAATCTCAGCGCTGAGGCTATTTTGCGACCTCATTACAAGAACTCTCATTTACCTCGGCCTCCAAATAGACATCACGAGAGAGAGCCGATCTTCATTGCGGACTTGAGATCCCGAAAGACTCCCGCTTCTGGACCAAACCTTCTCTCGATCAATCGGCGATATACCAGGAGGATTCGAATATCCTCGGATTTTGTCTTCAAACTCGCTACCACGAGTTCCGCCCATTTTCAGCCGCTGACTTTGACCAAGCCCATAGAGACCTGTCTTTCCTGCGCGAAATCACGGAAAACTTAAAATCGAAAAATGCCCGCTTCCCCAACCCGACGGCCCTGGCCAGCTACAAGCAGAGGCTTCGGAACGCGCTTTTTCAAGATCTTAATTTTCCCGCAGCCCTAGAAATCCTCAAGGATGCGCTACGCCCCGGAGCTTTCTCCACGGGAACTCAAACCGTATTTTTCGAGGATTACCTGAACTCGTGAGGCGTTATTTGGGCTTTCCTTTTTTGTAGACTTTAGTCGATTATGGCCCTTCATCTCCCTATTAACGGAGTTTGTAATATCCAATGCGTTTTTTGCTCCTCTCACGGCCGAGGCGGTGACTTTGAGACGGGCCATCTTTTGGAGCAAATCGATAAGGACACGACAGGCCATGTCCAGATTTCTGGGGGAGAGCCCTTGGCCAAGGATCCCAGCGAACTGCTTCAGATACTTCTTCATTGCCGAAAGAAGAAAAAAATTATCGAATTTCAAACCAACGCCGTGGCCATCCCGCGTTACGACCAACGAAAGCTCAAGCTCATTGCCAGCCTGGCCGATTTCTTCAATGTAAATTTCTCCGCCCACACGCCGGAATTGGATTTAGAAGTCACCAGAACCCCGGGAGCTTTTGAGTCCCGCATCGAAGGGGTCAAGAAAATCCTCTCATTAAACGGAACGGTTCGTCTAAACTATATCATCAATCAGATCAATTACTCCTATTCTTCCGATTTCGTCGATTTCGCCGCCAACACCATGCCGGGATTTTCCTGGATACAATTTAGCTACTGCAAGGGAATGGGAAGGGCCAAGAAAAATCCGCTCATCATGCCGCGCTTTAGAGACGCCGCACCCCATCTTAACGCGGCGTTTAAG
>JAJYOT010000049.1 GCA_021796015.1 bacterium
AAAGACATTCCTAAATTAGGGACGCGTGCGCAGTATGGAACGCTCGAACTCTTTGCGGGTTTGGCTCAACCAACAAGTCTCCATCTATTTTTTAATCAAGCTTTTTATCTGACAAAGCAATTATGGAAATCCTCTTCCCCTCTTTTAATTCCTGTTGCCCTTCTCGGGTTTTGGTTTGGGTGGAAAAACCCAAAAGAGAAAAATTCAGCCCTCGCCCTGCTGATTGGATTTTTGATTTCAGGACCCGGTTTTCTCTTTCTCTCGCGCATGGAAACCTCTAATTGGATCGCTCAAAGCGCCCTGGAACCAATTTTTATCCCTGCCACCTTCTTTCTGTGCGCCCTCGCCGTTTTAGGGCTTGCGATGATTCGCTCACAACCCTTACGCGTTTTTCTCGCCACGGGCATGGCCCTGTGGGCTTTTGAGTCGCATTTTCCGCGACTGTCTCATCGCGATGATTTTTCAGCCGAAGACTATGTCGAGGATTTATTTCGCCTTTTGCCGCCCTCCAGCGCGGTTTTAGCCAGGGGAGACACCGCTGTTTTCGGTCTTAAATACAAAGAAGCCTTAGACCCGATGAGCTCTTCCCGTCTCATTCACTCTGACGTGGATTTAAACCCGACGCAATGGCTTTTTAAAGCTTCCCAAGTCCGATCCGCATTCACTCTCGGCATTTCTTTTTCCGAGCTCAAGTCCCTGGGAATCGCGGCAAACCCCAAAACGCTTTCTCCTTGCGCCCTCATTCAAAAAGTAAGCTCTAGCCCCGGCGAAAAAAGTCCCGAGAGAACCTTTTGGGCCATGACTGCTTTAAGGCCCGGTTCTCAACTCGGATATTCCAACAGCTACGCTCATGACATCCGCAAGTCTTTCGCCCTCGCGCACTATCAAGATTCGCTTTTAGACGCGCAAAAAGACCCCGCTCTGTCCGATTGGAACGCCCGCTGGGCGGCGGTTTTAGATCCTGAAGATTACCATTTAGTTCTGAAATAATATCCTAATACTTTTAAGTCATAGTTCTAAGGAATGAAGCGAAAAAATTTAGACGCCCTATTTGGCGCCTTATTGCTTTTTTTGCCCGCTGTTCAATCACAAGCCGCCTTTGAGGATGTCTTTTACGACGCAAGAGCGGCCGCGATGGGGGGCGCCATGACCGCAATCCCCGATGACCAAGCAGCTCTTTTTTATAATCCAGCCGCCTTAGGGCAAACCCGCATTCCAGAAGTTGAAGCCAGCGCTCTCAACCTCAAAAATACGCCCGCGGGAGCCGGCAATCAACAAACGGGAGACGCCCTAGCCGTTCTTCCGGCCCCTGAAGGCCTCAACGGCTCTTTTGGATTTGCGGGCCTCTATGATCAAAACTCAAGCCTCCCGGAAACAAACCGGGAAATCAAAATGGGATACGGGAGCCGCGGGCTTTTCGATACCGGGAATGGAACCTTGGATTTAGGAGGATCTTTGGATTATCTCAACGGAAACGTTCAAGGAGGTTCTCCCATCGGTCGCGCCGCCGCCGATTTAGGAGCTCTTTATAAATGGGATGATCGCTATTCCATCGGGGCGTCCATTCTCAACCTCGGAGAGCCCACATTCCCTGCGCCCCAAGGCTTGACGGACATGGCCCCAACCACCCTGCGCGCGGGATTTTCGGAATCATTGTCCGGATATACGGTCGGCATCGACGGCGTCCACCAAAGCGCGACCTCTCTTATCCCTGCTCTCAACTATGCCGCTCTTGGCATGGAACGCTGGTTTCCAACTGCGGAATATGGTTCCATCGCCGCACGGGCGGGGCTCAATATGGGAAATCTAAACAAGAGTTTCAGCGCCGGAATCGGCTGGCGAATCATGGGAGCCGAAGTTGATTATGCGCTTTTACTCCCGATGTCGGGCGCCACCGGAACCAGCGACGCCATTTCATTAAGTTTCCGCTTTGGGGCTTCCGACCCTCAAGCGGAATTTGAACGCATCCTAAGAGAAGAAATCGCTTATCGCAAGAAACTCTCCACGGCGCTTCAGGCCAGCCAAATTCATCAATGGGAATTAGATGATGAGCTTAAAAATCTCAAAGATCAGCTTGAGACCATCAAATCCCAACTAGCGGATAAAACCCTTTCTGAAAAGGAAGCAAGATCCAAGCTCAGAAACCTTGAAGAACATCTCCAAGAGGAAGCGAAAAAAGCGGAACTTTTAAGAGAAGCCCGTAAAAAAGCGGCCAAGATGAGCGAACAAGAAAAATTCACAAGAGACTGGAACGCCTACAGAAAGCTTAAGCTCAACGGAGCTCCGGACACAATTTTGATTCGCACGGTCAAGGAAATCTTACGCGCCTATAAAAATAAGCCCGTTGACCTTGCCCCTGCCAATCGGGAACTATTGCGTCTCATCAACGGGAAATAAAAGGGGCCGCCTTGAAGCGGCCCCTTGAGCAACCGACTCCGTTTTAGCTGAGGTGTTTGCTGACAAGTTTAGTCATCTCAAACATATTGACGGAAGATTTCCCGCCGAAAACGGCTTTCAGCTTATCGTCCGCGTTAATCTGACGCCTATTTTTCTTATCTTGAAGGTCCTGCTTTTTGATATACGCCCACAATTTCTTAACCACCTCGGTCCGGGGAAGGGCCTTGGAACCGACAATTTGGGCCAATTCGGAACTCGGGGTCAATTCTTTCATGAAGGCGGCATTCGCTTTTTTAACCATGATTTTCTCCTTGTTGCGTGGTGATTCAAATAAGTCCAGAGCTTTATTGTGACTGTTTTCCCGCCCCGCGTCAAGCCCCGTCCAACTATTTGACATTGTGTCCAAATATATGCCAGTCTTGCGGTAAGAGAGTCTCAGACTCCCAAGGAGACGCCATGTCTAAGAAGATCGCATTGTTTGTCCTTTTGAGCCTCATCGGAATTTCATTCCCTCATCGCTCGGCTTTCGCGAGTTCAGCCCAGGCTGGATACGCCCGAATGATTCTCACCTTTCGCCAAAGCGCAAGCCCTGAAGAGAGGCGACAACTCATTTCCTCTATTAAAGGCGCTGTTTTAGTCCAAAACCTTGAGGGTTTTAATATCGCGATTATTGAGATTCCTAAAACCCGTTCTCTCTCGATCATGGAAGAAGCCAAAAGCTCTCCTGCCTTGAAAGCCGCGGAAAAAGATTTCCGCATCAACTGGATTAAAGATGTTGACGGAGAGCCTTCCCTTTCTTCTTCTTTTGAACAGGCGCAAAATATGATGAAGGACGCGAGTTTTCATTGGCCCTGGGGCAAGCGCCAACCTTCAGTTCCCGGTATTCACTGGAACATTCGCCGCCTCAAAGCGCCACAAGCCTGGGTCAAGACCCAAGGAAACGGAGTCAAAGTCGCAATTATTGATACCGGCGTTGATTGCTCTCACCCTGATCTTAAGTGCAGTTTAATTGATGGCGCCAATATGACCAAGCCCCAAACCCCTCCCATGGATGACAACGGACACGGCACCCATGTCGCCGGCATCATTGCCGGACAAGGAAAAGACGGTGGGGTTTTCGGCGTAGCCCCCCAGGTCACCCTTATGCCCGTAAAAGTTCTTAACGCCGACGGCTCTGGAAACCTCTCGGATGTGGTCAGTGGAATTTATTGGGCCATGACTCATGGGGCCCAGGTCATCAATATGTCTTTGGGTGCCCCCACTCCCGCAACCGCCCTTGAAGAAGCCGTTCACAAGGCCTACCAGGCCGGAGTCGTCATCGTCGCCGCCGCCGGAAATGACGGACAGAACGCCTCCCGAAGCGGAGAAACCAGCACGGTTGATTATCCCGGGGCTTATCCCTGGGTGATTGCAGTCGCGGCCTCTGACCGAAAAAATCATATCGCCCCTTTCTCCAGCTTCGGCCCGGCCGTGGATATCACTGCTCCCGGAGACAATATTTTATCCACCGTCCCTAATGGCTATGAGAAGATGTCGGGAACCTCGATGGCCAGCCCCCATATCGCCGGAGTCGCGGCGCTGGCGATTGCTTCCGGAGACGCGGGGCCTGATTCAGTTAAAGCGGCTCTCAACAATTCCGCTTCTCTTTTGTGTCCAAAAAGCATTTTTAGAGGCCGTCAATGCGCCCCCGCAACCGATGAGGGTCACGGACTTCCGAACGCCTCAAAAATCGTCGGACTCTAGGGTTCGTTAATAAATCATCCAGCCGGGAAGAACGTTCGGCTTTGAATTTTGAGGAGTAGCGCCGGGGTTGGTGATGATGGGCTGTTCTTCCAAATTCTGAAGCGGAGAGACATTGCCTCCGGCATTTTGATTGAGCTTTTTTGTATGACTCTCGCCAGGACGGATTTCCCCGCCAAAACGGTAGCTCAAAGTCACGCGCTGAAGATCGTTAAAGCCGTTAGTGGCCAAGGCCCAGGCATAGTCGAGATAAATACGGGATTTCCAATGGAGGCCAAACCCCGCGGTAACCCCCATTGAAGTTTGGATAAATTGATATCCTGCCCTAAATGCGACGATGTCCATCAAATCATACTCCGCTCCGGCGTCTACAGAATACATCCTTTCTTGGGCCACATAAATGGAGTCCATGGACAAGGTATAGTTGTCTCCATCAGGGACATTCCCTTGATACGCAAGGCCCGCTCTTAGAATGGTCGGAATTGGATCGGCATAGCCCCCATAATTGAGACTGCCCCCGATATTGTTGGCGGAAAGGCCCAGGGAAACTCCCTCATCTGGGATATCGGCCAAATAGCCGATTGACCCGGAAAAAGTCTGGGCGGAATAAGCCTGAACAAGACTCGAATGAAGGTATTCTCCCTCAATTCCAATAAACTGATTGACGCGATGTTCGTAATCTCCCAAATCCAAGGAACTTTTGGCCAAGCGCTCGGAATACCCGACTCGCGCCACGATGTCGGATCCGGCGTTAAGAGACTGAGACGACTGAAATGAACCATTGGGATTAGTATTATTGACGTCAATAGTCCCATTTTGGGCCACAACCAAACTTGCCCCGATACTCGCGTCCCCGTTCCCAAAAATTCCCTTAAAAGAAATGGGGGCCGCGTAGTCAAGATCTTCGTAGTTGTTATCAACCAGCCCCCCCATGAAAGTCGCGTCCACTTCTTGACTGTTTAAGCGGCTTAAGCCCGCAGGGTTATAATAGAGAGCGGAAGCGTCGTTTGAAATAGCGGTAAAAGCGCCGCCCATGCCGAGAGCGCGGCTTCCCAAGGGCTCTTGTAAAATAGGCGCAGCCGTCACCCCAGGCCCGTATTGAGCCTGGGCGAAAGAAGCAAAACCGAGAAGCAGCCCTAAAAGAAACATGATTAACTCTTAACCTTTTATTTCACGACTGCCACCTTTAAAATCTTGGATAACCCGGGCCCCGCAACCCGGACCAGATAAATGCCGCTGGCCACGGTAAAGCCACGCAAATTTTTCCCGTTCCAATTAACCGAACCGCTTCCGGCAGAGACGTTTCCCTCAAACAAGGTCGCAACTTCCTCGCCATTCATCGTGTAGGCCTTAATACTCACATTTCCCGCTTGCTGAATTTGATATTTAATCGTCGCTTCCTGACCTTTGAGGGGATTAAAAATATTATTCCAAGCCGAGGCATCAGTCTGGGAAGCCCCTAAATTCAAAGGCCCCGACAGCCCCATACTGACCGTGCTGCCGTAAACATCATACCCAAAGACTTCCAAATAGACGGTTCCGACCGCGGGGAACCGGGTAGAAAAATTATTTTGAATCTGGACGGAACCGGAAATTTGCCCATTGGTATCCGTTGAAGAAATCAAGGTTAAATAATTAGAAGGCGAAACAGGGGAGGTCTGCGTGCCAGCAAGAATGTTCTGGGATTGATCTCTCAGTTGCGCATAGGCAAAGAAATATTGCGGAGTTTGTAAATGCACTTCCGATCCTAGTTGCGAAGCACTGACATTGGAGGCGATAGTCACTTGAAAACTAATCAGGTCTTGGTTGACGGCCGCGCTCACGACATTGGCGGATAAGGCGTTGATTTGCGGGAAACTGAAATCCAAGGTATAGGGATTTAAGGAACTAGCTCCGCTGACAGAATCTGAACCATCGTTTCCCCCGGTCACGTCCAAGAAAAATCTTCCGCCGGAAGAAGTATAGCTTAACTGAATGCTTGAAGCCGTCACCTCGCAGTCATTAACCATGCAGTAACCGTCCAGCGTGTTAAGCCCATTAAAGCTCGGAGCGACAGTCGTGATAATATCATGATTTGAGTCTAAAAGAGTCATTTGATAACCCTTATAATATCCGGGATTAGCCGTCGAGGATGACAGATAAAGGGTAATATTGATGGGTCCTGGAGCGGCCGCGAAAGTGTAAAAGTCTTGTTCTCCGGCGGGATAAAGAGTGGCGGTCACCGTTGACATCGTGCTGACGTCTAAAGCCGTCCCAAAACCGCTATTACAGTACGGGTCATTAGAGTTAACTTGAGGATAAGAGCAAAGACTAATTCCATGATCCTGGAAAGAAGCGAGGATGTCTGAAGCTATATTAGAGGCAGAGGTAAAACTACACGCGGGAGCAAGTCCCATGGAATTAGCATCTAAAAGAGCTTGCTCCATTTCCTCGAAACTCTCCGGAAAAAAGAGAAGCGCATTCATTTCCAGCTGGCTGATGCAGTTAATGGCAGGACAATTGAGCTGATTGCTGGGACTTGAGGGCGGGGTTGAAAGCTCCGCGGCCGTGCAAGCCCCGTCTCTGGCAATTTCTTTTCCCCGAATTTCCCACATGGATTGACTGAAAAATTCTCCGTCGCAGTGAATTTCTCCTTCCCAGGTCGCGCTGGAATAAACCGCCGGCTGAACGTTTCGACAACTGTCAACCATGCCGCCAAAAGCCGAACACCCGTTGTTTGAATCCGTGCTGGATCCGCACAAGTTGCGCACCGGGCCGTTAGCAGGGGTCTCTCCATTAACGTAATAGCCAATCCCAGGATCATTAAGAGAATTGGCGGACCAAAAATCAGCGTTCCCTTCTGAAATCGCGCCCGATTGGCCAAAGTTAGTGATTGGCCAAATCTTTTGAACCAAATAATGCGTGAGTTCGTGATGGGGAACAGTGGCGTCATCGGTCATGATGTCAAGAGGAGGATTGATGGGCTGTCCGCCGTCGCCAAACCACACGTTATCATCCTGGGGGTCATAAAAAGCGTTGGTCATGTTGGGACCAAAAAACGCCAAAGCCGAAGCCCTGCCGCTGAGAAATTCAGAGCTTAAAGTCGGGCCAAGGACTTGACTAAAAAAATCATGTTGGAGATTTAAATGATAATAAAGGCTCAACTCCCCTTCCATGCCGGAGGGCGTCATCGTGGAAGCCCAGATGACATTGTTGTTGGCCCCCGTAACGGTGGGATTAGACAAGACCAAATAGCTGGAAGACACAATAGAGTATGAATCTCCTCCGGGACTTGCGGGTTGTTCCGCTAGTAAGACACTATCGGAATTGCCGACCGATATCGTGCCATTAAAGGACGTGACTCTGGACGGAGTTAGATTTCCCACATAGCTGGCGACGAGATTCCCATTAGAATCTAAAATCAAGAGCTCATCATCCGTCACAATCCCAAAATTCTCGCCCGTGGCGCTAGTCAAACTGGCCCCCACATTAAGGCTAGAAAAAACTGGGAGAAAACCGACCGCATTTAAAGCGAGCGGAATGTTAATTGTTTGGCTTGAGATAATGCCGCCGGGAGTTGAGGCCGGAGAAGGACCGTAAGAAATGCTCTCTGGAATGTCATTCCAAGCTCCGCCCTCATTGACATACCAGGCATTGGCTCCAAAATAACTCGAGACATTAATATTTTGCCCCTGGAGCATCGTAAAAACCTCTCCATTTTGAGCGGAAGAATAATTGCCGCTTTGATCGGTCGTGGTTCGGTAAGAAGATCCGCCTACATAAACCCATTCATTTTCAAAAGGCCGGGTCGCGAAACAGGGCGGAACGACACCGGAACAAGCCGGGTTTTGAAGTTGCTGTTGCGGATCAACATCAAAAACCATCCCCTGGACGTTTCCGGAAAAACCGGCGGATTCAAAAACATCGTAGCGCAAAAGAATTTGTCCAGTCTTGGCATCCACATAATATCGCCACAAATGCTGGGGTTTTCTCACTAAAAATCTCCACGCTAAGTGAGGAGCGCCGGTCGCTAAGTCTGGAAATATGACCAAGGTCGGCGTCACGGGATTACCGCCTGAGTCCTGAAAGACGGTCTGGGCGGCCTGAGAAGAGGGAATGCTGGGCGAGGTATTGATTTGAATATTGGGCAAAAAATTGGAATCAAGCCTTAGGACCGCGCCCACAGAATCCATGTGAACCTTGACACGGCTAAATTCGACCGGAAGCCCTTGATAGGTTTGTTGGTAGAGAACGTGCATATGGCCCGGGGCAGAGTTTTCGTTTAAAAACTGAAGCTCGGTGGGATTGAGATTGAGATTCTTTCCGACCGCCGCAAGAAAAGAATCCGCCGCAACCTTGGGACGCACTTTTGAAAAACTGGGAGACGCCATCCGAACTCCGACCGCATGACTAGGAAAATGAGAGTGATTGTAGGAATAAATATAAGGAGAGGAAGCGCCGGCGGAAAAGATAGGCGGTCTCGGAAAAACTTTATTGAGCCCAAAGCGTTGAATGTCGGTTTGAGATTTAGAAGAAGCCTTAAAAGCAAAGAGCGGGCTGAGGATCAAAAGGTAAGCGAAAAAGACAAGGAATAAATTTTTTCTCACGAACCCTTCCCCAACGTTAAATGTTCCAGAAGAAACGTCGCCGCCTCAATGCGCAAGCGCAAATCGGCATTCGATTTCATCGTTACAACCAATAAATGGTCTGAACGAAGAGAAGGATCGGCTCCTAAAACGTTGAGGGCCAAGTTTTTCAAATCGGGATCGGGGGCATTGAGAATGCGTTCGGCTAGATCAAGGCTAATTTTTCGCCCGCGCCGGGCGAGTCCCGCTTGAGCTTCCAGACGAGTATCGGAATTAAGAGAATCCTCGGATATTTTTTCAAGGGCAGCGACAGAGCCTTTATCCGATAAAAGGGCGAGTCCCGCAAGGGCCTGGGCGCGAACCCGCGGATCCTCATCTTTTAAAGCCGCCGTTAAAAGCGGCGCGCTTTGAGAGGCCGGAAATCGCGGCAAAACCCGCATGGTTTCTTCCCGAACCTCGACCGCCGGGTCAACAGCCGCGCGAGTCAACTCCTTAAGGGCCTCGGGGGTCCCAATATCTCCCAAATCCTTGACCGCCGCGACCCTCACCGACACCTCCGGGCTATCCAAGGCGGAATCAAACTCGGCTTCAAAATCGGCAATCCCCATTCTTGCCAAACCCGCCGCCGCCGCGTCTCTGACTTCCCCGGAAGGATCGTTTAAAAGACTTCTCAACAAAGCTTCCGACTTTTTCCCCTCAATTTCAAATAATTTTCGAATTGCCAAAACCCGCATTTTATCATGAGCGATGCGGCGGAGTTCTTCCACTGGAGAAGAGTCAGAAGCGCTTTGAGGAGATTGACGGATAATGGATTTCAAAACAGAAACCCCCGCAAGGCTATGGAGCTGAAAAAGGCTATAGGCCGCCGCAATACGAACAGAATCATCTTGATCCAATAAGGCTTGTTTTAAGACCGGGATGGCGGCGGGATTTCCGATAATACCCCAGGCTCTGGCCGCTTGAGAGCGGACGCGCGAATCCGAATTCGACAAGGAGCCGGATAAGAGTTTCAGAGCCTCTTTTCCGTCCGCCCGCAAATCCTTGGGCGCGGGAGACCCCGCGAAAACAAAGCTTGTTCCAAACATGAAAAACGCTAAACACAGATTTAATTGGTTCATTTTTCTAGCCCCTTTTCTCATAAGCCTAAGGTCGGGACAAGGCCGTCCCAAAGGTTCATAAGGCAAGGCATAGCCTATAAAAGTATGACGGAAAAAACCAACTTTTCGGTTTCCAGAATATTACAGAAAATAATTCGCGCCAAACGCCTAATTTCTTGTTCTTTTTGTATACTTTTAAAAAAGGAGAATCTCATGGCGGAATTAACTGAAATTTTAGCGATGGCCGTTCAGCAAAAAGCCAGCGACATTCTTCTCGCCCCTCATCAGCCGGCTAATGCCCGTATCCACGGCGTCATCCGCCCCTTGCCCGGCATTACTCCCCCGGACGCCGCCGAATGTAAAAGGTGGGTTTTTTCCGCCCTGACCCCAACCCAGCAAAAAGACTTTGAGCGCGAGCACGAGCTTGATTTTGCCTTTAGCGTCAAGGGCGTGGGACGTTTTAGAACCAACGTTTTTCTTCAAGCCTACGGAGTTGCCGCCGCATTTCGACATATCCCGAGCATCATTCCAACACCGGAACAAATCGGCCTCAATCAAACCATTTTAAACCTTTGCAATCTGCCCCGAGGCCTCGTTCTGGTCACCGGACCGACCGGATCAGGAAAAACAAGCACCTTAGCCGCGATGATCGAACGAATCAACGCCAATCAGCACAAGCACATCTTAACCATCGAAGACCCTATTGAATTTCTCTATCAGAGTAAAAATTCCCTCGTCAATCAACGGGAAGTGGGCGTTCATACCGGTTCCTTTAGCCGCGCTCTTAAATACGCTCTCCGCCAAAACCCGGACGTCATCTTAGTTGGAGAAATGCGCGACCGCGAAACCATGGCCCTGGCCTTGGCCGCGGCGGAAACGGGACATCTCTGCTTTTCGACCCTTCACACCCGGGATGCCGCTTCCACCGTCAACCGCATCATCGAGGAATTTCCCAGCGATCAGCAAAACAGCCTTCGTATCATTCTCTGTTCGGTCTTAGCCGGAGTCATTTGTCAGACGCTTCTTCCCCGCAAAGGCGGCGGTATGGCTTGCGCGAGAGAAGTGATGATCATGAATTCCGCTGTTTCTAAATTAATCCAGGACAACAAACTCAGCCAAATTAACGGCGCGATAGAAACCGGATCCGCCAGCGGCATGTTTTCTCTCAACCAGGATTTAGCGAAACTCGTCAATTCCGGCCAGGTCACCATGGAAGAGGCCATGCTCAAGTCCATGGACCCGCAAATGTTGCACAAGCTCATCGCCTCAACTGGAGACGGAAGTTTTGGTTCGTTCCAAAGCTTGTCTCGCTAACAGTTAGTGACGGAAATGCCGAATTCCGGTCAAAATCATCGCGAGATGATGCTGGTCCGCCGCAGAAATGACTTCTGAATCGCGGACGGAACCTCCGGGATGAATAATCGCAGAAATACCCAAGGATGCGGCGGCTTCAATCCCGTCGGCAAATGGGAAAAAAGCATCCGAGGCTAAAACCAAGGGACTTGGTTCGGGATGATTTTTAAGCCACATTTTATATTTCACTCCCGCCAGATGAACCGAATCAACCCTAGACATTTGTCCGGCCCCAAGCCCTACGGTGAAACCCGGGCCGGCAAGCGCGATCGCGTTTGACCTTACGTGCTTTGAAACCACCCAGGCAAAACGCAAAGCCATTTCCTCTTGAGCGTTCGGTTTGCGTTTGGAAACAATTTTCCAATCTTTTCCCAGAACTACCGCATCTGGTTCTCCAGCCAATATCTCAGTTCCTAAAGATCGCCATTGAATTTTTAAATCCCGTTTGAGCTTTCGGCGAAGGATTCTGAGATTTGGTTTTTTCATGAGAAGGGTCAAAGCCCCTGAATCAAAATCAACAGCCTCGATGACTTCCACAAAACGGTTCGCTAATTTTTCCGCGATCTCAACTCCTACGATTTGATTAAAGGCCAGAATCGATCCAAAAGCGGAGATCGGATCAGCCTCCCAAGCGCGATCGAAAGACTCAAGCAAGGTCTTTTGCGCGGCTACGCCGCTGGGGGTGGCGTGTTTAAAAATCGCGCAGGCGGGACCGTCAAAATCTGACACACAATCCCAGGCGCAATAAGCGTCTAAAAGATTGTTGTAGGAAAGTTCCTTCCCTGAGAGTTGTTCAAAACTGGGCTCATCGCCCAGTCTCCGGTAAAGAGCCGCCTTTTGATGCGGGTTCTCTCCATAGCGAAGTCCTTGAACTTTAGAAAGCCTCAAATTCAAAACTTGTGGAAACTCTTCTTTCTCTATTTGGAAAAACTCCGCGATTGACGCATCATAAGAAGCGGTATGTTCAAAAGCTTGCTGGGACAAGGCCTGGCGCCGAGACAAGCTTAATCTTCCCTCCCCCATTTCTAGCTCCTTAAGAATTTCCGGGTAATCCTTGGGAGAAACGACCGTCGAAATGGAGTCAAAATTTTTCGCGGCCGCGCGAATCAAGGCCGCTCCCCCAATATCAATCTGCTCGACAACCTCCGGCTCAAAAGCCGAGACCGCTTTTTGGGCGGCGTCCGAAAACGGATAGAGATTTACGCAAACTAAATCAAAAGGCGCAATGGAGAGTTTTTTCGCTTCGGCGGCGTCTTCCTGATTTTTGCGCCGCATCAAGATTCCGCCGAAAATCAACGGATGAAGAGTTTTCACTCGACCGGAAAAAACCTCCGGAAACCCCGTCACTTCCTCGACTGTCGTAACGGGAATTCCATTATTTTTAAGAACCTCGGCCGTTCCGGAAGAAGAAACAATCTCAAAACCTAGACCGACCAGTCCCTTGGCAAAGGCGACAATGCCTCTTTTATCCGAAACCGAGATTAGAGCGCGTTTTTTAAGGCCTGAGTCTTTCGATGGTTTTATCCGCACGCCTGTTTTAAGCAATTCGACTTTTCCTTCACAAAAAAGACGAACGGCCTTGGGATAAAGGCGATGCTCGGCCTCCAAGACTCTCTCTGAAAGGCTTTTCGCGTCATCCGAATCAAAAACCGAAACCGCCTCCTGAAGAATGATTTTTCCGCGATCATATTCCTCGTCAATTAAGTGAACCGTGCAACCGGAAACGCGCACGCCGGATTTAACGACCTCTTCATGAACTAGAATTCCATAAAAACCT
This sequence comes from bacterium, assembly GCA_021796015.1. The sequence continues at coordinate 12,930 of JAJYOT010000049.1, forward strand.
TTTCCCCCAAAAGCCGGCAAAAGAGACGGATGGATGTTTAGAATTTTCCAAGGGAAAGCCTTGATCATTTTTGGCCCGATTTGAGTCATAAACCCCGCCAGACAAATTAAATCAATCTCCCGTTTTTGACACTCATCAACCAGTCTTTGATCGTAATCCTCTGAATTTTTAAAATCCGCAGGTTTTAAGATCAAGGATTCAATTCCCAACAAAGCGGCCCGCTTAAGAACCCCGGCTTTTTCTAAACTAGAAACAAGAAAAATGATTTCACCGCCCAAAAGCCCCGCCTTCGCCGCATCTGCCAAGGCCTGAAAATTGCTCCCGTCTCCAGAGGCAAAAACAGCGATTTTTTTCATAGGACTTCAACTCCGGTTTTTCCAGGTCGAATTTCCCCGGCGACAAACGC
>JAJYOT010000050.1 GCA_021796015.1 bacterium
GCCACAAAACGTTCCCGCCTGTCGGAGCGTCGTAGAGATAAAAGGTCAGAATCTCGGTCCCCGTCACCGGATAGCCGTTTTGCATCAGCCGACCTTGATACGATATCTCATCTGGCACCGTGCCGCTTGGAACCGCCGTCGCCAACACCTTCACCTGCGCTCTTAAAGGAGAAGACGCGAATAATAAAACTAGCGGAAAAAGAAAAAAAACAAAAACGCCACGACCTTTCCATGATTGACCGACGGACATCATGGACCTATTGACTCAAATTTCAGGGCCGGGTGTCAAAATCGGAGACTCGCCCTTACCGATTCGTCTTTTTTCTCAATTCCTTAAGTCGCGCGGACAAGCGTTTTTCGTCTCCTTCTTCGGTCGGATGATAAAACCGAACAGGACTCGGCAGATATTCCTGAAAGACGTAATGCCCGGGAAAATCGTGCGGATACTGATAACCCGCTCCGTGTCCTCGGCTTTTGGAATCTAAATTTGAATCTCGGAGAAAATGAGGAACCTCGCGCGCGGGCCCCTTTTCCACTTCCTCCATCGCGGCGTCTATCGCCAAATAAGAAGCGTTTGATTTGGGGGCGCAGGCGACATAGACGCAGGCTTGAGCGAGAATAATCCGGGCCTCCGGCATTCCCACTTTCTCAACCGCCTCAAAGGCGGCATTGCAAATTAAAAGCGCGCGGAAATCCGCGTTTCCGACGTCTTCAGAGGCGCAAATCAAAAGACGACGAGCGATAAAACGCGGGTCTTCGCCGGCTTTAAGCATTTTTGCCATCCAATAAAGGGCCGCATCAGGGTCCGAACCGCGGAGAGATTTAATAAAAGCGGAAATGTGATCGTAGTGATCGTCTGATTTTTTGTCGTAGCGCAAAACGCGTTTTTGAAGGCTCGACTCAAGACCATTTAGGTCAATCCGGCGTTCTCCAGTAGGATTAATCTCAGCGGACAAAACCGCCCGCTCAAAAGCGTTGATTAATTTTCGGGCATCTCCCGAGGAATCGACAATAAGATGGTTTTGAGCGTCCCCATCCATTCTGACCTTCATTTTTTTAACTTCCTCATTTTCCAAGGCCGCATTGAGGATTTTTTTTAAATCCTGTTCCGTCAACGGCTTAAATTCAAAAGTGGCCAGACGAGACAAAAGCGCGGCGTTGACATAAAAAGAGGGGTTTTCGGTCGTCAGCCCGATTAAGACGACCTCCCCTTTTTCGGTCGCGGGCAAAAGAACGTCCTGCTGGGTTCGGTTAAAATGGTGAATCTCATCAATGATCAAAAGAGAACGTTTGTTTTGGAAAAGCCGCCGTTCTCGGGCCAGGTCCAAAGCTTTTTTTAATTCAGAAACTCCGGACGCGACCGCGTTTAAAAACGTGGCCTCCATATCCAATTCGCGGGCGATTAAACGGGCTAAGGCCGTTTTGCCGCACCCCGGAGGGCCAAAAAATATGGAGGAAGAGAAATTTTTACCGGCGATAATCTGGGAAAGAATTTTTCCGGGGGCCAAAAGATGACTTTGACCAAAAAAATCTTTAAGGGTCTTGGGAGCCAAACGCCAGGACAAGGGAGAATCAACGGCGAAATCAAAGGAACCGAATAAAGACTCAGTCTTCATCGCCTAGGGCCAAAGCTCCTTGAAGAGACAGGTGCATGTGGTCAACCTTGTTTTCAAGCGCTCTCGCTTCCGCGCTGACGGCTTCTTCTTTTTTAAAGTTTTCCATCGCAAAAGACAAGGCCGCCAAGATCGCGATTTTAGAACTGTCGGCAATTAGCGGATTTTCTTTAAAAATTTGTTCCATCCTCGCTTCAACCGTTCGGGCTAAAGCATTGATCTCAATCGGAGTCAAACCCTCGATTCCCACCGTCAATTTACGGCGGAAAATTTCAATGTCGATTTTTTCGTTCATTTCGCGGCCCCGCTTATTTTGTCCAATTTATGAATTATTTTTTCCAGCCGTTCCCGCAGACGCCTTTGCCGAACCGGATAGTGGGATAAATGTTGAATTTGAGTCTTAAGGCGCTCATTTTCATCCATCAAATTTTTATTGGTCTTAAGCAATTTGGCGTTGCCCCCCCGCAATTTCTTAAGAGCATGACTTGCCTCCAAAACCAAATCTTCTAATCTTTTGATTTTATCGGGGATTAGCACTCTTTTCCTCTAAGATCTGAGGACGGCTCCGATTTTTTTCAAACTCTCCAAAATCTTTGTCACGAAAGCCTCCACTTCTTGGTCCGTCATCGTTCGGTCATCGCGCCCGAAGGTGAGCCGCAAAGTCAAGCTTTTAAAGCCTTTCTGGATTTTGTCTCCAACAAACAAATCAACTAACTCCGTCTTTTTGAGTTCGTCGAGCTTGAACGCGCAAAGCGCCCGCGCGATTTCGGCATAGGGAATATCTTCCGGAACGAGAACGGAAATATCCCTCCAGGAGAATGGAAATTCGCTCAGAGGCTTTGAAAAAACCGGCGCCGGGTTTATTTTTTCTAGCCCAGAAAGATTCAACTCAAAAATAAAAACTTCGTCTTTCGCACTCGAAGGAATGTCCCGGCGCGCCGCCGCCTCGGGATGAAGGGCGCCCAAAACGCCGATGACCTGCCCCTGCCATTTAAACTCAATTGATTTTCTTGGATGAAATAATTTTTGGTTATAAGGCAAGCCTAAATTAAAGGGAGAACTCTCAAGTTGAAAGGCCGATAAAGAATCTTTCAAGACGCCCGAAACCGCGTAAAAATCATTTTCAATCACGCGCCCTTCTTTCCAATAAACCTCCGGAAACCGGCCCACGGCCACGCCTGAAAGAAGAACATTCTCTTTTCCGTCGTAAAAACCGGTTCCATTCTCAAATAAACGAAACGAAAAATTGCCATGATTAAAATTATACTGAGCGTTACGCAAAAGCCCGGTTAAAAGCGTGGGGCGCAAAATCGTCATATCTTCCGAAAGGGGATTATCCAGACGCACGCCTTTTTTTATCTCGGCTCCTGAAAGTTCAAAATCCGCAAGCGAAATTAAATCGTAGTTATAAGCTTCGAAAAAGCCCGCGTCTTTAAGACGTCGCGCCAAAAAGCCAACCAGCGCGGAAAGAGGAGTCTTACGGGCGGCGGCGGCAAGAACCTGAGGGCGATGGACGGGAATTTGGTCATAACCCAAAACCCGGGCAACCTCTTCCGCTAAATCCGCCCGATCTTTGAGGTCCAGGCGATAGGAGGGCGGAGTCATGAAAAAAGAATCCCCTTCCATTTTCAAACTTCCCCCAAAACGAACAAGGCCTGAAAAAACATTTTTAATTTCCCCAGTCTTAAAATCAGAGCCCAGCATTTGGTTGATTCGCGCGGAAGAAACGACAATCGCGGAATTTTCTTGAGCGTCTTTTTGAACGACGGGGGTGGAAACCCTGGCCGCCGAACCCGCCAGAGACAAAATTAATTCAGCCGCTTTAAGAGAGGCGATTTCCGGAAGCTTGGGATCGGTCCCACGTTCAAACCGATAAGAAGACTCAGACTTAAGTCTCAGGCCCTGAGCCGCCCGTCGAATCAAGGCCGCGTTGAAAGAAGCGCTTTCTAAAAATACGCGTTTAGTCTTTGACAAAACGGCCGAGGAAAGCCCCCCCATCACTCCCGCGATCGCCTGCGGAGATTTTTGATCGGCGATAACCAAAAACTCAGAGTTCAGATCGTATTTTTTATCGTCTAAGGCCGTCAAGGATTCTCCCGCGCGCGCCCGGCGAACAAAAATCTCTTTTCCCTCTAAAACATCCGCGTCAAAAACGTGCAAGGGTTGCCCCAAATCCATGAGGATATAATTAGTGACGTCCACGATACTATTAATGGATTTAATTCCAACAGAGCCTAAGCGATCCACTAACCAAGAAGGACTCGGACCCACAATCAGATTTTCAAAAACCCGCCCCACATAGACCGGACAATCTTTCACGGATTCAACCACAATTTTAAACGGAACCAAATCCGAAACGTTTAAGGCCGGAATCTTAAAATCTTTAAGCGTAAGATTGAGCGAAGAAGAAAGCTCCCGGGCCAGCCCTAAATGGGATAGACAATCCGGGCGATTGGGCGTGACTGCCACATCCAGAACCTCGGTTCTTTCCCCCAAGGCCATGGCCATATCTCTCCCCAGGGATAATTCCTGATCCAAGACCAAAATTCCGCCATTTTCAGCCCCTAACCCCAGTTCTTTTCCGGAACAGATCATGCCCGAGGACTCAACCCCGCGTATTTTGGACTTTGAAATTTTCATTCCCCCTGGAAGATCGGCCCCAATTTTGGCTAAAGGCACTTTTTGGCCGACCGCGATATTTTTAGCTCCGCAGACAATCGTAAAATTATCGCTTCCATCGGTCACCTGGCAAACGCTGAGGCGATCCGCGTTTGGGTGTTTCTCAATTTGGAGTATCTGGGCGGAAACGACCCCTTTAAACTGAGGCCCTTTCTTTTCAATAGATTCCACCTCAAAACCTAAGGCCGCCAATTTCCCCGCCAATTCCTCCGCGGAAAAATTAAATTCCAAATGTTCTTTAAGCCAGGAAAGAGATATTTTCATTTAAGCGAAAAGAGACAACTCCTCATCTTCAAACTGGGAAAGGAACCGAACGTCGTTCGCATAGAAATTGCGAATATCTTGAATCCGCCATTTAAGCATCGCAACCCTTTCAATTCCAATCCCGAACGCAAATCCCGACCAAATTTCAGGATCATAGCCCACGGCTTTAAAAACGTTTGGGTGAACCATACCGGCCCCCAGAATTTCGATAAAACCTGTTTTCTTACAAATGACGCACGGGCGCCCATTTTCTCCCGTCCCTGTCCCCGAACAAAACAAACATGATAAATCCACTTCCGCCGAAGGCTCGGTGAACGGAAAATAAGACGGGCGAAAGCGAACCTTGATCCGGGGGCCAAAAAGAGCTTTGAGAAATTCTTCCAAAACGCCCTTCAGGTCGGCAAAGGTCACGTTTTGATCCACATACAACCCTTCCACCTGATGAAATACGGCGGAATGAGTGGCGTCCACGGCCTCATGCCTGAACACTCGTCCCGGACAAATGATTCGCAAAGGCGGTTTTTGTTTTCTCATCGCGCGAATCTGAACAGGAGAGGTATGCGTTCTCAAGACCTTGCTCCCTTCGACATAAAAAGTGTCTTGCATATCGCGAGCCGAGTGATGTTCGGGAATATTGAGAGCCGTAAAATTATGTTCGTCATCCTCAATGAGCGGGCCTTCGGCCCAGGAAAACCCCATCAACCCTAAAATATGAGCCATCTGGTCTTGCATTTTTGTCAGCGGATGCAAACGACCCCTTAAAGGGAAAAGAGGCGGGAGGCTTAAATCCAGGCCTTGAGTTTTTAGCTCCGCTTCAAAACTCAATTTCTTAATTTTTAAGGCGCGGGCTTCAATTTTCTCTTCCAACTGGGATTTAATTTGTTGCGCCTTCGGAGCCAAGAGTTTCCGATCTTCAAGGGAAAGATCCTTAATGGACTTTAGAAGCTCGTTTAAAGGCGACTTGCGCCCAAGAAAATGAATACGAAGGTTCTCTAAATCCTCCGCGGTTAGAGCGGCGTCAAAGTTTTCGGAGGCTACCGCACGGGCAATTTTTTCAAGAGCTCTTTCCCAATCCGAGGAATTCATCTCTTATTTTGCCCCTCGACTCGGCGAAAGTCGTCTTAGGCGGCCGCTTTTGCCGAAGATTGAGAGTTTCCAGACGCTCCCGCGAGGCTGACCAGATGCTTGAAAGAACCGGCGTCGGTCACCGCAATTTCGGAAAGCATCTTGCGGTTAAGCGCGATTCCGGCTTTCTTGAGTCCCGCGATAAAGCGAGAATAAGTCGTTCCCTGCTCGCGGCAAGCGGCGTTGATGCGTTGCGTCCAAAGAGAGCGGAAATCTCCTTTCCGGTCCTTTCGACCGGAATAAGAGGCGGTCAAGGACTTTTCCACCTGCTGTTTAACCATGCGCCATTTGCGGCTCTTATCCGAATAAAAGCCCTTGGCGAGCTTAAAATATTTTCTCTTGTGTCTTCGAGTCGTAACGCCGGATTTAATTCTCATAACTCCTCACCGATACGGCAGATATTGCGAAATAGTTTTTCCGTCCACGTTATTGAGCGTGTTTTTTCCGCTCAAAAAACGGCTCCGACCGGAAGACATCGGGGCTAGAAGATGGCGCTTGCCCGCGCGTTTGTGGCGCCAAAGGCCTTTTCCTGTTTTTAAAAACCGCTTTTTCGCTCCGCTGTGCGACTTTATCTTGGGCATGATATTCTCCTAAAAGGGACTACTGCCTTTCCTCATAATCTTGAGGTCGGCATTGTCCCAACCTTAAGATCATTAAGGAAAGGGACTAATGTTTCGGGATGAGCGTCATGAAAAGACGATTTCGGTCGTTTTGGGGAGCCTGTTCAATGGAACTCGTCGGCTCCAGCCTGACCCGAATATCGTCCAACAACTTCATTCCCAAATCCTTATGCTGCATTTCTCGTCCGCGAAAAACCACCATCACCCTCACTTTGTCGCGGGCGGCCAAAAATTCCCCGATCTGCTTAATCTTAACTTCTAAATCATGAACCCCAATATGGGGTTTAAAACGCACTTCCTTGAGCATTCCCGCTTTTTGGTTCTTGCGGGCTTCTCTTTCCTTCTTTTCCTGCTCGTATTTATACTTTGAAAAATCTAGTATCTTACAGACCGGCGGGTTGGCCGTGGGCGCGATTTCAATTAAATCCAACCCTCTTTGCCGAGCCATCGCCAAGGCTTCCGGCAACGGACGAACGCCCACCTGAGTCCCATCGGAATCAATCACCCGAACTTCTCTGGCCGAAATGCGGTTATTAATCCGAACCTGCACGCTGTTTTTAGTAAACTTGTTTATATTCCCTCAAGGAAAACTGCTAATATTTAAAATAGTCCGACAATGAATGATACCAAGTTAATCAACTCCGCGTCAAGTGAGGACGACTCAAAGACCGTCGTTTTTTCCGGAATGCGCCCGACTGGCCGGCTTCATCTCGGCAATTATTTTGGCGCACTCAAAAACTGGGTGGACCTTCAAAACAAGTATTCCTGCTATTTTTGCGTGGTTGATTGGCATGGGCTTACGACCGGATACGCCGACACCTCCAAACTTCAGGAAAACATCCGCGAGATGGTTCTCGATTGGCTCGCGGCGGGGCTCGACCCCTCAAAATGCGTCATATTTAAGCAATCGGATGTTTCCGAACATGCGGAACTGGCTCTTCTCTTGGGAATGACGACCCCCTTATCCTGGCTGGAAAATAATCCCACTTGGAAAGAGCAGTTACAGGAATTGGCTAAAACAAAAGAAACCACATTGAAAGAAAAATTAAAAGAAGTTCAAGAGCGTGCTTTTCAAGGCCATTATGAAAGAAACCCTCTTCCACCATCTGGTGGTCCTGTAGTTTCCTGGCTTTCGCGCGGCGAAAAGATTGAACAAAGTCCCAACGAACATCTTCGCACCTTTGGTTTTCTCGGCTATCCCGTTCTCCAGGCCGCCGACATTCTTCTTTATAACGCGAGCGTGGTCCCAGTGGGTCAAGACCAACTGCCGCACATCGAACTGGCCCGAGAAATCGTCCGAAGATTCAACGGCTTTTTTCCAGGAACCTTCGTTGAACCGAAAGCGCTGACCACTCAATCGCCCAAGATACCAGGAACCGATGGGCGAAAAATGTCTAAATCCTACGACAACACAATTCAGCTATTGGAAACCGAGGATGCCCTTAAGACAAAAATACAATCCCTCTACACCGACCCAACTAGAATCAAGGCAACCGACCCCGGTCATCCCGAGCCCTGCGCGGAAAACCCTCCGGGTTGCGCCGCATTTTCACTCCACAAAATTTACGCGCCCAAAGATTTCATCGAGCAACGCAAAAAGGATTGTATAGCCGGAAAAGTCGGCTGCGTCGCCTGCAAAAAAGATCTCTTGGTGGAAATGACGCGGCCCTTTGCCGAGTTCAGGGAAAGACGCAATCAACTGTGCTCAAACCCAAAAACCGTTTCCGAAATTCTGGAATCTGGAAAGAAAAAAGCCAAAACTGCGGCGTCTTTAGCCATGGACCGTGTTCGCCGGGCGATGAATCTCGTATAATAGGCCAATGCCTATTCCAACGCTCGACATTCACCTCGAGGTTTTTGAGGGTCCGCTGGACCTTCTTCTCTTTCTCATCAAGAAAGACGATCTCGACATTCATAATATTCCCCTAGCCCATATCACGCGCGAATATCTCGAATATTTGCAACTCATGAAAGATCTCAACCTCGATCTCGCCGGCGAATTTTTGGTGATGGCTTCAACCTTAATGCTTCTTAAAGCGAAATCCCTTCTCCCCAAAACCCCCGCCACAACGGAAGAAGAGTTAAACCTCCAATCCGATTTGACGGAAAAACTTCTCGAATATCAAAAGTTCAAGGCCGCTTCCGAATATTTGGAACTCCGAGGAGAAGATTTTAAAAATGTTTTCTACCGGGGGACGCCTCATTTCGAGGATTCCGAAAAAACCCTTTCCGTGGGCGTTTTTGACCTTCTCTCGGCGCTTAAGGAAATTTACGAGAGAGGAGAAAAAGATTCCCGCGAACTTATCGGAGAAGAATTCCCGATTGAAGAAAAAATTGAAAAAATTTCCAGAATGCTCGAAAGCCGCCCCGCCTTGGCCTGGGAAGATATTTTTAATGACGAGAAAAAACGCCGAGGAATTCTCAGTTGCTTTTTAGCCCTCCTTGAGCTCGTTCGCCTTCAAAAGGTTTTTATTCGGCAAGATTCAAATTTTGGCAAGATCCTGATCTTCAAAAAAGAGGTTCAAAATGGAAATGGAAACATCTCACCCCTCCCTTCAGACTCAAACAGAAACATTGGAAGCGAATCTCCCGTCCCAGTCAATGGAAACGGGTTCAATTCCGCAATCTGAAGAGGAAAAAACTTCCTCGGCTAAAATTTCTCTCCCTTTAATGGGAATGATTGAAACCCTTCTTTTTATCACCGATCGCCCTCTCCCGCTTAAACGCATTGGAGAAATTACCAAGGAAAAAAATATCTCCAAGCTCGAATCCGCGATTAAAGATTTGGAAGAAAACCTTCAAAGTAGAAATTCCGCCCTCCGGATATTTGAAATTGCGGGCGGTTTTCAAATGGCGACAAGAACAGAGTATGCCGCCATTATCCGCAAATTATTCGCCGACAAGATGACTCTCAAACTTTCCAAGGCGGCGCATGAAACTCTTTCCATCATCGCCTATCGTCAACCTCTCACCCGAGCCGAAATCGAAACCATTCGCGGAGTGGACGTAATCGCGGCACTAGAAACCCTTCTTGAAAAAAAACTTATCCGCGTCGCGGGCCGGAAAGAAACTATCGGACGGCCCTTAATGTATGAGACAACCGCGGAATTTTTAAAACATTTCGGCCTCAAGAGTTTGGAAGAACTTCCTCCCATTGAACAGTTTGAAGCTTCTGGAACTCAAGCCGCTCAACCGCCTCTCCGAGAAGAACCCTTGCCGCCGCAGCCTCCCCTCATCGCGGAAGAAACTCCGCAAGTTGAAGAAACTTTCCCGGAACCACCCACCACGGCAGAATAATCATGAAGGTCTTAATCGCGGCTTCGGAAGCGGTCCCTTTTTCCAAAACCGGCGGCCTGGCCGATGTCGCTGGGGCCTTGAGCCAAGCTATCTCTAATCTTGGAAATGAAGTCATTCTCATTTCCCCCAAATATCGCGTGGTTTCTCCACAATGGACGAAAAATGCGCAAAAAGTTTCTCTTTCCGTTTCTCTGGGGATGTCGGTATTCAATAGCCAAGCATGGATTTTTCAGCGCCAGAAGGTCAAAGTAGTCCTCATTGATTATCCCGAGTTTTACGATCGCCCGGGCCTTTACGGAGAAGCCGGCCGAGACTATCCCGACAACGATATTCGTTTCGCTTTTTTTGCCAAGGCCGTTTTAGAAACGGCCAAAGCGATCAATTTTAAACCTGATATTATTCACGCCCATGACTGGCAAACCGGTCTTATCGCCGCTTTTCTCAAAAGCCCTCGCTCGGATGATTTTTTTACCGACTCGAAAACTATTTTTACCATTCACAATCTCGCCTATCAAGGAAATTTTCCGCCGGAAAGCGTTCAAAAATGTGGAATCGATCCCCTCCTTTTTAATTCCGAGGGACTCGAATTCTACCGCCAAATGAGTTTCATAAAATCAGGACTCATCTTTTCCGACCTTCTCAACACCGTCAGCCCCAGCTATGCGCGGGAAATCCAGGCTTCTTCTGAAAGAGGATTTGGGTTTGAAGGCCTCCTAAAACATCGGAGTTCCGATCTCCACGGGATTCTTAACGGCTTGGACACGGAAATCTGGGATCCCGGCAAAGATTTGCTTCTTAAGAAAAATTATTCCGCAGGAAATCACCTTGAAGGAAAAAATTCAGCCAAACAAGACATTTTCCTCAAAGGGAAGCTCAACATTCCAATTCAAACTCCGCTCATCGGAATTGTCTCGCGGCTAGACCGCCAGAAAGGGCTTGATCTCGCCCTGGAAGCCATCAAAACCTCTATTGGAAGCATCTCTCTCGCTGTCATTGGGACCGGAGACCCCTCACTCGAAAAAGCTTTTTCGGATTTCGCCAAAGAATTTCCCGAACGCGTTTATTTTCACCCTCAATTTGACGAAGCCTTCGCCCATCAGGTCTATGCCGGCTCCGATCTATTTCTGATGCCTTCTCGCTTTGAGCCTTGCGGGTTAGGCCAAATGATCGCCATGCGCTACGGCTCAATACCCATCGCCAGCCGAACCGGAGGTTTAGCCGACACGGTGTTTGAAAATCCCAAAGACCGACAAAACGGTTTTCTTTGCGAACCTGGAAACGTCGAAGATTTAAAACGGGCGCTCAGCCGCGCGCTCAAGGCTTATACCACGCCTTCCTGGAAAGAAATCGTTCGCTGTGGAATGCAGGGAGACTTCTCGTGGGAAAAATCCGCCAAGATCTATATTAAGCTTTACCAATCCGCTCAAAAGATCAGGACCAACATTCAGACTTTCTAAATCAATTTCAGCGGGAAACAGATTTTAGTTTTTCTCTCAAATGGTTTTTAGCTCTAGGCGGAGTCGAGACATTCACCTTAAGAGAACCTAAAATTCCCACGGTTTTTCTGATGGTCTTAAAAAGAACGACGCAAGGTTTACATTCTTTCAGGTGAGATGTAATTTTAGAGAGAGTCTTAAAATCCAAGCTTCCATCAATATAATCAGACATCTTCCGGGAAAGATTCTTACAGTGGGGGTCTTTCATCTGACTTTCTCTTTAAACTCAATCTCAAAACGCTCCCGCAGAAACATTCGTCCACGATGAAGACGGGATTTAACCGCAGGGACGCTCAGCTTTAAAATTTTTGCGGTTTCTTCGGCTGAGAGGCCTTCGATATCCCGCAGAGTCAGAACAAGACGATAGTCCGCCGGAAGATCCGACAAGGCCTTGGCCACCGCCTGTTGCAATTCTTTCTTTCGCGAAATTTCCTCGGGGTTTGGAAACCAGTCTTTAAACTCCCAGGACCCGCCTTCTTCATCCGGACGCCTGCGTTCCAAAAAAGAAACCACGGGTTCTCGTTTTTTCTTACGGAAGCGAACCCAGCAGAGATTTGCCGCGATGCGGTAAAGCCAGGTCCCTAAATTCGAGCGGTTCTTAAATCCTTTAATATTTTTGAACGCCGAGAGAAAAGTTTCCTGATAGACGTCTTCCGCATCCGAAGGCATGCCGACACAAACATGATGGGCCAGACTAAAAATTTTATTTTCGTAATTACGAATGAGTTGGGAAAAAGCCTCCACGTCCCCAGCTTTACTTTTCTCGATAAGCTCCGCTTCTTTCATGAGGAAGAGAAATCCTAGGCTTTCACCGAAGAAGGGCCTGGGAAATTCTTCAACAAATGGCGAGAAATGACTAACTGTTGAATTTGAGAAGAACCTTCCCCAATTTGATAGAGCTTGGAGTCTCTAAAAAATCGCTGGACAGGACATTCAAGGGAAGACGCCTCGGGACCAATGAGATCTAAAATTTCGCTGGTCGCCCGAACCGCCAAATCTCCGCTAATGAGCTTTGCCATCGAAGCTTCTTGAGAGTAAGGGCGTTTTTGATCCATCAAAAACGCGGCCCTATAGGTTAAAAGCCGGGCGGCATCCACCTCAGAAGCGATTTGAGCGAGAACTCTCTGGGCGTAGGTCAACCCTGGGTTTTCAGGCAAAATCCCGTAATCCGCTTGCCGTTCCCTAACCCAGCGAATTCCCTCTTCCAAAGCCGCGCGGGCAATACCGACCGAAATTGCCGAAATGGCGACGCGACCGCCGTCCAAGACAACCATCGCGTCCCGGAAAGCGCGGCCCGCTTTACCGATGAGCGCATCCTTGGGGAGTTTCAAATTGTGAAGATGTAGTTGCGCCGTGTCAGAAGACCTCAACCCCATTTTTTTCTCAATTTTTCCGATATTAAGCCCGGGCGTTCCTTTCTCCACGACAAAAGCGCTTAAACCTTCCCGCCCATTTTCGGTAAATTCAGCGGAGGTCTTGGCAAAAATGACATAAATTCCGGCCACCGAACCTTGAGTGGTAAAGGTTTTAGAACCGTTGAGAATCCAATGGGTTCCGTCAAATTCAGCCCGGGTTTGAATGGAGGCGGCGTCCGAGCCCGCGCCCGGCTCAGTCAACGCCCAGGCCCCTAGGTCTTGCCCCGAGGCCAAGCGTGGAATATAACGCTGACGCTGTTCTTCGCTTCCGTGAAGGTAAATTTGGCTCGAACAAAGTCCATTGTGAGACTCAATCGTCAAAGCAATCGAAGCGTCCACCCGGCCCAATTCCTCTAAAATCACGCAAAGACCTAATTCATCTTCTCCAAGCCCGCCATACTTCTTAGAGAACGGAATCCCCAAAAGACCCATTTCCTTAAGGAAAGGAACTGCTTCCCAGGAAAATTCTTCTTTTTGGTCTCGTTCTTTGGCTTTAGGGGCGAGCTTTTGATCGCAAAAATCTCGCATCCGCTCTTGAAGCCCCAGATGGCGGGGGGTTAAATTAAAATCCATATTTTAATTCTACAAGTTTTTAATCGGCGATTTTTCCAAAGCCGCGAAATAGACTCCGGCTAAAATAAAGGCGCCGCCCAAGGAACTCCCCCAGTTGAGGCCTTCTCCCAAAAGAAAAACCCCTAAAAGAGCCCCTAAGAGGGGTTGAACAAAAATAAAATTAGCCAGGATGGAAGCCGAAACCCGTTCCATCGCGAGATTCCAGGTGAGAACTCCCAAGAAAGAAACTCCCAACGT
>JAJYOT010000008.1 GCA_021796015.1 bacterium
TTTATCCCTTTCGCGCAGTTCCCCATGCCCCAGACTGCTCAGCGTATAGACTTTTTTCAAGTTCGTATACCGGTATTCCCTGACATATCCGCCCTTATTGAGGAGGAAAACATGACAACAAATGAAACCGACGTCGTAATGGAAGATGAACGCGCAACTACCTTGGAGAAGAGATTTCTCCGAATCGAGGAATTGTCGGAGTATATGGGAACCCCCGTGGCCACGCTTTACACCTGGACTCACCAGAAAAAGATTCCGCATCTTAGGCGCTGTCAACAAATAATATGGACAAATTTGGAAGCCCATCTTCGAGCCGACTTCTTCGTTGCTCGGCACTCGCATAGGCTCGCTATGCTCGCTTCTCGCGCCTCGAATTCGGCTCGAAGATGGGCTTCCCCTTCGGGGCCAGGCGATTTTGGGCTGCGCCTTTGCGAGGCTCGGCTCACATATCTCGATATGCTCGCCTCGCCGCGCTTCGGCTCGCTCCAAACTTACCTGACCAAATTGTTCATATTATTTGTTGACAGCGCCTTAAGATGGGTCGTTCGGTGCGCTTCGACTTAAGGGAAATAGAAGCGTGGCTTAATGAAAGGCGCGTGGAGATTTCATCCTTCGCGTAAAACGGAAAAAGGTGACGGCGGATGGAACTTTTTAGGCGTTTTTGAGCAAGTAAAGTATGGGACAGCTACGCGGCAAACACATTGACAATATATGTTCTTTATATTACAATGTTCATTATTAATGAACATTGATATTCTAAAGAATGAAGGTGAGGACATTTTGACTGCGGCTTGTCTGGGAAAGTTACGGCAAGCCCTGGGATCAAATTTTTCGATACGCCTAAAACGGCGGGGCGCGCCGGACCATGAGCTTGAGCTTTGGTTGGGAGATAAGCCCCCTCTTAAGTTGGCGGTAGAGGTCAAGAGGCGGATTGTCAGTCGAAACCAGGCGTTCCCTATCATCCATCGGTTTCGGGATTTGCCCTGCCATGGCGTCGGCGCGCTGGTCTTTTCTGATTGGATTGCGGAATCCGTAGCGGAGGAATTCCGAAAAGCGGGAGTATTTTTCGCCGATGCCGAAGGGAACGCCTTTATCAGAAAACCTCCTTGGATTTTGGTGGACATACGAGGCAAGAAGCCGATGAGGCCCCTGAAAGCCGAACCGGGAAGACTTATCGAACCTGCGGGGCTCAAGGCGTTGCATTATCTCCTTACGCGCCCGGAAGTTTTGGGCCAATCCCTGCGCGCGATTGGGGAAGGGGCGGAGGTTTCCCTTGGGACCGTCCACCTGGTCATGAAGGAGCTTTGGCGCGGCCAATGGCTCTTGCCCGCGAGAGGTGGCGGACGACGATTCGGAAATCTCAATGGATTGCTTGAACTTTTCATTCGCGGGTATGGACTTAAATTACGGCCCGCCTGCCTGCTGGGACGCTACAGGCATCAGGAACGGCTTCCCGCGAACATCCTGAAGGGATTTTCTCGACGCTTGGAGGGTTTGGAAGGGCATTGGGCCGTGACTGGCGGGATGGCCGCGCGGGAAATCACTCATCATTTAGAGCCGGACACGGTGGCTCTCTTGGTGGACGAACAATCTCGAACAAAGCTGGAAGGGGAGCCGATGTTGCGGGATGAGGAGGGAGGCAATGTCGTGTTTCTCCGCCTTTTCGGTTCCGCCGCCATCGCGGGCCAATCCAAGGGGCCGTGGCCCATGGCGACTCCGCTTTTGGTCTATGCCGAACTCCTCGAAGCCGGCGGCGCGCGGGATTTGGAGGCGGCGAGGATGATCTACGAACGCTTTCTGGAACCCGGACTCTCGCATGGAACATGAACTCAGGAAGGCAGTTGAAGAGGTCGCCGCCGCCGCCAAGGGCCTGAATCTCGACATCATACTCGTCGGGGCTTTGATGGCGGAGGTCACGCCGGAAATCGAAGCGGATTACCCCCGATTCCGACGGACAAACGACGCGGACTTTGGCTTTTATGTCAAGGACTGGGCGGCCTACGGCAAGATGCGGGACGAACTCTTGCGTCGGGGATTTACGCTCAACCGGCACATCGAGCACCGCTTGGACTGCGGCGGCGCTATCGTGGATCTCATTCCTTATGGAGATCGGATCGCGCCTGGGGGAAAGCTCACTTGGCCAAAATCGGAAATCGAGATGATGGTGACGGGTTTTGATGAGGTTTGCGCGGCGGCTCGCGCGTCCGCTTCATTAAAAGGTTTTCCCGTTCCGGTGATTACCGTTCCAGGATTCGCGCTGTTAAAAATCATCGCCTATCTTGACCGCAAGAGCCAAGGCAGGGATAAGTATAAGGACGATGCCAAGGATATTGAGTATTGGTTGCTCAATTACGCGGGCGGCGTTAAGGACGATAGGCGCTTTGGACTCGTTAAAAAACCCGGTCTTAAGCATGAGGATTATGGGACAGCCGGAGCTGTTTTGCTTGGAAGGGAGGTTGGCGCATTGGCCTCGAAAGAAGCGGCGGCGTATATCGAGCGGTTCCTGAAAGAGTCCGAGGACCGCTATTCCTCATTCGTGAACCTATTGACCGCTGGATTGACCGCCGAGGCGTTCGACGGGAAATGCGACGAAGTCCTTGCGCTATTGGCCGCCTTTAAGAAGGGCTACCAACACGCCCTGAAGTCAAGGAGCCAACGGGAATGAGCGTTTCAGGCGGTGAACTCTCGTTTTGGAGGTCCAATCCAGGTGTCCATCTGGGTGTCCACTTGGGATGTAAAACGGCATAAAATGGCATTAACCGGTATAAAAGGAAAAAGTTCTGTTTCTAGTCGGAAAACGGCGATTTTTTGAGTTCTTCCTCGGGGAATCCGCAAGGCTCGTGAACGGTTTTACAGACCGTTGCTTTTGACCGCTCAGCCACCCAACCGAAAGCAATTTTCCTTACTCGGTTGGATGGCTGTTCGCTGCCGTTTACCGCCACCCAACCGAAAGACGACTCTTTCATGATAGCTTTTTCGTTTTTTGATTGGCAAACAGAAGAATTATTGAGCGAGTGTTTTGCGAATTGGCGGGGTGGACTGTTTCCTTAGATTTTTCGATGGGTGAAACTTTTGAGAGCGGCGCTGAACTCTCTCTTTTGGTCGGGTTTTGGAAGACTGCGCTTGAGGGTTTTAAATATCGCCAACAGAGACTTTCGGGATAGGCCAGGATTTTTCCTAAGCGCCCATAACTGCCGGCTGAGCGCGATGGCCATGGGCGCCGCGTTGGGAGTTGTCGCAAATTGGTTCCACCAGTTGATAAGCGCCTGCTTGTCCTTGATGCCTTGGTAAGTCAAAACAGCTTGGCGAATGCGCGTGTCCTCTTTTGGAACTAAAGTTTCAACCGGGTTTTTGGGGGGCAAACTTTGGATTTTGCCCAACGCAATTTTCTCAGCCAGAGAGATATCCGATTGCGCCGCGCCTGGCTTGGGGTATTTTAAGGCATAAAGCCAGGTGGATTGGATGTCAGCGTCAAAGCCGGCTTCTTTCAATAAAGAAAACGCAGTGCTGTTTTCTAAATTATGAGAAACCAAAAGAATAGTGGTCGGGATTTGATTATTTCCGTGAGAGACGAAAAAGACGGGTTTGTTCAGATTGTCGGCGGCGCGTTTTAAGGCTTGAAATAAAAAAGCCATGGCCGATGCGTAAATTCTCTCATTCCAATAATTTAAAATTCGAGGATCCGCGCTTTTGGCGGGCGCAGCTTTAAGGCTTTGGGCCAAATCTGAAAGACCTTGAAGGCCGGCGGAGTCGCCGCTTAAACTTTGATAGGCCTTGGCCAAATTTTCCGCATCTTGAACGGAGGGCGCGCGCTTAAAATTAAAAAAAGGTTCGCTCAAGGTTTGAAGATTAAGAAAAACGACTGAAGAAGCTGGAGTCGCCTGACCAGGATTTTTGTCCAAGAAGCGAAGGATCCGTTTAAAAGCGGGATTGTGAGTTTGAAACTTAATTCCATTTCCAAAATTGACGCGCGTAGGCGCGCGAAACATTGCGACCATGCGCCAAAACCAATTCCAGAGGCGATGAGTGAATATCTGGGCGGAGTATTTCGTCGCGCTTAAAGCTGCCGCAAGAGATGATTTTCCCGCGAGATTTCTTCCTAAAGCGTAGAAGGCTTTCCAGCTGAGGTTCAGTGGCGGGGCGAAAACTTTTTGGCTGCCGAAAATGAGAGCCAGATTTTCGACTTGGCCTTGCGGTAAAAATTTGAGAGAGAGGTGAGAGAGTTTAAAAGGTGGGAGAAGCGCCTTAAATTGTCGGGCGGGGGTTTCTATTAGGCGCAAGCTGGAATTGACTTCAATTGGAGAATCAGTTTCTTGTGGCGCGGATTTCTCGATATTCCGAAGATAGCTTTGGGTTTCCGGCCAATTGAGAATCAGGGGTTTTTGTGGGTTTCCTAAAAGGGAGTTCCAAGACTCAAAGGCCTTAAGGCCGCGTTCAAAGAGAGTGGTCTTGCGGTTAAGCGCGGCGGCCGCGGTTTCTTTTAAGAGTTTTGGTAAGGCCTGTTGAGATTTCCTTCCGGCCGATTGGAGGATGACGCGTTTAAATTGCGAGGCGATGGCTTGGATGATTTCTTTCTTTTTGACGGCTTCATCTGTCGTTTCAAGAGCCGATTGGAATAAAACTGGAGCATCATAAATGGAGGCGGAAGCGGCAACGGAGGCCGCCTGATAAATACGGTCAAAAGCGTTTTCCGTTTTTCCCTGAACTTGAGTCGTGGGCGCTTGCGGTGCGTGAGAAGGAGAAGCGCTCTCGCGGTCAAAAATTTTCCGTAATTCGCTTTGAAGAGCCGCGACATCTTCTGAATTTATATTTTGGTTTCTAAGAGAATTGAGCGTTTTCTCTTGCCTTTTCCAGGTTTTATTTTTCGGCGGAAGCCCTACTGGGAGATTTTGCCCGACTGTTGGAGCGGTATTTCCTTGAGCCGGAGCTGTTTTTAGGGGGGGTGAATTCTGGGCCGTTTGTGTTTGAGGAGTTAGAACGGTTTTGGTTGGCGAAATTGTTTGAGCGTTTTGAGTTCCAACATCGGGAAGAGATTCCGATTCGGACGGTAAGGTTTCCTGAGGCGTGTTTTCTGGAGCACTTAAATTCTGATCCGGAGTTTGGGGTTGCGTGAGAATAGGCGAATTATCGGTTGAAGGGGTTTCTATTTTGAGACCTTGCGGCCCGGCTTGGGCTTTCCAAGAGACAAGACAAGAGAGAAGAAGAATCAACCGCATATCTTTATTGTATCAGAGTTGGGCGGTTTTACGAAGACAAATGTTTCAATGTTTCAATGACCGCTGGAAAGCTTGTCGGAAATCTTTCCACGTAGTTCGAGAATGGCTCGGACGTAGTTGTCGGAAGGATTATAGGCGTAAATGGAATTCCAAATCGCAGAGCCTGGGGTCAAGTCTCCGGGCGCGTACCCATGAGCGATGAGATAATGAGCGACGCTGGCTAAGACGTCCGGCCAAGTTTTCCAATCTTTAACGCCGTCTCCGTCGAAATCAACGGCATAGGCGTTGTAGCTGGAAGGCATGAATTGAAAATAGCCGAAAGCCCCGGCATAAGAGCCGTCAATTGATTGGGGTGGGATATTTCCTTTATAACAGAGTTCCAGGTAAGCGGCAAGTTCCTGGCGGGCCCAATCGGAAAGGGCCGGAATTTTGGCCGCGATGGTGTAAAGAGCGGAGATGACCGGAATGTTTCCGGTGACGTGTCCCCAACGGGTTTCGACTCCTACCAGGCTGACCAAGACTAACGGGTCAACCTGGTAATCATTTTGAATTTGAGACAAAAGTTCCGCGTGTCTTTGATAGAAAGCGGCGCCGTAATCAATGTTGGCCTTCGTGATAAAGCGCTTGCGGTATTCTTCGTAGGGCATTTTTTCAGCGGGTCTGTGAAGCAGAGAAATAATGGCCGGGATGATTTTGGTCTTAGGACTGAAGATGGCGCTTCGGATAAAAGACGGGGGAACGTTGGTGTTAGCGAGGCGATGGAGAATATCACGGTAAATGGTCCGCTTGCCCAGGGCTTTTTTACTTTCGGTTAAACGGCCCAAGGAGGAGCTTTTTTGTTTCAGAAGAACTTGAATTTGCCCGATTTGATTAAAAAAAGCGGAGTCGGTTTGCGGCAAGTTTTCCGCTTGCGTTAAGCTGAGATGACCGGCTAAGAGGACGGAGAGTAAGACGAAGGTCAGTTTTTTAATATTCATATTTTAAGTTTAGCATAGAAACTCTTACATTGGGCTAGAAGAAATTCCTATGATTAACAAGATGGCGCGCTCAAAAGCTATTGCGGAACCCGTTTCGGAATCTTTTTCATGGCTGGATATTGCCCAGCGCTTCTTTTTAGTCATCGCTTTTTTTGTTTCGCCGCTTATTTTCTTCACCAACTTAACTCGCAACCCGTATATCACGCAAATTTGTCTTCTCAATATCTCGCTTTCAGTTGCTTTCACTCTTTGGATATTCCAAAACCGAGAAGCATTAGAAAAACTGAGAACGGTTCTTAATCTCCCGCTTTTATTTTGGACCTTGATTATTTTCGGGAGTTGGGGTTACGCTTTTTTTATGCACGTGAAATTTTTTCGGCCTTCTGTTTTTAATGAAGGCTTGAATCATGAGATTTTTTGGCTCGTTAACTG
This sequence comes from bacterium, assembly GCA_021796015.1. The sequence goes on from JAJYOT010000008.1 coordinate 6,626, forward strand.
TATGGGAGCTTTTTTTCTCGGAGTGGCGGCCGTTCGAGAGGGAGACGGCTTTGACGCAGGCGTTAATTTCGGGGCGTGGGCGGGCTTTTGCCTTCTTTGGGGCGGTTTGTGGCTTTTCTTTCCGCTGATGAGAAGTTTGAATTCTCCTCCTACCGATATCCCATCCTTGGTTTGGAATGGATATGGGGCTTTTTTGTGGGTTTTGGGTATTGTTCTTTGTTTATGGCTGAGTTCTAAGAAACGGGCGATTGATTATCTTCATTTGGCCTTGGCCGCGGGTTTTCTGGCTTCCGCTTACGGAGTTCTCCAGTATTTCAATTTTGAGTTCATCTGGCCGCATGCGCTGAACCCTTATGGCGGGCGTGCGGTTTCGACTTTTGGAAATCCCAATTTTCTTTCCTCATATGATGTCATTTTAATTCCTTTTTGCGTAATCTTGTGGGCCAAAGCGAAGGGCTTTGCGCGGGCGGGATATGCGTTGTGCGCTTTGACTCTGGAGGCGGGGCTTTTATGCAGTTTGACCCGCTCTTCTTGGTTGGGGGTCTTTGTGGCGATGGCCTTTCTCTTTTTCTCTAAGGGGTTTCTTAAGGCGCTCCGTAAAGAAGTGCGCTTGTTTGGACTTTTTTTTGGACTGGGCCTTGCCGTTTTTATTTTGTGGCCGCATAGCCTGCTTTCGGCGGGATATCACCCGAGCGTCTTAGGGCGCTTGGAAGAAGCTTCGACGATTCTAAAACCGGGGAAAGAAAAGCAAGCTTATAGCCCGTGGGATCAAAGGGTCATGATTTGGACTTGCGCTTGGCTCATGGCCAAAGATAACCCATTGACGGGACAGGGTTTTGGGCTTTTTGAACTTTTTTATCCGTTCTATCAAGGTCCAGTTTTACGGGCGACCCCTTTTTATTGGGGATTGAGAACCCATGCCAACAACGCGCATAACGAAATTCTTGAAGTTTTATCTCAGACGGGAATCATCGGGCTCGGGTTGTTTATTTGGATATGGGTTATTTTCTTTCGTTTTGCGCGCGATTTTTCCCAAGATGAAGATTCTTCGGCCGGTTTGTGGGTTTCCGCGGGGGCCGCTGGAGTTTTAGGCATGACGATAGACAATCTTCTCAACGTGTCGCTTCATTTTGCGGTTCCGGCTTTTCTTTTCTGGTGGGTGGTGGGAATGAGCGTGGGAGTGGGGCGAGTCTCAAGCGCCGATTCGTCAATACCAAAAACCATTAAAAATTTTTGGGCTCCTGCCTTGGCCTTGTGTTTATGCGGCTGGATGATAGGACGCTGGAGTTGTGTTTGGGAAAGAGAAGTTCACTATTTCTCCGGTTTTAAACTAGCCAGGCAAGGCGATATGGCCGGAGCGGTTGAACAGCTTGAAATTTCAAAGCGCTGGGGGCCTCCGGAGGTGAACGCCATTTATGAATTAGGCAACGCCTATGCGCGTTCGGGCTCTTTTAAAAGAGCCGAAGAAAATTACCAAGCGGCTTTGGATGCGAACGCGGGTTATGATGAGATTTTTTTTAATAAGGGTTCTATCGAAGCCAATCATCTTGGCGATATTTCCGCCGCCATCAATAACTTTCGCGTTTCCTGGTGGATTAATCCTCTGCTAAGAGATGTCTATAATAGTTTGGGCGCGCTTTATTTGCGCGATCCGGTCAAGTATTTGCCCGAGGCCCTGGACCTTCTCTCTTACGGCGTCAAGGTTTTCCCTCAGACCGCCGGCTTCTGGAATAATTTGGGCTATCTTGAGACCCTGAATAAAAATTATGCAGAAGCCATAAACGACTACCAAAAAGCTCTCCAAATTAATCCGGGATTAACCGCCGCACGCAAGAATTTGGAAGTCTTGACCCGTTCCCATCTCTAAAAAGATGTTTGAGCCTGTAATAATTTAGCAAACACTTTCGCGCAATAATAATTAAGATGGGTAAGAATCAATTAAAGGAACTACCTGATAAGGGCTCGAACCTGGGCCTCCCAAATGTCCATATTATTTTGTCACGAGCCCTAGCCATGCCTAAAAGCAGTGGGAAAAAATTTTTGTGGAGTTTTATTTTTGGCTCAATTGCCATCGGCGCCTGGGGCGGAATTATTTCGGGGGCGGAGCCTCCCTTAAGTCGGGATATGCAATTAGGAATTTTTTATTTCAAGAAAGGAGAGGATTCCGAGGCGATGGACCGGTTTATCGAAGTTCTTAATGGCGGAAGTCCATCCGAGCAAGCCTTGGCCAATAAATATTTAAATCGCATCACTCGTCGCATGTCGGGAACAGAGCCTGCTGCAAAACCCGCCTCGCCTGCATCAGAAACGAAAAAGACGAAAACAAAAACGAAAAAGACAAATTCCGCGCCTTCCAAAGCCCCTCCGGTTTCGCGTTCCATTCCCGCGGAGTCAAACCCAAAACCCGCAGTTTCTCGCACTCTCCCATCTTCTTCGGCGGCGGTAGCCCCGAAAGCCTCTCCGGTTTCGCGCCCTGTTCCTAAAGAGTCAAGTTCCAAACCCGCTTCTTCCCGCGTTTCTGAGTCTTCCTCTGTCGCGGCAACGCCTCAAACGCCCACAACCGTTCAAGCTCCGCCCGTAAGCCCCGCCGTTCTTCAGAGAGAAATTAAGGGACAAATCAAAAACTTGACCGTTTCCGGACTCAATCGTTTAAAACGAATTCATCGAATTATCGTGCTGAGTAAAAAAGATGGTCGGCCTTGGGCGATTGCCGTGCCTTCCGATATATTGTTTAAAAAGCAGGTCGCGTTTAAAAATAATGCGGAGCAAATTATTTCTAATTTAGCATCGGTTTCTTACGGAGAAGGAAAAGCAAAAGTCTTCGTTTTTCCGGAAGGGGCGGCTTTAGGGGACGTGAAAGTCATCGCGATGCGCCGGGCGGTTGCAGTGGCCGATTCCCTGGTTTCTTTGGGGATTTCTCCCAGCCGGGTACAGGCGGAACTTTTGACCGGAAGTTCTTATCGAATTCCCAGTTCGCTTCTTTCGTTTAAAGGGATTATTCTTGTTTTTGATTATCATGAAACTCTGGACCTTAAGGCGCCGCCGGATGAGGATGGGCCGCCTTTGTCCTTAGGCCTTTCTTCTTCCCGTTTCCGCGCGGATAAGGGGCAAGGGGCGCTCATTGAGTTTTCCATTGAAAAACCTCGTTCTGGCGTGCGCTTTTGGAAATTTAAGATTTTAGGCCCGGAAAATAATAAACCCAAGACAATCGAGGAAGTTGTGGGAAGCGGCCCGGTCTTTCACCAGGTTTATTGGGACGGTAGAAAAAATTATTCCGGAACGCATGAACCCTACGGTTTTTATGAGTGTTTCTTGACGGCGGAAGACGGAGCGGGACGAACTCGCTCGATTCACCGCTGGGTGGAACTTGCGGGACCTCCGGGAACTCAAAATATTCCTAAGAAAAAACATGCGGAGCATACTCAACCCAAAGTGGTGAAAAAAAGTTCTTTAAAGCGCAGAGTAGCGGCTAAGGTTTCATCTTCTTTTACTCGCCTTCATCCGGTTAAAAAATCTTTTCACGGACAGAAGAAAGTCGCTTACGTTGAGCTTCATTCAAGGTATGATAAGAAAATGGTGCGGCGCGTCCGCCGGAAAAAAAGGCGTTCCAAGGCCCAGTATCCGCGAATTGTGGAAGAGATTCCTTTTAAAGCCAACAGCTATCAAATGAGTAGGGCCATGAAAAATAAAATTTTGAAACTCTCTCGCAGAATGGTTAAAAACAGGAAAGCGGGATATGATATCATCGGTTATGCCAAACCCGCGGAGAAAAATGCTAAAAACTTATGTCGACAGCGGGCGCAGATTGTCGCGGGACTCCTGATTAATAAATACCGGATTAGTTTAAAAAGGCTCAGGATTCGCGGCGAGATATTGAAATCAAAAGGCGAGCGTGTGGTCATTGTAAAGCGGGCGGTCGTTAAAAAAAGGAGAGCTCAAAAGCGTGGACGAAAAACTCATTAATGAATGGGCTTTTGGAATCAAGGCGCTTAAGGTTTCCCAAAACCTGGGCATTTATCTTGGTTCAAACGTAGTTTACATTGCCCAGTCCCATAATGAAAAGGGGCGGTTGGTCCTAGATCAGCTTTTTAGAATCGCTCTCCCAAAGCCCAAGGCGGTTCCTCCGCCTAAGGATCCTTCCCAAATGCAGGGCGCGGAATTATGGGGAGATTTTAGCGACATCTTGGATGTTTTAAAGCCGGCATTAGGAAAACTTGTTCACGCGCCGAAAGAAGTCGTGGTTTGTCTTTCGCCAGAATTGAGTCTTCTTCGCTATTTTCAAATGCCTCAAATTGACCAGAGATTTTGGAAGACGGCGATTCCCTTGGAAGCAAAAAAATATATTCCTTTCGCGTTTCAAGGGCTTGTCAGCGATTTCCAAGTTTTTCCTTCCGCAACAGCGGCCCCGGATGGAAAACCGATGCAGGGGGTTTTGTTTGCCGTGACGTCAAAATCCACTTGGGAAGGAGCGGGCGCTTTGATGAAAGGCCTCAATCTGGAGATGAACGCAATGGAAACCTCCGTGGGCGCTTACTTAAGGTTTCTTTTGTCCATGGACAAAACCACTGCGGAGTCCGTCGGCTTATGGGTTCATTTTTCCGATACAAAAGCGCGCGCCTTATGTTTTGCTAAAGGGGTCCCTCTTCTATTTAGAGAAGCTGATTGGTATGCCAATGGCGATATTCGAATTTTGGGGATTTCCGGCTTGGTTGACTTTATAAACCATAAATTGGGCTTGGGGCCCCTCCAGAGGTGTTTAGTGAGTGGAGCGTCCAATGAAGCTTTGATTGCGGGGCTTTCCCAAGAAATTAATCTTAAGGTTGAGTTTAAGGAACCTGGCCTTCCCTTGGGACTTAAAAACGGAGATTTCGAGCCTTGCGCCGCCATTGGAAGTTCTTTCCGTTTTACCGCTCCGTCTCCGGCCAATATGGATTTCTCCGCGTCCATGAAGGTGACCGATGGCGAAAGGAAAGCCGCATTGTTTATTTTTGGAGCCTCCGTTTTCATCGCCGCCTTTTTTATCGTTTTGGGGCTTTATTCCGGATTCCAGGTTTTTATGAGATCGCGCGAGTTAGCTGGAATTAAAAGGGACCCTCATGTGGAAGCCCTCTTTCGCGGAAAATCCCCCAATGATATTCAGAAAATGATTTCTAAAATAGAGAGAGAATCTGTTTTTTTAGGCGGAGCCAGCAAGAAAAAAAATTCGCCGGCTCATTTTTTTCAAGACATTGCTGATAACATTCCGGAAAATATGTGGTTGACCGACATCGAGTTTGATAATCCTCTCCCCAGGCCGGGTGTGAGAGGGGATACCCAACTGACCATGAAATTATCCGGCTACTCCACCGCTGGTTCCATTATGGAAGAACAAGACGCGGCCAAGAATTTCCAAGAATCATTGGGCGAATTGCCGGACTTTAAGGATTTGCCGGTTCAGATCCAGTTCAAGGAGAAGCAAAACCAAGGCTTATATGGCGCCGTTGTTAAAGATCCTTATGAGGAAGAGCGCAGGCAGGAGAAAAGGACCGGCTTTGAGATTACCGTTCAGTAATGTAATTAAAATTGGGTAATTATGGATATCAAAGAGATCGAGCGAAAAATTCGCTATCTTCAAAGGGATTTTAGCGATACTATTTTTGTCCTTCAAAACAAAGGACTTAAATATTTTCAACGTGTTTGGATTGCGGCGGCGTTGATTGTGTTTGTGCCGTATAAGTTCTTTTATCAGACGATGAATGACGAAGTCTCATCCTTGGAAATGCGGATTAGGACTGCAAGAGCGGCTGGAAAATACGCGAAGACCTATAATGACGCCATGGAAGATCTTCTGATTGTTCAACGCCGTCTTCCGCCGCCTAATAGCGGAACTCAATGGCTTAGTGATACTATCATTTCTTCTCTTCAGAAAGAAGATATCGCCCCTGATTCCATCTCCTCGGTCCACCAATTCAAGAGTAAGAAACTGATTAAGGAGAATATTACCGTTGAGTTTACGGCAAAATTCCCGGAAATTTTTGCTTGGCTATATCGGATTGAACGCAATCGTTATCTTATTCATGTTGACCTTTTGCAGATACATAAAAAAGGCTTGGATGAAAATAAGGTGACTTGCACGCTTTCAACCTTGATCCAATCAAATGGGTCGGGAGGAAATTCCTAGGCATGGCCAAAAAAAGTCCGGTCGGCTGGTTGATTCTTGTTTTGGTCTTGGCGCTTCCAGGATTAATTTTTTATTTTGGCTGGGTTCGTTTGAGGGAAAAGCGCGTGTCGCGCTATCCGGGCGCGCCGCCCCCTTTGGGCCAGGTTTTTAATTCCGCTCCACCGGGAGTAAGAGTTCTTAATTCCCAGCCCCTAAAACCTCTTGTTCCACCCGCTAAAACCACAAGAAAAACCCTCGTGCCTTCGATTTCCCGTCTTTCTACTTCATCTCGGACAGCCTTGGGGGGAGGCGCGCACTCTCTTCCAGCCAGTTCAAACTTTGTTGCAAAACTTAGCTCGGCGACTCCTCCAGCGCTTGCGGCTGCTAAACCCGCAACACTTCAAACCCAGGAAGTGGCTGTTCCATCATTAAAACGAGATCCGACCCTTTCTCCCGCCGATGCAAAAGAAATTTATGATTTGCTTCATCCTAAGCCTAAGCCCAAACCCAAGCCTAAGGTTGTTCGGTATCGTCCCAAAAAGAAAAAAGGGCCGCCGATTGAGACTCTGATTGACTTGGAGGGAATTATTTTCGTGTCTCCCACCAACGCCAAGGCGATTATTAATGGAGATATCATGAAAGTAGGCGGATTGGTTTATGGAGCTAAAATCGTTAGAATTGAGAAGCAGAAAGTGATTTTTTCATATCATGGAAGGCAAGTCATCAAAGTCATGAGTAGTAAGCTTTGAGTCCCTTTCTTGTAAAGATATTAAGGTTGGGACAATGCCGACCTTAAGACTATGAGGAAAGGCATGAGGAGAATAACTATGAACATCCAGATGAGGCGTCCTAACGGGAGAGCGTGGGGACGAACCTTGGCGCGCGTCTTATGCTTTTTGTCCGCTTTGGAATTGGGGTTGTTGCCGGGCTTGACGGCTTTGGCTCAGTCCGACAGTTCAACGCCGGAAGCCAATCCGCAGTTTCAAAACTCCATACAGACTTCTAAAACTAATTCTGGGGGGCCGGTGGGTAGCGTTTCTTCAGTTAAGGCTCATGCCGCTTCCGCGTCTAGGGCGCTGGATCAGGCGACGTCTCCGTCTGCGGTTAATTCTCCCCAGCAGGGAATACAAATCGGGGCTTCTACTCCGCCGGCTCCGCATAAAAAACGGGTCATTTCTCCCTTGGACACCCGTATTTCCATTCGGGTTAAGGCCGCTCCGTTGGCCACTTTTTTAGATGCTATTTCCGCTCAAGCAAAAATAAACTTTCTTGTCACGGAAGGACTTGAATCTATTAAAATTACCGCCTTTTTGCAGCATGTGACGGTTCGGGAAGCGTTGCAGATTCTTCTTGAAATCAAGGGACTCACCTATCGGCAGATTGGGAGAAGCAACACTTATGTCATTAAAAAAAGGTCGAAAAACGCGCCTAATTTTATTACGCGCATTTATTCTCTCTCCTATATACCCTTGGTCAATATCTCTCAACAAGGAACCCAAGGCCAACAAGGCGCCATGGGCGCCGCCGGAGGAGCCGCGGGAATGTTGGGCGGAATGGGCGGGCCTTCCGCCGGCGGCGGTGGACCTGCTGGCGGGGCCGGAGGAGCGGGTGGGGCAGGAGGAGCTGGCGGAGTCGGAGGTGGATTGTCCCCGGGTCAAGGCGGTCAGGCTTTGGGAATGGGGGCTACGATGGGGGGTGCGGGTGGTGCAGGCGGCGCGCAAGGGATGGGTGCAATGCCCGGAGCTGGGGCGGGTGGCGCGAGTTCCATTGTGACGGTCGTTCAATCGGTTTTGACCAAGGCCGGACGAGTGGCGGTAGATCCGCGCACCAACTCTTTGATTGTCACCGACGTTCCTGAGGTTTTTCCCCAAGTAGACCAATTAATCGCGGAGCTCGATAAAAAAGTTCCACAGGTCATGATTGAGGCTCAGATCGTGGAAATTGATTCTAATCGCAGCAATGATCTTGGTTTTGAATGGGGAGGCCCCAACGGAGAAATGGGGACCTTTACCGGCGGTCAAAGAGACACTTCCTTTCCCATGGTTTTAACCGGCGCATCGGGGCAAGCGCGCTTTTTCGACCCGGTTCAAAACGTCATGAGCACCTTGGCTCTTGAAGGCGGCGGCATGATGGGTGGCGGTGGTGGTATGGGTGGTGGCATGATGGGTGGTATGGGTGGTGGTATGGGTACAACCCTAGGCGGCATTGGTTCATCGGGGGCGACCTTGGCTATTCCGACGACCCAGGCGGGAATCAACCCTCTGACCGGCCTTCCCATGTTGGGTTCGAGCGTCATGACCAGCGTTCTTAATTTAAGTCAGCTGACCGTGACCCTCCGTATGTTAGTTTCGCGTTCGGAAGCGCGTTACTTGGGAAAGCCCAAAATCTTGACAGTTAATAATACCCCGGCCAGCATTTCAATCAGCGGAGATACGGCGCTTTACATGTCGGAGCAGACGACCGGCGGCGGCATGGGAATTACCCAGGCGAGCTATTCCCCGACAGTAAAAAATACCGGACTTTCTTTAACGGTGACGCCTCAGGTCAATGGCGATGGCTATATTACGATGATGGTTTCTCCAACTTTCATAGATGCCCAGCCGTCGGTAATTTCAACGGCTGCAAATCCAGTCTATGACACTTTAAACCGCTCCGCTCAAACCTTGGTGCGCGTTAAAAATGGGGAGACCTTGGTTCTAGGCGGGCTTCTCCATTCCACTGAGCAAAAGACCGTTGATAAGGTTCCATTCCTAGGCTATATTCCCGTGATTGGATGGCTGTTTACTAGCGTTCAAGCTCAGCGCAAAAACACGGATTTGGTTATCTTCATCACCCCGACCATTATTAATGACTAATAGGCCTTGACATATTAGGGAAACCCGTTATACTTGTAAAAGGGGTTAAATTTTCAATGGCCGAAAAAACGTTGCTTGCCGATGTGATGGTCGCCTCTGGTTCGCTGACCGCGGAGCAAAAAGAAAAAGCCCTTAAAACTTCTCAAGAGGCGCAATGCAGTTTTGAGGAGGCGGTGATAAAACTTGGCTTTGCCTCAGAAAGCGTCGTCACCGCCGCTTTGTCCAAACAATTAGGGATTCCTTTGGCTTCTCGGGAAAATAAAATTTTAATCCCAGAAAAAGGCCAGGGCCTGGATAAATTGATTCCGGAAAATTTTGCCCGTGAACATTTGACAATCCCTCTGTTTCTTGAAGACGGCACGTTGGGAGTCGCGATGGCGGATCCGACCAATATCATGCTTCAAGATAATATTCGAGTTCTCACTTCAAAAACTATCCATCCATTTGTAGGGGCAAAGACCCAAATTTTAAAGGCCATTGATGAGCTTTATGGAAGCTTGGGAGGAGGGCTTGTCGCGAGAACCTTGGAACAGGGCAAGAGAAGCGATGTTGCAATGGTCGAGGAATCTGAAGCGGGGGATGTTCGCGTAGACCTTGACAAAGCTATTTCGGGTTCAAGCGATGCCCAAATTATTTCTCTCATCAATGCGATTTTAAAGCAAGCCGTGACGGAGAGATGTTCCGATATTCATCTGGAAAGTTTCGACAACCGAACGAGTTTGCGCTTCCGTATTGATGGAATTTTATATGAGAGGAGTTCTCCTCCCAAGGCCATGTTTTCATCCTTGGTTTCGAGGATTAAGATTCTTTCCAAACTTGACATTGCAGAGAGACGTTTGCCTCAAGACGGGACTTTTGCGATTAAACTTCAAAATCGCAATATTGACCTGCGCGTATCCATTTGCCCGACGGTTTACGGAGAAAAAGTAGTCATGCGTATTTTGGACAAGGGGGCGGTCAATCTTGACGTTGATAAAATCGGCTTTGAACCGAAACAAAAAGCGGACTTCTTGGACGCTGCCAAACAACCCCATGGTCTTATCTTTCTCACCGGGCCGACCGGCTCCGGGAAAACGACGACTCTTTATTCCGTCTTAAATACCATTAAAACCCCGGAACTTAATTTCATGACGATTGAAGATCCCGTTGAAATTAAGCTTGACGGGTTAAACCAAGTTCAGGTTCGTTCCGATGTCGGGCTCACCTTTGCGGCGGCCTTGCGTTCTTTTTTGCGTCAAGACCCAGATGTGATTCTGGTCGGAGAGGTCAGAGACCAGGAAACAGCTCAAACCTGTCTGCGCGCGGCCTTGACCGGACATTTGGTTCTTTCCACCTTGCACACCAACGACGCAATGTCGACGGTCGTGCGTCTTATTGATTTGGGAATCGAACCATTTTTGCTTTCAGGAAGTCTTCTTTTGGCTGCGGCGCAACGCTTGGTTCGCATTCTTTGTCCGCATTGCAAGAGATCCTATAAGCCGGATCCGGATCAACTAAACGTTTGCATCAAGGAATCTTATTTACCGCAAGCTTCAATTCCCAACCCGGCCAATATCGTCTTTTATAAACCGCGGGGTTGCGATAAATGTGCCCAAACCGGATATATGGGGCGGAGGGCGATTTATGAAATTTACCGCATTATCCCCGAAATGAGAGAAATCATCTATAAATATGGCGGCGATTTGGCGCGGCTTCGAGAGGTTGCGGTGAAAAATGGGATGTGGGATTTGCGGGCTAGTGGCTGGCGCAAAGTTTTATCGGGGCTGACGACGGTAGAAGAGGTGCTGTCGGTCACTATGAAAGAATAGGAGGCGGTAATGTCTCAATTTTCATACGTGGTTCAAGACCCTAGGGGCGAGGCTGTTTCCGGGACTCTGGAAGCGGGAGATGAAAATGAAGCGGTTGCGGCCCTTCAATCCAAGGGCTATTTTATTTTATCTTTGTCCTCTAAGGATACAAAGACTTCCGTGCGGGGCTCTGGTTCCGCCAAAACCAAAAAAGTCGCTCAACAAGATTTAATTTTTTTCTCAGAACAGTTGTCGACGCTTCTAACCGGAGGAGTTCCCCTGGTCAGAGCTTTGTCTCTGCTTGGCGAGCATGCTAATTCTCCGGGCCTTCATGATGTCGTTGGCGCCGTGACCCAGGACGTATCTCGGGGAACTGCGCTTTATAAAGCCCTGGCCAAACATCCCGCCGTTTTCGATACCTTATGGGTTTCCTTGGTGCAAGCGGGAGAAATGGGCGGACAACTGCCTAAGGTTTTACGCCAAATCGCCAATTATTTGACGGCCCAAGCGGAACTGAGAGGAAAAATCATCACCGCCTTGGCTTACCCCGCTGTTCTTGCTTGTATGTCGGGCGGGGTCCTCGCTTTTTTTGTCATTCACATCGTTCCGGTATTCGCCAATATCTTCAAACAATTCAACATCAAGCTTCCGGTTCTGACTCAAATGGTCGTTTCCATTTCCGAACTCATCGTTCATCATTTGGGACTCATTATTTTCGTCGTCGTCGGCGGATATATGGCCTGGAAATCCTATACCTCGACCGATGCGGGGAAAATAGCCAAGTGGAATTTAATATTCGGGATTCCCTTTTTTGGCGAATTTATTAAAAACATCATGGTTGAAAGACTTTTAACGACCCTTTCAACCTTAATTGAAAGCGGCGTCAGTATTCTCAACGCGATTGCGGTCTTGGAAGGCGTTTTTGCGGCGAACATTATTTTTCAGATAGCCTTATCCGCTATCAGGCTTGATGTTGCGGCCGGAAAGTCCATATCTGCGGCCTTTAGAAAATCGGCGGTTTTGCCTCCTTTAGTCACCGAGATGATGTTCATGGGCGAAGAGTCAGGGAAGCTGCCGGATATGCTCCAGACTATGTCCGGATTTTACCGGCTTCAGATCGATCAATTTACGCGAAGATTTACGGCGATTATAGACCCGATTCTGGTTGTGGGTATCGGCGGCCTTGTAGGCGTGATTGTTCTTGCGGTTTTCATGCCTATATTTAAGATGTCAACGATGGGAGGACATTGAGATGAAAGGCTTTACCTTAATTGAACTTCTGGTGGTTATCCTCATTGTTGGGATACTCGCCGCGATAGGGTACCCTTCCTACATTCGCTCGATGGAAACCAGTAAGGCTAATGACGCCGTGGGTTATCTCACCATGGCCGGCAACGCCGACCGGATGTATGCGGTAGACCATAACGGGAGTTACGTGCCGAGCGGAACCATCACTGACACTTGCGATAGTGGGGCTACTTGCCCTCAAGGGAATTCCTGTGATCTCGTTTATTGCGGTTATATGCCGGCGGATAACTACAGTGAAAAACCTTATACGATTAACATCCAAAGTTGTACGACTCCTCCTTGTTCGCCGTTAGTGACCGTGACACGCTGCACGGGTTCTTCTCCTTGTACGAATACTTCTCCTTATACGACCTGGGGATATAATATTGATTCTAATGGAAATGTTACCACGGTTGGGACCGAGACGCCTTCGCCGCCGCAATGATGGAAATTCATGAAAGAAACAGGTTCGACTCTTGTCGAGGTTTTAGCCGCCGTCCTTCTAGCGGCGGTGATGACTTCCGCTGTTTTTAGCGTGGCCTTAGGCGCCAAGGGAGAATCAAAAATAACGGAAGAACATAACGCGGCGTCTCAATGTATAACGCAGTTGACCAATGAGCTTCATTCGTTTGTGACCGGATACTGGAGTTATAATATGAGTTCTTTTAATGCCAATGGTATGCCGGAAATTTGTGGACCGACGTCTTCCCCGGGTTGCCCGACGGGTTCCGGGAATTCCACGCAATGGACGTGGGCTTCTTCGGGAGTTAACGACAGTTGTAGCGGGTGTTACGCTCTTCAGGGAGGCACGCATCAATTGACGGTCGGATCTAACGGCTTGACGAGCTCGGGGACGCCTTTTTGTATGCCTCCCTGGATGTGGCAGCCTCCTTACAATGCGACTTTATCCTACGTAGTGACGGCTCCGCCTATTAGTTCGGGCCAACAGGTCGGTGGCCCCCAAGTGACTGTGAGTATAAACTGGAGTAATCCATGAAGGCGCGCTTTGGCTTTACCTTGGTTGAGATGATCGTGGCCGTCGCCTTAAGTTCGATTGTGATGGTGGGTTTGATAGATATTACCGCGAGTATGCTTGAAAGACATTTTGAGGGAATTCGCCATGGTGCGGTGGACTCCGAAACCCTTTATTCGTTGGATCAAATGAGGCTTGAATTGGAAGCCGCGACTTATTACTCCAATCCTTCCACATCCAGCTCCGCCAGTATGTCCATTCAAGGTTGCGGGAATTATTCAATGCAACCCATTACCTTGCCCAATGGAACTCAAACCAATCAGATTTATGGAGCTCAGCCGATTAGTTCTTTCGCCTATTGCGTTCAAAATCCCTGCGCTTCAGGAGCGGTTCCGTGCGATCCCTCGGGATATACTGGTCCTTATGATCTGGTCCGCTATGCTAGTTCCGGAAGTTGTATGAGCATTTCGTGTGGTGGAGGAGGGGGGCAAACCTTGGTCTACCAAAATGTCTACCTGGAACCCAGTTTTTCAAACCCATTTTATCTCAATTCGCAGTTCGGGGGAGTGGATATGCACCTAATTGTGGGGTATCCCGTGGCGACGGCGGTCGAACAAACCCCGACTTACTATCAGATTGACACGACTTTTGTTCCAGATACCGGGCGCCTGCAATGAATTTCCCAGGATATTCAAAAGGGCAGGTCTTAGTAAGCACGATTGTAACGGCCTTGGTTGTCGTTTTAATTGCGGCGGGGCTTATGCGTTTAGTTTTGATGAGGTATACCGCCGCAAATCGAGCGACGATGGAGGTCAAATACGCTCGTTGCGTTCAACTCGCGGCAGCCCAGTTTTTTTCAACCTGGGACAGACTTAGTTCGACCGCGGGAGTGACGGACCCGGTTTGTAGTAGTGATGGAAATCCTCCTCAGTTGTTTCAATGTTCAGGAACCTCGGGGCAGTGTAATTGCACGTGCACTTTTATCAGTGGCTCTTTGGCGGGCCTCACTGTCGTGGTCACCAATGGCCCTAGTGGTGCAAATCCCCCTTGCACTTTCACGGCTCAAACCACGACCAATTCATTCCCGCCGTTTGCCTCGGTGACCCCCGCCTGCCAGTGAAGCGTCTATTGTTTGTCACGGCTGATGATTTTGGGGCCAGTTCCGAGGTCAATCTCGCCGTTATCCGCGCTTCTAAAGAAGGAATTTTGCGCTATGCAAGTCTACTCGTGGACGCGCCCTGCGCCCAAGAGGCGGTGGACCTGGCGAAAGAAAATCCGGGTCTTGGAGTAGGTCTACACCTTAATTTATGCGATTCAAATCCCGCGTTGTATGGGTTTAAGTATTTCTTCCTGCCTTCTTGGCGCGAGCGCGTGGAAACAGAGATTGAACGTCAAATGGAAAAGCTCAGAAGTTTTGGCATTCGGCCAACCCATGCCGATGGGCATATCAATATCCATATTCACCCGGTTATTTTTCCCGCTCTTTTACGCGTTTGCAAGAAATTCGGCGTTTTCCGCGTGCGGGTTCCGGCGGGGGAATATGAGCTTGGACGGCGTTATCTTAAGCGAATTCCTTGCTCCAATAAAATTGAATACGCGTCTTTTGGAGCTTTGGGTCCTTATCTCAAAAAAGAAGCGCGAAAAATAGCCCCTGAAATTAAAATCTTGCCCCATTGTTTCGGCCTTTTGCGTTCGGGGCGTATGAGAGAAGACTATGTTTTAAGCCTTTTAGAAAATTTGCCAGAGGGGGAAACTGAAATTTATTTCCATCCCTCTTTAGACCCAAACAGTCGCGTGAACGGCGAGCATCCAACTCCGACCCATCAAACGCTGACTGAGTTTGAGACCTTGACTAGTCCGCGGATTTTAGAGGCGCTGAAACGTTTGGATATTGAGTTATCCCAGTCCGGTGAGTCAGATAGATCAGAAACCCCATAGACGACCACAAAATTTCCCGGATATGGCGAATGATGGCGAAACTAAGGCCTTGTCCCGCCGTGTATCCAAAAGCCTTGAAGATAAGGACCTTTCCCGCCTCCTGGGTTCCGAGTTTCGCCGGAACCATAAAAAACACCGCCTCAAAGGCATTGGAGAGAGCTTCTATCACCAGAGCCGTAAAAGCGTCAATGGGCAGATTCATAAACGAGCAGATCACCGCGACTTCAATCATCATGCTGGCGTATCCAATAGTAAAAAATAAAACCGAAAGCCCCATGCGGATAGGATGAGCCAAAAGATAGCGGCGCATATTGCTTCTAATTCCAGAAATGGACGGCCCCCCGATATCGCAGAAAAATTTTCCATCTTTTTTTTTGTAGGACAAAATAAAGAGGGAAAAGGCGATAAGACCCGCCACGAAAAGAGCCCCTAAAACAATCCAGAGGATTTCTCTTCCGTCCAAGGCATTCATTTTCCCAAGGATGAGAAACAGAATTCCGACTAAAATAAAAGCCATTTGGCCGAGGCTTTGGGAGAGTTTGCCGATAAAGACGCTGGTGTTTTTTATTTCAGAAGACAATTTGTTTCCCAGAAAAGGCGGGCGGACAAATTCTCCGGCAACCGTAGCTGAGGGGGTCAGGTAATTGACGCCATCTCCCGCGAGCCTTCCCTGGGCTAACGCCATAAAGGGGACTTTGCCCGCGTCTTGGGGCTCAAGGGTAAAACGCCAGGCCCAGGCGTTCAGGCTTTGTTCCAGAATAGGAATGGGGAGAATGGCCAGAAAACCCCAAACCCCGAACTCCCGGATATGGGCCAGTATTCTTGAAGGGCCGAGATGGTGGATGAGAAAAAAAAGCGTGATGAGGCCGACGATAATGACGAGACGATGAAACCAAAGAAGGGTTTTTTTCCCAGCGCTCATCTTTCGGCCGCGGCCAAAACGGGTTCTTCAATCCTTCCGGAGAAGGAATAGGTTTCCCCTCTCCAGGAGACGGGCTGCGTTCTCCAACCTAAAATCCAAGCGAAAAAGATAATGAGTTCGCTTGCGGGCAGGAGAAAAAAGGAGCGCCAGTTTGATTTCATGCCGGCGGCGCTTAAAATTCGCCTCTGCGCCAGAAATTTGGCCAAAAGGGCGGCCGTCATGAAAAAGAAGGCGGTTGAATTGACTCCCAATAGAGCCGTGGATAGGAGGAGAAGAGAAAATCCATGGAGAAATAAAAGTCCAAAGTAGCCCAAAGGTTGGCAACTGTAAATTGTGTGAGCCCAGCGGACTTGATGTTTAAGATATTTGAGGAACCCGGAATCTTCCGTGACGCACTCAACCAAGGAGCGTGAAGCCGCGATATCGAGACCGGCGGACTTTACGGCTTCGCCTAAAACGAAATCATCGGCTAAATATTGAGCCAGATAGGGGAATCCGCCGATATTCTCAAAAACATCCCGGCGAATCAGCATCGCCGCTCCCATGGCAAAGCGCATTCCGTAAGCGTAGGCCGTCATGGCCTGGGGGAGAAAATAGGCGTTGATGGACAAAGCCTCCATGGCGGGCCAAAACTTTTGGCTTTGAGCCCCTTGGTAAAAGGAGGTGACGAGGCCAATTTGGGGGTTTAAGAGTGGTTCCACCATTTGCTTTAAGAAATCCTTTCGGACTCTTACGTCGGAATCGGTGATCATCAGAAATTCGTGTTTGATGAAAGGTTGAGCGGCGGAGACGTTGTTGATTTTGGGGTTGAGCCCCAGAGGGGGATTGTCTCCGGAAAATACGATCTGAATGTCTAAATCCGGAAATTTGGTTTTTATTTTCTCGGCGATGGGAGTCGCGGAATCATCGGGAGAGGCGACTGTCAAGATAATCTGGAACTCGGGATAGTCCATGGTGCAGAAACTGTTCAGGTTTTCAAAAAGCCCTGTTTCCGCGTCTTTGAGCGGTTTGAGAATAGTGACCGGGGGGTAAACTTTGCTTTCGAATTTGCGTTTCTTGATAACCCCCGGCGCTCGAAGAGCGGTCAAGAGGGAAAAGGCTATTGAAAAAAGGGCGATGCCGTCAATGGTAAAGGCTAAAACCCCATGAACGGCGCCCGGTCCGAAAATCATGGCGGATTAGACGGACGCCATGTCTTTGGCGGGAGACGCCGTTTGAGCGGTTTTTCGATTGCGCAGGTATTGGAAAAACTCTTTCCCTTCCCGCAGGCGGCGGCGGCGCTCATTGGGGTCTTTAAGCATTCCGGCGAGTATCCTCAAAATGGGCTTGGGGCGCGCGTAAAAGCGGGAATAGAAACGAAGTACCGCTTGCTCGATTTCAGCGCTTGAAAGATGCGGGTAGTGAAGGGTGCAGGCTTGAGTGCCGTCGGAGCGGGACAGGGCGCTTTCGTCATACCATTTGTTGGCCATGGCTTGGCGATAGAGTTCGGTCCCTGGGTATGGAGCCGAGAGGGAAACTTGAATCGTCTTAACATCGAGTTCGCAGGCGTATTTCATCGTTTCCTCGATAGTTTCCTTGGTCTCTCCCGGAAGGCCGAGAATAAAGCAACCATGGATATCAATTCCCAATTTGCGGCAATTTTTCGTGAACTCTTTCGCGATATCGGTCCGGACGCCTTTTTTGATATTGTTAAGAATTTGCTGGTTCCCCGATTCATAGCCGACCAAAAGAAGTCTTAACCCATTTTCGCGGAATATCTTCAAATATTCATAAGGGATGTTGGCTCTTGAATTACAGGCCCAGGTTATTCCGAGTTTTTTAAGCCCCTTGGCGATTTCAACGGCGCGAGATAAGTTGGCGGTAAAGGTGTCATCGTCAAAAAAGAAATCCTTGACTTGAGGAAACATTTCTTTGGCGCGCGCCATCTCCGCGAGAACGCTGCGGGCGGAACGCACGCGGTAAAGATGTCCGCTGACGGTTTGCGGCCAAAGACAAAAACTGCAACGCGCCGGGCAACCGCGTCCGGTATAAAGAGACAAATAAGGATGGCGGAGGTATCCGTTGAAATAATTTTCGATCGTCAAATCTCTTTTATAGACGTCAATGACCGAGGGAAGTTCATCCATGTTTTCGATGAGCGGCCGGTCGTTATTATGCGCGATGGCCCCATTTTTTCGATAGCTCATTCCCAAAACGCTTTCCCAGGGTTTTCCTTGGGCGATTTCGAGAATGGTGTAATCGAATTCCTCGCGAGCGACAAAATCGAGATGCGGAGCGGCTTCCAAGGATTCTTGCGGCAAAACCGCGACATGGGCGCCGACAAAACCAATCAGCATTTGAGGATAAGCGTCTTTAAGAACTTTGGCGACCTTGACGTCGCTGTCAAAAGAAGGGGTCGAGGTGTGGATAACGCAGAGTTCAAAGCCCTTCGCCCTTTGAGTAACTTCAGCCAAGCTCAAATCATCGGCCGGAGCGTCGATGAGTTTCGAGTTCGGAATCATCGCCGCCGGTTGGGCCAGCCAAGTCGGATACCAAAACGACTTTACTTCCCGGGTGGTTTGGTAGCGGGATCCCGCTCCCCCGTCAAAACCTTCAAAAGAAGGAGGGTTTAAAAAGAGCGTTCTCATTGTATCCATTGGAATATACCTCTTGTTTTAGGCGACGGCCGGAATTAGTTTGAGAGCCGCCGTTTCAAGTGAGAAAAGAAGGGCGGTAAAGAATAAATCGCCGAGAGCTGAATTTCTTAAAAAGGGAAGAGCGGCCGTATAACACATAATGAGGCCGGAGGCGTTATGGGCATAAAGACCGGAGCTTATCCAGACCCCAAAATTAGTCAGAACAAAAAAGAGGAGGGAACTTCCCAAACAAGCGGCGACAACCGTCCTCGCATTGCGGCGATTCTTAAGCAGTAGCCCTAGGGCTGAGACCAAGATAAAAGAGACGTAGACAAAAGGCATTGTGGCGTGAAAGCCCAAAAATAAATCGCTGAGAAAAAGCGCGCCCAATGGGACGGTCAAAGCCAAAGCCGGAGTCAAATAAGCTCCGCCTAAAAGAGCGATGGCTGTTATCGGCGTGATGTTGGCGGGGTGCGGTAAAAGACGCGCGACGGCTCCTAATAAAATAACGCTGAGAGTAACAGAGATTGTTTTCTTGTGGTTCATACTGTTTATTATACCAAATTAATTAACTTCTCATTAGAAGGAAGCTTCCCTCAAATAAAAGAATGGAAAATGCGGCCAGCGCGATTTGAGACACCGGATCAGGGGTGACGAGAATGGGAAAGATAAAGCAAGCCAGGTAAATTTGCCGCCAGTATCCTCTCAGAACTGACTTTTTAAGAACTCCGGCGTGGTTGAGGGCGTAGAGAATAAGCGGAAATTGAAATAGAAGACCGCAACCGAGCATCAGGTGAACGACAAAACTCAAATAGTGCGCAAGGCCGATTAAGGGCTTGATTCGGGCTGTGCGATAAGACAATAAAAATTTAAGCGCGGCGGGAACGGCGACAAAGAAGGCCAAGGCTGAGCCGATGAGAAAAAGGATATAGGAAATAGGAAGCATGGTCCAAATTCGTTTTTTCCAAGCCTCCGAAAGAGCCGGAGCCGCGAAAAGATAAGCCTGTCCTAAAATTAGAGGCAGGGTGAGAATGAGTCCCGCAAAAGTAGCGACTTCGAGCCGGGTAAAAAAAGCCTCCGTTGGGCCCATAAATACGAGATACCCCACGGGTCTTGCCAAAAAAGAGAGAATGGGGCCGGAAAAATAAAATCCAATCGCGATGCCGATGGAAAGAATGGCGACGGAAACAGTGACCCGTTTTCTGAGTTCGTCTAGGTGAGACAGAAACGGCATCGGCGCGTCTTTCTGAAGGGGGGCTTCAAGGATTTCTGCGCTCATTTGACCGAAAAGACCACTTCTTCCTTGCCTTCAAACCAAGGTAGGCGCACGATCTCAATTCCCAGGCTTTGCACCAGGCGTTCTGTTTCTTCATCCGGCAGTTTCTGATCGTATCCTAACGCGAGAATATCCGGTTTTTCTTTGCGGAGAGATTCGGCAAAGCTATTTTCTTCGCCCACTCGCACGGAATTGGCGATTTTGAGGTCTTTGAGCCACTTGAGCCTCATTTGAGCCGGGACCGCATAGGGTTTTTTATTGTGGCTGTCGCTGGATAAAATCACGACCAGCTCATCGCCCAGGTTTTTCGCTTCCATGAGCATTTTGAGATGGGCTTTGTGGATGCGGTTAAAGCAACCGGCGGTGAAGACTTTCCGTTTGGAGTTCAAGGCTTAAAGTTTAGGAAGAGCGTCCGGGGTCTTGGTCGTTTCTGATTTTTGATCTTCTTCCAAGCCTTCCTTAAGGCCTTGCTTGAACATATTGACGGCGCGTCCGCATTGTTTGGCGAATTCCGGGATTTTGTTGGGGCCAAACAAAATGAGCGCTACGATTAAAACGACTAGAATTTCTCCAAAAGAAAGATCCATGGTTTTCCTCCAAGAGATAGGGACTGTCCCTATCTCTTTTATAATATCATATCACGAAATGAAGCGTTTGAGCCTATATTTTTGGTCCGGAGCCGTAGCGGCGTTTTTCTTGTGCGCTTGCTCGAATAAAAAAATAGCGGGCGGAAACGGGCGCGCCTATTACCAAGCTTTAAATTGCCAGGTTTGCCATCGAATTGGGACGGAGGGTGGAGCTCAGAAAGGCCCGGACCTTTCTTTTGTTGGTTTTCGCAAAAGCGCCCAGTGGCTGAATCTTTGGCTTAAAAATCCCCAGGCTTGGAATCCAAAAACGCCGATGCCGAATTTTCATCTCTCTTCTTCCGCTCGAAAATCTTTGGTCGAATACTTATCAAGCCTTAAAGGTCAGGTTTGGGGCGGACATCGTCCGTGGAATACCCCGGAAATTCGCCGCGATCCCATTTTGCGCGGGCACATGATTTATATTGGGGCCGGATGCGTGACTTGTCATGGGATTAAAGGCATGGGCGGATATCCGGATAATAACGTGGTTGGAGGGCTCATCCCGCCGCTTAACCAAGTGTCGCAATCATTCACTAAAAAGGAACTGGTTCAAAAAATAAAGTTTGGAGCAATTCCACAAAAAGCCGATCCCAATGGGCCCGAGCCGCTTCTTCAAATGCCCGCCTGGGGAGAGGTCTTAAGCGACGGCGAAATTTCTGCGGTTGCCGATTATTTGCTTTCGCTGAAAGGCCGTAAATCTTCCGCGGGAAATTGGTAGGATAGGGCGTCATGGCGATTGCGAGTTTGCGCGGGCGAGTGATTGACTCCGAAAACGAGCGCTTGGTCGTCGAGGTTTCGGGAGTGGGCTATGAGGTTTTCGTTTCTCGGAGCGTTTTAGAGCGGGCGTCTTCAATGCAAAACCAGGAGACTGTGTTTCAAATCGTTTCAGTTTCCGGAATGTATGGCGGCGGAGAAACCCTTTACGGATTTTTAACCAAGGAAGAAAAAGAGGCGTTTCTTCTTTTTAAGGATAATATTCCAGGAACCGGAGCCAAGAAGGCTTTGGAATACATGGAAAAGGCGGCAAAATCTTTCCCTGACTTTCGGCGCGCGATTATTGAAAAAGACGCCAAGGTCTTGGCCGGAATTTTTGGCTTTACGTCCAAAACCGCGGACAAATTAATTGCTGGGCTTAAGGATAAAATGGGGCAGGCGTCTTGGTCCGGTCCTGAAAAAATGAAGCATTTTCAAATACCGGCGGACGCCTCTTTATCGCGGGCCTTAAGCGCTTTATCCGCTTTGGGCTATAAAAATATGGAGGCGCGAACGGCTTTGCAAGCCGTTATGGACGAAAACGGGGCGGCCAATCTCGCCGCGGAAGAAATTGTTCGCCTAGCGCTTAAGAAACTCTAATGGATGATTTAGCCGACTCGATTTTGACTCCTGAAACTTCTGCGGGGGAAGAAGTTTTTGATAAGGCCCTTCGCCCCAAAACCCTGGATGAGTTTATCGGCCAAGAAAAGCTGAAGGCAAACTTGCGCGTTTTTATCGAGGCCGCGCGCAAGAGAAAAGAGCCCTTGGACCATTGTTTGTTTTATTCTCCGCCGGGGTTGGGAAAGACGACTTTATCCTATATTTTGGCGCGGGAGATGGGCGTTAATTTGAGGACTTCTTCCGGGCCTATCCTGGAGCGCGCCGGGGACTTGGCCGCTCTTTTGACCGACTTAAGCGAAGGAGACATCTTTTTTATCGATGAAATTCACCGCTTAAACGCGATTGTGGAAGAGGCTTTGTATCCGGTGATGGAGGACTTCACCTTTTTTGTCTCGACCGGCAAAGGCCCTTCCGCTTCAACTTTGAAATTGGCGGTTCCGCGTTTTACCTTGGTGGGGGCGACGACGCGGGCGGGGCTTTTGACCGGGCCTTTGAGAGATCGCTTCGGTATCGTCGGAAATCTCGGTTTTTACGATAACGGAGAACTCGAAAAAATAGTTCTTAGAAGCGCGGGCATTTTAAAGGTTCGCATGTCTGATGACGGAGCTTCTGAGATTGCCAGTCGTTGCCGTCAAACGCCAAGAATCGCCAACCGCCTCTTGCGCCGCATTCGAGATTTTGCCGATATCAAAGGCCGCGGCTTCATTGACGGCCCCATCGCTCGTTATGCCTTGGATGCCCTTGAAGTAGATGTTGCCGGTTTAGACGCGATTGACAGACGGCTTCTTTTTGCCCTCATTGAAAAATTTTCCGGTGGCCCGGTCGGACTTGAAAACTTGGCCATTGCCATTGGGGAAGAGTTGGATACATTAACCGATGTCATTGAGCCTTTTCTGATTCAATCTGGTTTTATGTCCCGCACGCCTAGAGGAAGAGTCGCCTCTCAAAAAGCGTATCGGCATTTAAATTTTCCCGTTCCCTCAACGCAGCCAGATGGCGGACTTTTCTAAAAAATTTTTCAAAATTAGCTCCTTGGTTTTAATTCCGGTTTTGCTTGTCCATTTAAACGTTTGGGCTCATGAACGAGATATTCGCGTGGGCATCGTTCCTCAAGCGGATTCCTTCGTTTTTGTCCCGCGTGGCCATTTCCAAACAGTGGATTTTTTGGGGCGTCAAAAAGACCTCATTGATGGGAAGGTTTATATGGTTAAACCCTCGGCGAAACTTTTGTCGTTGGGCTCTTGGACCTTGCCGGCCAGGGCGTGGATCCGGAGTCGCGACCCCGACGCCGCTTTATGGATTGGGGGTAGGCGTTATCCGGGGAGCTTCCTTGTCCTTTTAAATTCCAATAAGACGGTCACTGGAGTTGAAATTCTAGGAATGGAAACTTATTTGTTGGGCGTGGTCGGACACGAAATGGACGCCTCTTGGCCGCTTGAGGCATTAAAGGCTCAAGCGGTGATGGCCCGGACCTTCGCTTATTTTCAGCTTGAAAAATATCACGCTCATGGCTACGATCTCGGCGATGATGCGGGATCTCAAATGTACGGAGGCGTCAACCATACTCCGAAAAATATTATTCTGGCGGTTCGTGAAACCAAGGGAGAGGTTTTAGGGTATAAAGGGAAGCTATTAAGCGTTTATTATCATTCTTGTTGCGGCGGGCACACTGCGGATGCGGGATGGGTGTGGGGTTTTAAACGCACGCCCAAACCCTTAAGAGGCGTTTCGGATCCTTACTGTAAAATTTCTCCTTATTACCGTTGGAAGGCATTTTTTAGAACTGATGAAATCAAGGCGGCTCTTGAGAATCGCCATCTGATAGGCGGAGCGCTTAAGTTTTTCCGGCTCGGCTCTGAAAAATATGACTATATAAAAAGTTTTAAGGCGCAAATTGGAAACACCGCGCTGGTTGTTGACGCGAATCGTTTTCGTTTAGCTTTGGGGGCTTCCAGCCTGAAAAGCGTGCGGATTTTTAGGATGAGAAAAGAAGACAATGGTATGGAATTTGAGGGAGGCGGTTCCGGGCACGGGGTGGGCTTGTGCCAGTGGGGGGCGCGCGGGCAGGCCATGCTTGGCCGAAACTATGAAAAGATACTTAAATTTTATTTTCCAGGGTCGGTTCTTTCTGTCGTCGAGTAAAAGCGGTCTTTTTAAGTTTTAGGGCCGTAGCCTCTTGAATCTTTGTTCTAGTTCTGTTAATCTGTTGGAGGCGCTGTTTGGCCAATGGTTTCAAGAGAAATTGGAGAACGATCATGAACTATCATTTGAAACGAATTAATCCGTACTGGCATAATCACCCCATGATTCCCACGGGAGTCATGGTGGGAGTCATTTGCGCGGCTATGGGTTTTGTCGCGCAACGAGCGGCCATTGAAATCATTGGGGTCGGCATAGCGGGCTTGTCTCTCTTTGTGGCGGTGAAACCCGTTTTTTCGCTGCTGTTTTCGCTGGTCGGGCTCTTTGGAGGAATCAGTACGTTTTTAATCGCTCCCGGTCTCAACGCCGATAGCTTGACGCCTCTTCTTAAGTTTATCTCCATTCTTCTCTTCACCGCTTTTTATGCGGCGCTGATGGACGCGATGTTGTTACTGGTGGCTGTGATTTATAATTTTCTGGTGGGGCCCGGCGGGCTTTCGGGGTTGCACCTTGAATTATCCGAGGCGGAGGCTGAGGAAGAGACCGAGGGATGAAAATCAGCGCTATTTACGCCTCTCGCGAGCCTAATCGCGCGGCCGTTTTAATCGAAGCGCTTTCGGCCAATCAATTCGCGGTTTCCATCGCTCAAAAATCAAAAGAGGTTTTGGCTCAGCTTCCCAAACAAAATGCCGGTCTTCTCATTGTGGGAGAAAAATTAGCCGATTTAGACGGGGTTGCGATTGTCAAAAATTTAAGGGCGAAGGGGCCGTATAAACAGATGCCGATCGTCGCCGTGGTCGAACATGGAGAAACGCAAACCGCGGCGCCGCAGCGAAGCGCTTATGCCGCCTTTGGGAAAAAACCCGTGGACGCTATTCGCGTTAAATTTTCCGGTGAGGCGGGGGGCAACGGCGCGGCTGTTTCCGGCTCCTCACAGGCTTCTATTCGCCTTGCCTTTTTTAACGCGGGGGCGGATGAGTGTTTGTCCTTGAATTGGGACGCGGCGGAATGCGTGGCGCGCATTAAGGCGCTCCTTCGTCGCACTCAGACGGCGCCTTCCGAAGAAATCATCAAGATGGGGCTGATTGAACTTAATTTAACGAGCTATACCCTTCACATCGGCGGCAAAAAAGTCAATCTGACTTCCAAGGAGCTCGACTTGCTTTATGTGTTTTTAAGCTCATCCAACCGCGTCCTGAGCCGTCCCTACCTCATTGAGCGGGTCTGGGGCTATAATTATTTCGGTTCCCCGCGGACCGTAGATGTTCATGTAAGGCGCTTGCGGGAAAAATTGGGCTCCGCCGCGAAATACGTGACGACCATCCCTTGCGTGGGATACAAATTGATTCCCCCGGGTTCCGAAATGCGGAGGTAATGAAAATGACGAAACAAAATCATGCCAAGCTTTTGGTCATTGACGACGACGCTCATCTGCGCGAAAGTTTGGCCGAGGTTTTGGAATTAGACGGTTTTGAGTGTTCTTTGGCGGGAACAGCGCAGTCCGGGCTTGATTGCGCGGCGAAAGTGAACCCCGATATCGTGATTATGGACATTCAACTTCCGGATTCCTCGGGATTTCAAATTTGTCAGGAGCTCCGCAAACGCTCTAAAACGACGATCTTGATCATGATGACGGGGCGATTCTTGTCATTGGATGAAAAAAAACAAGGTTTTGCCTTGGGGGCGGACGATTACCTGACCAAACCTTTTGATATTGTCGAACTCTCAGCGCGAATTCGGCAAATGCTCACTCGCCGCAAGGGCTAGTTTCGGGCCGCATGCCATCCACCACTCAAAGAGGTAGACTCGCTTACAAGATTCTCCTCTGGTTTTTAATTATTTCCTTGATTCCCATGGGAGTGGCGGGGCTTTACCTTATTAATATTTCTCAGGCGTCCCTTCATCAGCAAATTCTGGGAACGGAAAAATCCTTGGCTCAAAGTTTCGCTGAAACGGTTTATAAATACATCGCGACCTATCGAGACATCTTGGAGGAATCCGCGGCGTTGCCCCAGTTTATTTCTGGAAATAAGGGGATGGAGGACGAATATCTCAAGCATCTCATGAGCCTTCATGTCGCCATTCTTGAACTTTCTGTTTTAGACGCTTCCGGTCATGAAATGATTCGAGAGGGACGGTTTCTAGGCCCCAATCCCCAACTGCGCGATATGGAGTCCGAGGGATTTTTTGATACGGCTTTGGCTAGAGGAGAATTTATCGGAGCCCTTAAAAGATTCCAAGGTATCTATCCGACGGTGACGATTGCGGTTTCCATCGGGACGCCCAAATCTGGGCAGACTCCCGCCGGAGTTTTGGCGGCGAAAATAAGCCTCAATGGGCTTTCTTCCATGTTGTCGATGGAATTTCCACCCTCCAGCGAAACATCAGCCGCTGTCGCCAGTCCGGATGGGTTTTTAATCGCTCACTCCGATCCGGAAAAAGTCTATAAGCCGGATGCGCGCTTAAACAGCGAGATCTTAAAAATTTTGACGACCCAGGTCGCCGATTCCGGCGGCGGAGAAATCTCCCTCTCAAGCGGTCAAGGTTTTTTAAGCGCCTATGCGGATGTCAACGGCCTGGATTGGATCGTTTACGTTCAGGAGTCCATTCAAGCCGCTTATCATACGGCCGCTCGGATGCGCTCTCAAATCTTACGGCTTTTGGTTTGGGTGATTATCGCCATCATCGTTTTATCCTTGGCCGTTTCTCGGCATATCACGCAACCATTAAGGGCTCTTAAGGACGCGGCGCGGAAAGTGGGCATGGGGCAGTTTGAGGATTTTCCCGAGGTTTTGACGACCAATGATGAAATAGGAGATTTGGCGCAGGCGTTTTTGTCCATGAGCGAGTCTTTAAAAGAAAAGACCGGCGAACTTGTGGATACCAAACAAGAGCTTGAACGTTTGAACCGGACTCTTGAAAAACGAGTTGAAGCGCGAACTAGGGAACTGAAAGCGGCGCAAGAAGAACTCATTAAAAAAGAGCGTTTGGCCGCGATAGGGCAAATGGCTTCCGTGGTCGGTCACGAGATACGCAATCCTCTGGCGGTTATCAATAATTCCATCTACTTTATCAAAACCAAGCTGGCTCCTGTTCTGTCTCAAGACCCAAAAGTTTCCAAACACGTCAAAATTATTGAATCCGAGATTCAGCAGGCCAACGGAATTATCAACGAGATATTGACTTATTCAAGACAGCGCGAGCTTCAACCTGAGACCGTCAGGCTTAATGATTGGCTGGAAGAATTACTTTCAGTTTATCCCTTTCCGCCGCATATTGCGCTTCAAAAAATTTTTGTTCCGTCGAACCCGCCGGTTGAAATTGATTTGACCGAGATGCAGCAAGCAGTGAGAAATCTCATCGGAAACGCCATCGAGGTCATGCCGGAAAAGGGAATTTTGGGAGTCAAAACATTCTTGTCTGAGGCCAGTATGGCGGCCATTGAAATCTCAGACACAGGTCCCGGAATTCCACCGGAAACGCTTGAGAAAATATTCGCTCCATTTTTTACCACTAAGGCGCGTGGGACGGGCTTGGGGCTTGCGGTCGTCAAAAAGGTCATCGATCGCCACGGCGGGAAAGTCGAGGTGGCGAGCGTGGTCGGGAGGGGCACGGTTTTCCGCCTCCATATTCCCATTTCACAGAAGGTGGAGGCATGACGTATTTAAAACCGCGCATTTTAATCGTGGATGATGACCCGCATATTCGAGAGTCCTTGTCCGACGTTCTTGAAGATGCAGGTTATGAAGTATTTAAGGCTTCCGGGGAACAAGAGGCTTTGATGGAAGTCAAGGCTCGTTTATTTGACGTCATCTTGATGGACTATAATTTGCCGAACTCAACCGGAATCCAGATTATTAAGAAAATTAGGAAAATCGATTCGAAAAGCCAGGTTTTAATGCTCACGGCGGACCGAACCCAGGAAACTGCGGTCATGGCCCTTCAAGAGGCGGTCGCGGATTTCTTGGTCAAGCCGGTGGACGTAGACCGCCTCAAACACGCGATTTCAAACTCATTGGAAAAGTTGCGCTTGATGCGAGAAAACGAGAGAATCACCCTTGAACTCAAGAAAACCAACGAGGAATTGGAGCACCTGGACCGGATGAAGTCCAAATTTCTTTCCATGGCTTCTCATGACTTATCGAATGCCTTGATGGCCCTTCAGGCGAGTTTTGAGCTTCTCTCTCAAACGATTAACCCATCGGAAGAACAGAGAAAAAGAATGGTCGCGATTTCTTCCAGCATTAGCCAATTAACGCGTTTGACCTCGGATTTGGTTGATTGGGCGGCCATTGAGAACGGAAAATTTAGAATTGAGCGGGAAGCTTTCAACCCCGAGATTCTTTTGCAAGAAGTTTTGCCGGGTTCCCAGGCGCGGGCGGCGGCGCGCGGAATTAAATTCACGGAAAAAATAGAAAAATCCTTGCCTGAAATTTACGCCGATAAGAGGCGTATTTCGCAGGTTCTTAACAATCTGCTTGAAAATGCCATTCGCTACACTCCCAAGGGCGGAGAAATTTTGGTTTATGGCACGACCGTTTTAAACGAGGGCTCGAAATCCGCGGTCCGATTTGGAGTGAAGGATTCCGGAGACGGAATCTCTCCGGTGGAACTGGGTAAAATCTTTCAAAGTTTTTATCAGGGCCCTGACGCTTCAAAAGGCGGGCGTCTCGGCTTAGGGCTGGCCACTTCCAAAGAAATTGTCGAAGCCCATGGCGGAAAAATGGGCGTTGAAAGCGAAGGACTTGGCCGCGGCGCAACTTTCTTTTTTACAATTCCCGTCTCCAAGAATTCATGACTCGCCCCCGAGCCGGATATTTTCTTATTCCGTTTCTTTTTGCTTCTTGTTCAACGGTTCAGGTTCCTATGGCGGTCACCTTCCCTCCGGCTGTTGATTTGTCTCCTTATCGGAGCTTTGCCTTTGGAGACATGAACGGAAATGCGGGACAACGCTTTAAAGATTCTTTGATTTTGGATTTATCGCGCTCGAATAATTTTAATTTTATCAGTCGAGATAGAATGAATGTGCTGGTGGCGGAATATGATTTGGCTAAAACTCAAGATCCTACAAGCGCCAAGGCCGGCCAAATCGCGATGCTTCTTCACGACGCGGCGTTTATTTCCGGAACGATTAACAAAAATTACTATGAATTCATGCGGGAGTCTCCGGATACCTGTCAATGGAATAATCGCGCGCATCCTTGTCCTTTAAGGACGCGCGTGGGGAGGCTTCGCATCGGCGGGCATTTAGCTGTGACGGATGCAAAAACCGGAAGATTGATCCATTCTCAAACTATCGCGAAAGTTTGCCAGGCTCAAACCCAAGCTAAAAATGCTTCTCCGGGGCCTATTGATCGAGGACAATTAACTCAAAATTGTGTGAACGCCGCCGCCCATGATTTGGCGAGTCTCTTTTTGCCCTCTAGGAAAATGTTTTATCCGGATTTTAAAAAAGTAGGGGAGTTGCCTGAAGTCGCCCAGGGAATCACAGATGCAGAAGCCGGGGAAATAGCTCAAGCCGCCAAGGATTTTAATGCGGCGCTTAAAGACCCCAAGGCGATGGATCCTCGTTT
Source organism: bacterium (assembly GCA_021796015.1). The sequence continues at coordinate 36,130 of JAJYOT010000008.1, forward strand.
CAGCAAAAAATCTTTGTCTGAGATTTATTGGGATGAATCTTTGGCTCAAGAATACTCCTGGCAATTCGGCCCGGCCTTGGATTCCTTGAAAAAATCCTATACCCTCAACCCCTTGCCCAAAACACAAAAAGAAGAAGCTCAACTTTTAGGTTTTGAAGCCGCCCGCAGAAGACTCTTGGACGTAACTCCGTTGATGCTGGCCGTTCAAGGAGGGGTTTTGAATCAGGTTAAGTCCCTTCTTCAAAAAGGGGCGGATCCCAATATCCAGGACGTTTCGGGTAACACCGCTTTGATGGAAGCGGCGCAAAAACAGAATTTACCCATGGTTCGAATTCTCCTTCAATATGGAGCTTGGCCGAGCATTAGGAATAATCAAGGTTTGAGCGCCGCAGATTTGTCAAGAAATCAAAAAATTTCCGTGTTGTTGAGCGAAGGCTTTCCAAAACGCGCCTTTCCCCCGGCTGATAAGGCCGCATCCGTGCCTAAAGTCGTGATTCATTCCGATGTGGATAAAATTCCCTATCATTTTCCGGAAGATCCTTTTAAGATTGCCTTGGTTATCGGCATTGAACATTATGAAAACAATCTCCCTGCGGCGGATTTTGCCGATCATGACGCGGAGGTCATGCGCGAGCATCTCATGGCTTTAGGCTATGCTCCGCGCCATATCCATTGGCTGAAAGACGAAAAAGCCACGCGCGCGGCTTTGGTCAAGAATTTGGAGGGTTGGCTTCCGCAAGTCGTTTCTTCCTCCACCACCGTTTTTGTTTATTTTTCCGGTCATGGAGCCGCCGATCCGGAGACTCATCGAACTTATTTGGTTCCCGCGGACGGAGATCCTGGTTATCTTAAGGAAACGGCCTATCCGCTTTCTCGGCTTTATTTGACTCTTGGGAAATTGTCCGCTAAACAGGTGGTGGTCGCTTTAGACTCATGCTTTTCCGGACGGGGAGCAAGGTCTTTGTCTCCTGCGGGAATGCGCCCCTTGGTGACTGTATCTCCCTCAGCTCCTTCCTCAACAAGAGTCGCCGCAATGACGGCGGCCTCAGGCGCTCAAATTGCCGAGGTTCTCAACTCGGAAGGACATGGGCTCTTTACCTATTATTTTTTAAAGGGGCTTAACGGCCTAGCAAAAAATAAGTCTAACGAGATATCAGTGCAGTCGCTTTATCGCTATTTGCGTCCGGAAGTTGAGGATGCGGCGGGAATGAAAAATCGCACGCAAACGCCCGAACTTTTACCCGGAAGCGTCGCCCATTCAAATCCTATTATCTTAGTTCCATGAACAAAAACCCTCTCCTGCCCGATTTGAATATCCCCAAGGATTTTGATCTTGAGTCTTATCGTTTTTCCTATCCCGAGGAGTTACTGGCCTCAAATCCTCTCGATAAAAGAGATGAGTGTCGCTTATTGATTTTAGATCGCAAGAAAGATGAGATTTTTCATAAGCGCTTCCATGATCTTCCTGATTATCTCTCGTCCGGAGATTGTTTGGCTCTCAATGAAACCAGGGTTTTTTCCTGCCGCTTAGTCGGCAAGAAAAAAAGCGGAGGGAAAGCGGAAATTCTCTTAACGCGGGAAATTAAGCCTGGGCTTTGGGCGGCTTTGGGGTCGGGCTTTAAGAAAGATCAGGAATTAATTTTTGCCGAAAATCTGACAGGCAAAATTGAGGGTTTAAACGAAGACGGAGAATATCTAATCCGGTTTGACCGCGAGGATATTCAGTCTTACATGACTCAAAACGGTTTGCCTCCTCTTCCTCCCTACATTCTCAAAAAAAGAAAATTCCCACCAGAGGCGGAAGCAGGCGCAAATAACGATCAGGAGTCCTATCAAACCGTTTACGCGAAAAACCTGGGTTCTATCGCCGCTCCAACGGCGGGGCTTCATTTTACCCCGGAACTTCTTCGGGAAATTGAGCGAAAGGGAATTTCTATTTGCCGCTTGACCCTTCATGTCGGACGCGGGACCTTTAAACCGATTGTTTCAAGAGATATTCGCAAGCACCCAATGCTTCCGGAATATTACCACGTGGACGCGGAAAACCTGCGAAAACTCAAAGAGACCCAAAAATGCGGCGGGAAAGTTATCGCGGTGGGAACGACAGTGGTGCGAACTCTTGAGACCTTGGCTGCCCAGAAAGAAGAAGAGAACGCTTCCGGCTGGACCAGCCTTTTTGTCTATCCGGGTTATCCTCTCAAAATAGCCTCAGGTCTGATCACCAATTTCCATTTGCCGGAATCAACGCCCTTAATTCTCGCTTCCGCTTTCGTAGGACGCGAAAAATTGCTTAAGATTTACCAGGAGGCTTTTCGTTTGAGCTATCGCCTTTTCTCTTACGGCGATGCGATGCTGATTTTATGAGTTTTAATATTTTAGGCCGTGACGCCAATTCTCGCGCAAGAGCCGGACTTTTAAAAACCGCCCATGGGGATGTCGAGACTCCGGTTTATATGCCGGTCGCGACCCAGGCTTCGGTCAAGGCTTTGTCCCAAGAGGATTTAGATTCTTTGGGTGTCCAGGCGATTCTCTCCAACAGTTATCACCTTTATTTAAGGCCGGGAACCTCGGTGATAAAACAAGCCGGCGGTCTTCACGGTTTCATGAAATATGACGGAATGATTTTGACCGATTCCGGCGGCTTTCAGGTCTTAAGCCAAGCGGATTTAAGAACGGTTGACGATCACGGGGTTTCGTTTAAGTCTCATATCGACGGAAGCGCTCATCGCTTGACCCCGGAAAAAGTAATCGACATTCAATCGGAATTAGGTTCCGATTGTTGGACGGCCTTGGATGTTTGCGCTCCTTATCCCTCGGATGAGGCGCAGACACAACTCGCGCTTGAGCGCACGATCAGGTGGCTTGATTTGTCGGAGAAGGCGTTTCTTCAAAAGAAAGATGCAGGCTCCAAATCTCTTTTTTTCCCGATTCTCCAGGGCGGTTTTTTCGCGCCTTTGCGGTTGCGGGCGGCCGAGCACATGAGCCGTATTCAGACTGACGGAATTTCTCTCGGCGGTTTTTCGGTTGGAGAGCCGAAAGAACTCACGTGGGAGATTTTAGATAAGACCGTTCAAGCTCTTCCCGAGCAGAAACCGCGCTATCTTATGGGGGTGGGAACTCCCGAGGATTTATGGGATGCGGTCTCCTTGGGGGTGGACATGATGGATTGCGTTTGGCCGACCCGGGTCGCCCGAAACGGCCAAGTGATGACTCGGGCGGGGAAATACAACATTTCAAACAGCCTATGCCGGACCAATTTCGCGCCGCTTGAGTCTTCTTGTTCCTGCTTTGTCTGCCGCAGGTACTCCAAGGCTTATCTGTCCCATCTTCACCGCAGCCGCGAACTCTCTGCTCATCGCTTGATTTCCTACCACAACATTCACTTAATGATGGTTTTAGCGCGCGAAATTCGGCAAAGCGTATTGGATGGAAATTTCACTGAAAGAAGAAAAGAGTTTTTTTTCGGCATCAAAAAAGACTCAAAAGACGTTTTAGCGCTGGTCTCTTAAATAGCTATTTTAGCGTTTCAGGTTATTTGAACCTTGTGGTTGGGATGCCGATAGTTGAGAATAATCCGGTTCGGTTCCTATTTTCCATAGGGCTTCGAGATATTCCACCAGCGCCCCAAGATAAGGATCTTTCAAATAAACCGTATTCTCGAAATTGTGCCGGTTTCCGTTAAAGCTCATGTTGGTCGAACCCGTGGCGACGATTCCGCCGTTTTTTCCGTCTCCAATGACGAGTTTGTTATGGAAAAGCCCGGTTTTACCCGCTCCGGAAATAACGCGCACCTCCGCTCCGGCGTCCTTTACTTTTTTCATGTCGGCGATGGAGGCCGGATTATGAGATTGGCGAATGTCGGACAGGACCCGGATGGACAAGCCATTGTTGAGCTTTGAAACCATGGTCGAAACCAAATCCGGCCAAGGGTAAAAGCCGAACATTCCGATCAAGGCGTCTTGTTTGGAGGCATTGATGATTTTAGCCCAGGCTTCTCCGGTGCCTCCATCGGGCGAGAAGGACGCGATGGGGAGAGCCGTTCCGTTGAAGCTTTGTCCAAGGCTTCTGTCTGTGGGAATGGGGCTGTTGATGGCCGGCTCCTCGGGATCAAGATCGTCCGAGTAAGGGCGCGCAACGCTTTTCGCCCAATTAAAGAAGGCTTGATAGAGAGCGATTATCTTCTTGTCATCGATAAAGACTACGTTCTCCCAGTTATTTTGCTGCGAGTGAGTGGAGTAGTTATAGGATCCGGTTTCAAGAATTTGGGAGTTTCCGAGGAAATGCGGAACATTCCAAATTCGGAATTTTGCGTGTTGAATCCCGATGCTTCCCAAGCCCTTAAGCGCGTAAAGTTTGAGGTTCGGGTTTCCGGCGTTGGACTCATCCACTAATTTCTGGAGCTGGGGGCTTCGGGTCCGGTTCCGCTGGCGTGTTTTTTCCGGGAAGAGATTGGAGTAATCCGCGATGATTTCAAATTTTTTTCCTTGTTTTAGGCCCTGGACAATAGAGGCTACGTCTTCATCCAAGGTTTCTTCGTAAAGCATGATCTGGGTTGAGTTGGAGGCATTGTTGCCAGCGGCAAGTATTGCGGGAATATCGTCTCCGGTCCCGTTGGGGACGTTGGGGAACAGCGTTCTCTTTACGTTTTGACCGCCAATTTTTATAAGGTCGTTGTGGGTAGGAATAAAAATATGAGGGAATTGAAATTGTAGATTTGATGAGCGAAGATTAAACTCTTGCGGCGTCATAACTTTTTGAGTTTCCGCGGATTTAAGCCAGAGTGGGCCTTTTCGGGGGGCGTCCATGTTATAGGCGGGGTCGCTTACTAATTTTTCAGCGTTGGAGCCTTGTTCGGGGTTTTTGCCGCTAGCCCAATAAGGTTCAAGCGTTTTTGAGATGTGCTGGGCTTGAACCTGGGCAAGGATTTGAGAAAGATTGTTGATTTCGTTTTCTTGTTTGGAATCGCGGATATAGATTCTGGTCAAGGGCGTCAGAATTTGATCCAATGCCTTGGCTTTTTCAAAGGCCGCTTGAGATAGCGAGGAATGTCCCGCGTCCTGGGTCAAGCCGCCCACATATTTTTGTAGAGATTCTAAAACCCGCGCGGCTGATTTTTTTCTGCCTTTTTCCAGGAGAGCGCTGATTTGAGAGAGAAGAATTTTCTGGCGTTGCGGACTCTTAGAGGACACGAGGGCGTTCAGCCTTCCCTTGATTTGAGCCTTGGCTTTTGAGTTGAGAGCGTTAAGTATTGGCGCTAAAAGCTGTTGTCCTTCCGGGGTCGCGGCATTTTTTAAGACAGAAACCCACTCGGAGGTTTTAGCGTCTTCATTTAAATTAAAAGAGGGGTTTGAAGACCACTGCGAGAAGCCTTGAAGGGATGCGCTTAAGCCTTGATTGGCGCCCATCGTAAATATCGGTTGGGAAAGAAAACCCGTTTCCGCTGGCAGGGCGGAGTTGAGTCCCGCGTAGGCTTGCGTTGCGGATAAGAAGAAGATGAGCGCAAGAAAAGCGCGTGGGGTTGTTTTTTTAGTCCCTTTCCTTAATGATCTTAAGGATGGGACAATGCCGACATTAGAGTTATGAGGAAAGGCATTAGTCATGGTTTTCTCCCTTTGGGCGGTTGGCAATGATGATTTCAGCCCATGCCTTTCCGGTTTCTCTATTATCCGCTTCATATTCATCTTCATGGAAATTGGGTTATTGATGGTCGGTCCCTTGAGAAGTTATCGAAGATACTGGTGTGCGGTGTTTTTGAGGTCTTGCCAGGATGCTGGTCGCCCGTTCTGTTTTGGCTTGCGGTGTCGCTCCGTCCCAATTGATTTGATTGAGAATGTGCGCCAGCCGTACTCCGGCTATTTGTAGCCGGCGATGGGCGATCGGCTGCATTTCAGCCTGATATTCAGGTGGAAGAGTCACGGGGCCGCCCGCTTGATTCTTGGGCAGGCGGTAGTAATCCGGGTAGATTGTGTTTTTTGAGATGTTGAAGCTTTCTCCGATGGCGTTATTAATCGTGGCTTCGACGTCCCCTGAAATCCAGCTTGCGACTTCATTTTGGGGAAGAGTGTCGAGATCAGCCAGGAGTTTTTGAGCCAGTGCGTTCGCGCCTTCGGGAGTTTGACTTTGCCAACCCGTCTTGTCGATCAAATCGTCCCATAATTCGTGAAGGCGCTCAAGTTTCCCTTGGAAGACGACTTGTTCGATGTTGCCGCCTTGGTCATTGTTGTCCTCCGATGTGTGCATCGGCTGGTGTTCATCTCCGACAAGATGAACGAGATACGATAGAGCGATAATCCGACGGTCTTTCCAGAGCGTGACGGTTTGGTCGAAATCCTGTTGCGAGACTCCCATTTGCTGTACGGGGCGCGGGGTTTCAAGGCGGGTGATGGCGAATTTAATTTGGGCCTGGATGCAGTTCTGGACCGAATCCTGCATCATCTGTGCGATGGGGCCCGAGGCGTTTTTCTCACAATCCGGATATTGGTCGAGTTCGCCGTTGGTCGGAGTTTGGCTTAGGGTTGCCTGGACCGGAATATTGATGTAATGCCAAGGGGCGGTTGCCGGGTCTTTGGCAATGGGTTTGGAAAGAAGGCCGCCGAAATCGGTTGGACCGTAGCGCAATGTATCGGGATAATTCGAGATGTCGGCGAGGGACGTTTGGTCTGATCCGAGGACATCGGATATTGCGGCCTTGGTTTCGGGAGTCAAGTGGGCTTGAGCGATGTCTGAAATCGTCATATGGCCTTCCGGGCCCCAACTGAACGCCAAGGCCGGGCCGAAAATAAGAGCGGTCGATATGACGAGTAGTCTCGATTTTTTGTTCATATTATTTTCCTTTGATAATTTTTTCTAAATCTTCCTTCTGGAGAGTTTCTTTTTCCATGAGTTCGGAGACGACGTTCTCAAGCGTCTTTCGATTGGTTTTCAAAAGGGTCTTGGCTTGGGAGAGAGCGTTTCCTAAAAGTTTTTTGACCGCTTGGTCCATTTGATGGGCCGTTTTCTCGCTGTTTTTGCGAACACCGGGAGCGCTGGCACCGGAGGTGAGAATCCCGACATTTTCATCCATGCCTAACTTCTCAACCATATTGCGCGCGAGGTTTTCCGCTTGTTCGATGTCGTTTCCAGGGCCGGTTGAAGTTTCTCCGAAAATAATTTCCTCGGCCGCGCGTCCGCCCATCATGCCGACTAGACGGTTTTTAAGTTGGGTCTTGGTCAAGAGAAAAACGTCTTCCTCGTTTTCCGGCGCCGGTTCGGCGTATCCCAAGGCCTGTCCGCCGTGCGGAATGATGGTCAACTTATTGGCCAAGGGTTGTCCGGCAAAAAAGCCGGCCAGAACGTGTCCTGCTTCATGATAAGCCACTCTTTTTCGAATCTCGGGTGAAACGGCAAGATTCCGCTCGATTCCGACTGTCATTTTGTCGATGGCTTCATGGATATCGCGTAGAGAGACGTCTGCGCGGCCATTGCGGGCGGCCAAGCGCTTGGCTTCATCGAAAATTCCCGCCAGTTCCGCTCCGGAAAAACCTGTGGTTCGGCGTACGATGGAGTCAAGATGAACTTCCGGCGTCAAGGAAGCTTTTCCGGCGTGAATGGCCAATATCGCTTTTCGACCCAGAGAATCAGGGTTCCCGACATAAATTTTTCGGTCAAACCGTCCGGGGCGGGTCAGGGCCGGGTCCAACACGTCTTCCCGGTTGGTTGCGGCTAAAACCACGATTCCATCGGAACCATCAAAGCCGTCGATGGCGGTTAGAAGTTGGTTCAAGGTCTGTTCTCTTTCGTTGTCGCCGTTAGACCCAGCTTTTCCGCGAGCCTTGCCGATGGCGTCAATTTCGTCAATAAAGATGATGGTGGGCTTGTTTTTTCGTGCTTCATTAAAGAGTTCTCGAACCCTTGCGGCTCCAAGACCGACGAACATTTCAACGAAGTCTGAACCTGTCATTTGAATGAAGGAAGCGTTGGCTTCGCCAGCCAAGGCTTTGGCCAAAAGAGTTTTTCCCGTTCCCGGGGGGCCGATCAGAAGCGCGCCTTTGGGTGGTACGGCCCCGGCGCGGATCCATTTCGCGGGGTTTTTCAGGTAATCGGCGATTTCCTGGACTTCAAGTAATGATTCATCGATTCCGCCGATATCGGAAAAGCGCGCCTTCGGTTTTTCGGTTTGAACCTGGGCTTTATTTTTTTGGGAAGCGCCGCGGAATAAGGGATTCATGCGGTTGGCGAAGAAGAGATAAATTCCCATGATTAGAACCCAGGGCAGGATGTTGATTAAAGAATCCTTGATCGCCGCCCAGCCGGAAAGTTCCGGCCTTTTCATCGCTTTGGCCATGTCTCCGGTATTTTTCGCGATTTGGTCCAAGGAAGATTCTGGCTTCTGAACCTTGAATGCGGGGGCTTTAAGCGCGGGCGCGGATTTTTGAACTTGAACGACGGCGGCCGGTTGGTGAGGAGCCGGCATTTGGGTGTAATGCGATAAGATCGGGATGAACATTCCGGCCACGAAAAGGATAGCCAATGTGGTGCGCCGCGAAAATTTCGCGGACAGCCAAGAAAGAAGGGGCGATTTCTTTTTGGGTTTAATTTCCGCGTTTTTGGATTTAAAGACGTCTTGTGGAACATTTCCGCCTATTTGAGCGATTGCCCAGCCTGCCATGTTGGAAACGGATTGAAGAGGCTTTAGTTTTTCGATTGTTTTCGCGTCTGAATCTGGTAATTGAGACGCTTCATGGATGAAAGGATTGAAATTATCGATGCCTTGCAGGAGAGAAAGAGATTCGCTGCGTTCCTCGATGCTTAATTGTTTCGAGCTT
>JAJYOT010000096.1 GCA_021796015.1 bacterium
CTTCTCTCTCTTTGCTGCCCCAAACCCGCCGACCTCCTGACCACACCACCATGCTTAACCACAATTTTTAATGTGGTTGTGGGGGTGTGGTCAGGAGGATTTGTCCCCGTTCGGGACAAAGAGGCGGACCAAGAATGGCAGCGAAAATCAGTAGAATTCATGGATGGACCATTTCTCCTTCGCTTCTGCAACAACAGAAACGACGACAGAAGCGGGGGTTGGTCACCCCCTGAACTCAAATTTGCCGTCGGCGACTTCCTTGGCGAAGAGGCGAATCGCCTCCGAAACCAGGCGGCTGCGGCTGATGTCGGCGCCCTGCTTCATGAATTTCAGCTTCTGCTCATCAACCAAAACGACATCTTTGAGCGGCAGGTAAAGCTGGACTTTTATAAAGCGCGAAGTCTTTGCGCTTCTAGCGTCCTGCCGCTGGTTTTGGCCGCCTTCCGTCTCTTCCATCTGGTTTAATCCGCCTTCATCTTCCAACGTCGCCGTATCGTTTGGCATTCGCTTTCCCCCTTTGTTTCATGGCCGGGATTACGGCAGGTGGGGATCATGCTCCCCCGATTTATGCTGACTGGCTGCCAGCCTGCTCGTTTGATATCCCTACACTTATTAATCGTTTGAGCCGGTCATTTCCGCACATTCCAGAAGCGGCTTAGCCCATGCCCGGCGTTTGATATAGCGCCAGCGGGGGTCTTTTTTAGCGGCTTCAACTAGGCGATTTATCTCTTCACGCTCTTCTCTCTCGATTAAAAAATTCAAAGGGTCATGATCCTCCGTTAATGAGAAGAGGGGCGATAAAGATAACTCATCGCTTGCCGTTTCGATGGGAACGGATTTCCCCCATTCATTCCTCCGGCGACGAAGAAAATCGCGGGCATTCCTGTTGAGAGCCAAGAAATAACAGCCTTCATTAGGGAATTTTCCCGTCAAGAACTCGAAATTGGTCTCCGCAACCACCTCCTGGGCGGCCGGTTCATTTCTCACGATCCTTTTGGCCATGCAAAGCGCTCTCGGCTGGTTGGTCTTGATAAACTCGCCAATTTCCCTCCGCCGCTTGACGTTCAACCACTGAATAAGGCGATGCGTGTAATGCGGGGCAAAATGCTCCCAGTGATTCAGGTTTCGCGACTCGCGCAGTTCTTTCTTTTTGAGCAGTTGTTCCAAAAGAAATTCCGCGATCTCCTTGGGCGTCTTGCCGGGAACGTCCTTGGCGCGGGCGAGCGCCGCTTCGTGGACTAGCCTGCTTTCTTCCTGATATGACTCGACGACTTGCGATGCGATTGCTTCTCTGGTCTCTGATGGCATGATGGTCTCCTGTTGCCGTCCTCCGTTTCTCGGTAGGCTCGGCGTTTTATTTTTCGGCGGCATATTCCGCCAGACGCCTTCTTGCCATGAATTTTTATGCCAGGTCTCAAAACTCGGCTCAAACCGCGCTCTCAGAGGGAAAACGCGAAAATGACGCGGCATGGGATATTTCTAAACAGAAATAATTATTTCTGTTTAGAAATGTGCTACAATACTTCATGCCAAAACTTTCCGTCTTGGTCGTAGATGACGACCCCCTCGCCCGGAAAATCCTCGAAAACAATTTGAGCGGCCATCAGGTCGAGTTCGCCGAAGACGCGGCCGCCGCGCTTAGGAAAATCAACGCGGGACGGCATGACCTCTGCTTTATCGACCTCAAGCTGGGCGATGAAAACGAGTTCTCGGGCCTCGATCTTATCCCCGCCGCCGCAAAAAAGGGCCTCTACTCGGTCGTCATGTCCAGCCATGCCAAGGAGCGCTTTATCGACCGCGCCTACGCCCTGGGCTGCGACGACTTTTACGCCAAAGGCAACGAGCGCGATAACGTCGGAAAAATCATTTCCCGCTGCCTGGCCAAGCGGCGCGCGCCCAAAAACGAAAGCGTATTTCAAAACGAGTTCATCACCGCTGACCCGGGAACGCGCGGCGCGATATCGGAGATCCTCGACTGCGCGCAATCCGAGATTCCAATCCTCATCCTCGGCCCCTCCGGCTCGGGCAAGACCAGCCTCGCCCGCGTTATCCATGACCGCTCGGGCCGAGCGGGAGAATTCGTCGCCGTCAACTGCTCCAGCGGCCCCGAGGAACTCCTGGAATCGGAACTCTTTGGTTGCCGCAAGGGCGCCTTTACCGGAGCCCTTGAGGATCGCAAGGGCAAACTCCTCTTGGCCGATCAGGGAACCCTTTTCTTGGATGAGATCGGGGCGATGAGCCTCAAAATGCAGGCAAAACTTCTCAAGGCGATCGAAGAGCGCTCGTTTTATCCCCTGGGCTCGGACGCCCCTAAAACCTCGCGCTTTAGGCTTATCAGCGCGACCTTGGAAGACGTTCAAACCCTCGTCAAGTCGGGGAAGATGCGCTTTGATTTTTTCCAGCGCATCCATGGACTGACCCTCAGTCTCAAACCCTTGGCCCAGAGGAAATGCGATGTCTTTCCGCTAATATCCTTCTTCACCAAAAACGGCAGGAGATTGTCTTTTTCCCCGCAGGCCAAGGCGGCCATTCTGGATCACTCCTGGCCCGGGAATGTCCGCGAGCTTAAGAAATTCGTGGAACTCCTCGCGGCGGGGCGGGAGGGCCGCGTCGATGCCGGCATGGTCGACAAAATCATTAAGACCGGTCAGGCGGAAAGCCTTAAAGGTTTTATCTCCGATGAACATTACCGCTTCGCCCTTGAACACGGCCTCAAGAAGGCCGCCCAGCGCTTTATCGATTTGATTATCAGGCGCAGCCTTAATGAGAACGGCGGCATAAGAACCAAGGTCCTTTCGGACTTGAAAATCGCCACGGGCCTCCTTTATAAGTCTCTCTCCAGAAGCTCCCGCTTTCCCACGGAAGACCGTTGATATGAACTCCTCCCTGGATTTAGAGCGAGAAACGTCCCTCCACGACATCCATTCCAGATGCTCAAGCCTTAAAAGCGCGGCGGAGATGATTGAGAATCTGCCGGCCAACGAGGCCGACGAGTTATTGGAGTTGATGACCGGTCAAGTTCAACGCCTGGTCCGAAATATCGCGGACTACCGTCAAAAGCGAGGACAGAGAAGATGA
>JAJYOT010000051.1 GCA_021796015.1 bacterium
GGAAGGAAAGAAGCCGTCCCCGAGATATTGGGAACTCCCGAGGAGTAGGAAATTCCATTTCCACTATTAATAATGACCCCACTGATCGCCGTTGGGTAACTCACCGTTGAAGTCGGAACTGTCACGGTGAAAGTCGAGGCATCTACCGCTGAGCTTTGACCATCCGCGTTGACGACCGTCACATTTTGGAACCCCGAGGCCGCCGCGGTCGTGACATTGATGTTGGCAGTAAATTGAGACGAACTTGCGTAAGTCACGGAATCTACATAAACTCCAGAAATTGTCACCGAGGCGGTCGGGCTGGTCCAGTCCTCGAAATTAGTTCCAGAAACTGCGAGTTGCCGCGTGGGACGTCCGGAAGGAGTGGGCGGACAACTGTTTCCCGCGCAATCTGGAATCGCGGGCTCAATGCCTCCCGAGGGGATGGATTCTCCGGCGATATTAATCCCGGTCAATGTCGGAGCTGGAATGGAGTAAGCGGCGCTCAAGGTGTAGGTTTGGCCGTCCGAGTTGGTGACCTTAACATCATAAGGCCCGCCGGAGATGGGAGGGTTGAGAACGATGGAGGCGCGCAACTGACTTTGACTGGTATAAGTCGTCGAGGTCACCGTAATCTCGGTTTGAGGCACTCCCCCCTTTAGCAAGGTCACGGAAGCGGGTCCAGGGCTTGTCCAATCCTCGAATCCGGAACCACTGACGACTAAATCATATTTGGGGCTGGTCAAATGGTGATTGGCAAAGTCCTCGGCCACGCTGGAAACAACTGGAAGAGGCAGCGCCAAGGCCCCGGAATCGAGCGTCGTACGCCCATCGGGGTTGGTAACAAGGATGTCGTAGGGAGAACCGGCATTTGAGTTGATGACAATGGAAGCGCGAATCTGTGTTGAACTGACAAAAGTCGTTGAAGTAACGATAATGCTTGTTTGCGAGGAGCCCCCAAAGAGAATCGCGACCTCCGCCGTCCGCACGGAGCTGTATTGCAGAAACCCCGTTCCATTGATCACCAAATCGTAGGCATTCGTCGTCAAAGGCGCCGTCGTTGGGGATGAAGAAATCGACGTAATCGTCGGCGGCGCGGCATTGTCGGTCGGAATAAATTCGAAATCCAAGCCTCCTGAGGCGTTATCCATGACCACGGGAATAGGGTCGCCATAATTGACATAAGCCGGCGCCTGTGGAATGGTCTCGGAATTAGCCGCTGGCTGCCAGTTCTGAGTTACCGTAAATGGAAATGTCGCGCCATTGTCGATTGAACCCGAGGAGAAGTTGACCGCCCCGTAACTGGAGAGGTAAACCGTATAGGCCATGTCGATCGTTGGCGAGCCCGCAACATAGATGGTCGATGGATTGCCGCAAACAAATCCACCGCAGGCGTCAATCACCGTTTCCCCGCTCCAGGTATTGGCGGCCGTACGTTCCTGATATCCTAACTCGCCAGAAGTCGTGTCAATATATCCCATGGCGATAATGGAGGATTGAGAATCTGGTTGTGGAGCCATGGAATGGGTCGCCAGAGGATTGGCGGGAGTCGTACCGGAGTTGCTGTTTATTTCAGTAGCGACCTTCGCCCCGGAATACTCCATGGAAAAGACCCTTCTCGCTTCGGAGTCATAGGCGGGATAATGCTGCGCGGCGACGAAATCATAGGTATAACCGCTCCCAGAGTCGTTGACCGGCACGATTTGGCCGTAGTTTTTGTTCGCCGGAGAGGTGTTGTTGACGCCGTTTCCAAAGAGTTGATCCGCCGACCATGCGGTTCCCCCGCCAAGAGCCGCGCTTAAGCCATATTCTCCCAAAAGAGAAGTTCGGTAGCTTGGATTGCTTGCGCCGCAACTGTTTTCGGCCTGGGCATCGCAAGTCCAGGCGACCGGACTCGCGGCGCCTTTCATATAAGTAATACTGACGCTCATTCCCGGCACGCACTCACCACAGGTACCGTTGGAGTTACTGACTTTGCCAGTAATACTTCTTGAAGTCAGACTTCCCCAGCTGATGGTCCCATTGGAGTTAATTGTTCCTCTAATCAAAAAAATGCTGTTGTACGGCGCGTGCCCCGTGTTTTGATACATCGTCGAGTTGGGATCGGAGGCAATGACATAAACCGAGCTTGAGGCTTGATCATAGTAGAGACTGGAATACATGGTACTGCCCGAGGTTGCGCCGGCCGGATCAAGACTGAGAGCGTTTCCAGTGGAAATGGCCACGGATTCATTCGACCAAGAAATAAAATTATAGCTACGATAGGCGATGCCGTAAGGTTGGGAATAAAAAACATAAACTTGTCCGACCCCGTCGTCATAAAAAACGTGTCGGGAAGCCGGCCAAGAGACGTCGCCGGAGGTGAAATCGGAAATTAAGATCTGCGCCCGCGCGGGTTTTGGTGCGAAAATCCCCAGAGCGAAAGCGGTCAAAAGAGTTAGGGACAGTCCCCATTTCCTCATGCCGCCGCCTCCGCGCCGGAATTGGGGACTGGCCAAAGCATAACGCCACCCTCGCAGATGCTCCGGGACGCTCTCCTTTCGCGAGCGAAGGCAGTCCCTAACTCCGGGAACATTTTGGGCCCTAAACCCGTATAAAGGGTAGAGATTGCGGGGTAGCTTAACCGGTAGAGCAACCGCCTTTCAAGTGGTCCATGCGGGTTCGAAGCCCGCCCCCGCAATTTCGATGGGGCCGCCGACGGCCATCGAGGCGGCATCAGCGGCCCCGCAACAAAACGCTTGATTTTAATACACGCAAGCGCTATACTAAAAATGAAAGGCGGTTGTTGAGCTATCCGAGGCCCCGGGAAACCGGGGCCTTTTTTTTGCCCTCGCGCCCGATCCGCTTTGTATTGACTTTTCATGGATTCCCTGCTAAACTAAAAACATGACCTCAGCCCACGCGACCGCCGAAGTATTCCTGACGGCCTTCCAAGCCTTGCCCCATCGCGTCCAAGATGAGTTCGTCTCCCGCATTGTCCAGGACAAAAAATTGCGCGAGGATTTGATTGATTTGGCTATCGCCGAAAGCCGCATCAAGGAACCCGCGCGGCCGATCAAACAGTTTCTTTCGGAACTCAAAGCCAAGCGCACCGCGTGAATTATCGAGTTTCCATTGTCCGCAGCGCTCAGTCTGAGTTTTCCGAGCTTCCCACCTTCGTTCGCGCCCGCATGGAACCCCGCCTCTTGGCCTTGGCCAATAATCCGCGCCCCCATGGTTCTCAAAAGTTGCGCCAAACCGATCGCTACCGAATCCGAGTCGGAGATTACCGCGTTATTTATGCGATCAATGATTTGGAACGCTCCCTCATTATCCTTTCCATAGGCCACCGCAAAGAAGTTTATCGCTGAATTCCCCCTAGTTAGGGACAGGCCGGAGCATAACGCCATCCTCCTAGATGCTCCGGAACGCTCTCCTTTCGCGAGCGAAGGCAGTCCCCATTTCCTCATCTGGCCGCCTCCCGAACCCGGGAATTGGGGTCATGGGCGGCCTGAGATAAGGCGCTCAACGCCGCGCCGGTGCCAATTTTCTTAAGCGATTGGGCGGCTTGGAGCCGAATATTGGGATCTTTGTCGGAAGACAAGACCTGGGACAAAGCCGAAACGGCTTGAGAGCCCCCCAACTGTCCCAGCCAAAAACAAACCGTCATTCGGGCCCCCGGATCGGTTTCCGAAGAAAGGAGCGCGGCTAAATCCGAAACGGCCTGGGGCTTTCCCGATTCTCCCAAGGCGACTACCGCCGCTTCCCGAACAAAAACGTCGGAGTCTTTTAAGGCCGCGGCTAAAAATTTGAGATGCCCCGGAGAGGCGTGATCTTCGGCCCGCACCATCCAGGCCCGGATGGAAGCATGGGGTTCCTGAAGAAAGGCCGCGCGCAAGGCTTTCGCCGCGCGAGGGTGTTTTCCCTGAAAAACGGCTTTGATGGCGTCCAAACGAGCGGAGGAGGATTGTGTCAGACTAAAATCTTGATTCCAACTTCTCCGCGCCAATTGCGGCGAAGCTGATGCGGGCGCAAGTAAGGGCTGGCTTTGAGCCCAAACTAGGCCCAAGCTCCCAAACCCCCACCCCAGGGCTAAAAAAACGAGCCCAAACTTCCAAACTTTCTCTTTCATTTTCTCCATTGTATTCGCGCGCGCGAAAAAGCGAAAATCAAACTATCGCGCAACGCAAAAATACGTTCAACAACGACTTCTTTACGAGCTTACACGTGTTCAGCGAAATGAGGGGGAGAAGGTGGGGATCAACAGAGGAGAATAGCGAAATTACGGTGGGAAACTTCTTTAAAAAAAGACAAGGAATTAAGCGCTAAGAAAGCGCCCAAAACCAATAAGTCCCACATCAACAACCGAAAAAGAGCGGTCCAATCCCGCTTCTTGGGCGCTGGAAGGGCCCACACCCGGGCTAAGGTTTTAAAAGTCGAAAGACTCCAGGAAAAAATGGATATTCTCCAAAGACACTCAAGGAAGAAGCTCACTTGTCGAGCTTTAGGAAGAGAAGAAAAGGCCGCGCGAGCGCGAGATTTGGCTTGGGAAATTTTGATTTCCTTCCGAATCAGAGGCGCGGAAACCGGGCGCCCCGTGGCATCGCGCATATCCACATGAAGAAAATTATGAAGAGCGTAACGAAGGCTGACCCCTTGCGCGCTCAGGCCCACCGGAACTTCGCTAAAAGCGCGAGGAAGAGCCAAAAAAAATAAGCCCGCGGCAAAAACAAAAGCCGCATGGCCCCGCCTCAAATATCTCTTAAATTCAATCATCAATCAGTTTCCTTCGGCAGCCGGGCAATCCGCGTGGGACCCCGCGCTTTGCGCCCCTCTTTTGCAAGAGGTTTGCCTTTTCGGTCTCACTGACCGTGTCATTAGTATAACAGACATATTTTTCTTGTCAAGACCTATTTTAGACCTATCCTTGCCTCATCCGAAAAAAACCAAATCTTTCCTTGATGCACCTGAACCGAGACCGGCCCCTCCGCGGTATTTCCCAACCCCCGCCCGGGAGACGACAAGACCTCTTCCTTAAGTCCGTAACGCGCGCCTTGAAGGCTCACCATCGCTTTTTCTAAAGCCAACAGACTAAAACGTTCTCCTTTATTAAGCGCGAACTCATAAAGCCCTTCCGGCAAAAAAATGCCGCGCCCCCGGCCCAGCATCACCATCCGCATTTTGAGGCCGAAGCGTTCCATCATAGCAATATTGACCAGGGCATGGTCCAGTCCTCCGCCGAGAACTCCGCAAACAAAGACGGTTTTAAACCCACGCTCAAGAACCCAAAGAAGGGTTTTTTCAAAATCGGAGGAGTTCTCATCAAAATCGCAAACAAAGACCGGCCTCTTGAAACGCAAACCTGGAAGCGGACGGGGCAAAGAGTCCATATCCCCGATGACCAAATCGGGAATTATTTTTAATTTGAGCGCCTGTTTTAGCCCGCCGTCCGCGCAAAGAATGGCGCCTCCTCTTGCGCGGCAAAATCTGGCTACCTCAATGACGTTTTTCTTGTCTTCAATCTCTCCGTTAAGAAAAATTAGACACGGCCTAATTTCACGATTTTGATCTTCGCTCATTTTTCTATCTGAAGCGTCACATGAGAAAGGCCGAAGCGTTCTTTCAAGACCGCCGTCGCGGCTTTAAGAGCTTCATCAGAATCCATTTCAGGATAAATGATGAGGTGTCCGCTCATGGACTCCGATCCCTGGGTCAAAGACCACAGGTGAATGTCATGCGCGTCCTTGACTCCGGAAACCTCAGACAACGCTTTCTGGACATCCTCTACGCGGATATGCGCCGGCGCTCCTTCAAGCAGGATATGAATGGAATCTTTCAACAGCCACCCGGAACTCAAGATAATTCCAAAACAGACCAAAACGCTGGCCACCGCGTCCGCCTGATACCAACCGGTTTTTAAAATGACGATCCCGGCAATAATAACCAAGGCGGAACCCAAAGCGTCGGTCATTACATGAAAAAACGCCCCGCGAAGATTGATATTTCTTTTGCTTGAAGAGTAAAGAATCCAGCCGGAGGTCAAATTGCAGATAAGTCCTAAAAGGGCGATAGCGGCCATGGGCCCGCCGGCAACTTGCTTGGGAAAAGACATTCGTTCATAGGCTTCCCGCAAGATAATGCCGACTGCGACCCACAGCAAAACCCCATTGGCTAAGGCGGCTAAGACCTCGAGTCGTTCATACCCAAAGGTCCGTTTTTGATCGGGAGGCCTTTGACTGGCAAACGCCACAAAAAGAGTCATCCCTAAGGCGATCAGATCCATCATGAGATGCATGGCATCGGCCACTAAAGATAAACTCCCCACATAAAGCCCGCCGGAAAGTTCGATCAGAAAAAAAGGAAACGCGATGCCGAAAGCCCAGGCGGCGGGCTTGACCGCGCGGCGATCAGGAACAAAAACGCGCTCACATTGCATCTTAACTCTCCTTCCGGCGATCAATTTCATACATCAAAATTCCCGCCGCGACCGAAGCGTTTAAACTTGAAACCCCCGTCTCCGCCATCGGAATTCCCACGAGCTCATCGCAAAGTTCCGCGATGGATTTTCTCAAACCTTCGCCTTCAGAGCCAATCACCAAAATCATGGGAAAATTAAGGGCAGATTCCCAGGCCGCTCGGCCGCCGGAAGCGGCTCCGTAAATCCAGAACCCCGCTTTTTTGGCGTTTGAAAGCGCTTGCCCTAAATTGGGGGCCTCATAGAGAGAAATTTTCTCAAGCGCCCCGGCGGAAGAGCGAAGCGCGCCGGAAGAGGCGGAGGCGGAGCGGCGATCTGAAATCAAAAGCCCTTCGGCTCCAAAGACGGAAGCTGAACGCGCGATAGCCCCGAGATTTTGCGGATCCTGAATCTGATCCAAAGCCACTAAAAAAATATTCTCCCTTTTTGGAGTCTCCGGGTTTTCCCAGCGATCCAAAAAATCTGAGAAAGAAAGAACTCCTTTTTCCTTGGCCTTGACGGCCAGGCCTTGATGGCGGTCAGTTCCTGTGATGCGAGAAAGCTCGTCTTTGTCCCTGAAATGAACCGGAATTTTCATTTTCCGCGCCCGCCGAATCATCTCCTCAATTTCCGGATTTTGTGTTTTCGCCGCGACCCATAATTCAAACACGTCTTCCGGTCTGGATTCCAAAGTTTCTTTGACCGAATGAAACCCTCCAATCCAAATTAGGGACAGTCCCCATTTTTTTCTTTCATTTTTCAGCATAAAATTAGATTTCCAACACAAATTCACTCAAAGTTTAAAAATTATCCTTTATTTTTAATTAAAAAATTGGGGACTGTCCCTATCTCCGCCTCCATTTTTGGCCGGAAGGAGCATCCTCAACCAAGATTCCAAGAGAAAAGAGCTGATTACGAATTTTATCCGACTGAGCAAAATCGCGATTTTTTCGGGCCAGTTCTCTTTTTTTTAGAAGCTCGACAATCTCCGGGGACAAAGCTTTCTCTTCTGTTTTAAACAAATCGAGCCCCAAAACGCGATCCGCTTGTTGGACAAAAGAAAGCCGAGCGCCCTTGGGCAAATCAGCATTCTTTACGCCACTCCACACCACGGAAATGGCCTCCGGCAAATTGAGGTCATCAGACAAGGCCTCTTTAAAAGCATTGAAAAAATCCGCACAGGCGGGTTTTGGCGATTCGGCCATAGCCTCTAAAGCCCAATCCTTAAGCTTTCGTCGCGCGATTTTGGAGGATTCCAAGGCTTCCCAGGTGAAATCTAATTGCTTGCGATAATGGGCCGTCAAACAATGATAACGATAGTCCAGGGGATCAAAACCTTTTCTCTTCAAATCTTCAAGGGTGATAAAGGTTCCGTCAGATTTAGCCATCTTGGAACTGTTGACCAGCAAAAATTCTCCGTGCATCCAATAGCGAGAAAAGGGGTTTCCGGTCGCGCCTTCGGACTGGGCGATTTCGTTGGAATGGTGAATGGGGATATGGTCGACGCCCCCGCAATGAATGTCAAAACTTTCGCCCAAATACTTCATCGCCATGGCGGAACACTCGATATGCCAACCGGGAAAGCCTTTTCCCCACGGGGAATTCCACTCCATTTGGCGCCGCCGGTCTTTCGGCGAAAATTTCCAAACCGCGAAATCTGAAGGCGATTTTTTTTCCGGGTTCATCTCCACCCGGGCGCCCGATTGAATGCCGGATAAATGCGCCTTTCCCATTAACTTATAGTAGTCAGGAAACTTCGCGCTTTCAAAGTAAAGTCCATCTGAAGTCTTATAGAGAAATCCTTTTTTCTCAAGCCGAAGAATTAAATCAATCTGTTCTTGAATATGTTCAGTCGCCCGGCATAAAACGTCGGGCGGCAAAATATTGAGAGATTCGCAGTCTTTTAAAAAGGCCTCGGTATAAAATTTCGCCAAGTCCCAGGCGCTTTTTCCTTCCCTTTGCGCCATGACCTCAACTTTGTCTTCCCCCTCATCTCCTTGGCTCGCCAGATGCCCGACGTCGGTGATGTTCATGACGTGAAAGGGCTTAAACCCTAGAAAATGAAGCGCCCGCTTGAGAATATCCTCAAAAATATAGGTTCGGTAATTACCGATATGCTGATAATTATAAACCGTCGGCCCGCAGGTATAAATTCCAACCCGAGGGAACTGGAGAGGCTTAAAATCTTCTTTTACGCGGCCCAGAGTGTTAAAAAGTTTTAAAGGCATCGAGATATTCTACTATTTGCTAAAATAACTTTAAGAGGCGGCCGGGAATCGCTCTCGGGATTTATCCCGAGGGAGGAACCTCCGGACTCCATAAAGCGCGGCGCTTGCCGAAAGGCAAGACGGCAAGAAGGCGACTTTTTGCCGATGGACAGCGCCACAGAAACAAACCGCCTTCGAGGTGAAAATTTCGAGGGTCAGGGTGAAAAGGTGGGGTAAGAGCCCACCGCTTGTTTCGCGAGAAACAAGGCTAGGCAAACCCCGCCGGGAGTAAGGCAATAAACGGCGACAAGCGCCGCTTGCGCGTTTTCGCGAAAGCGAAAGTCGCCCGGTAGCCGCGAAGATAAATGATTCCGCCCGGGCTCAAAGGCTCGGTTACAGAATCCGGGGTATCGGCCGCCTCCCCCTTTCACTCGCGGGATTTCAAAGACCTCACTTGCCGCGCGATTCCCGACAAATGCTCTCGAATCCTTGGATTTTTTTCCTCTAAAAGCGGCAAAACCTTGTGACGAATCCAGTTGCGCGTTAATTTCAAATCTTCGTTACTCTGATCGATCTGAAACGAGAGATTATGAATTTTCAAATATTCCAAAACCTCCGAGCGTTTAAGACTCAACAAAGGGCGAATGAGCTCTACATTTTGAGACAGAAAACGCCTGGAGGGCATCGCTCCCAAGGCCTTCAGCTGAACCCCTCTGAGAAGATTTAAAAGCGCGGTCTCCGCCTGATCGTCCATTTGATGTCCCACCGCGACCATGGGAAATCCCAGTTTCTCGGCCCGCTCAACTAAAGTCTGATAACGCAGCTTCCGGCACGCCTCTTCAAGGCCTTTCCCACGAATCTCAATCGCGCGCCGAACATCAATTCTTAGAACCGAAACCGGAACCTTCCATTTTTTCCCCAGCGAGCGCACAAAGGCGGCTTCAAGCGCGGCCTCTTTTCTGAGACCATGATGAATATAGGCAAATTCCAAAGGGAAATGAAAACGCAGGCGCATCGAATATAAATAATGGGCCAGACACGTAGAATCAGGACCGCCCGACACAGCCGCTAATATGCCTTTTCCCGCTTCAAAGAATTTTTCTTCTTTCTGACTTTTTCTTAAGCGGGCCCAAACCCGCGCCATAAATTCTTTTCTTCGCATGGACGTCATTTTTCAGATGGTATAATAAATCAATCTTCCATGCCCGCTAAAATATTAGTGATTCGACTTTCTTCTCTGGGGGACGTCGTTTTGACGGCTCCCGTTTATGAGACCATCAAACGCGCCTGGCCGGAGGCGGAAATTTGGGTTTTGGTCAAGCCGGCCTATGCCGAGTCTTTGGCCGGAAATCCTCACATAACCCAGATCGTCTCTTTTAGAGGCCTGCTTAAAACTCTCTCTTTTATCCGTTCGAAAAACTTTACTCATCTTTTGGATCTTCACAATAACCTGCGCTCTAAAATTTTACGCTTCTTCAGCGGAATTTCCATCGTTTCAGTTTACCGAAAACAGGCCTGGGCTCGGCGTCTTTTTGTTTTTTTTGGAAAAAATTCCGCCGATTTAAAAAAACACGTCCGGGAAAGATATTTGGAAGCGGCCCATGCCCTCACCGGTCTTCCCGCGCCGGAACGCGCCGTCATTTTTCAAAGTTCGTTTTTGGGCGACTCGGTTTTGACCATTCCCCTGGCGCGGGAAATTAAATCCCGCTGGCCGCATGCGACCTTAGACATCGTGACTTTAAAAAATTCCGCTTCCCTGTTTCAGGACTGCGGCTGGATTGATCATGTTTGGGTGGAAGAAAAAAAAGGCTTTAAAAATAAAACTCTCGGGCTTCTTAAAACCGCGCGATTTCTCAGAGAAAAAAATTTCGATTGCGTCTTTATTCCCCACCGTTCCTTAAGAAGCGCTCTCTTGGGGGTTTTAGCCGGAATCCCAATTCGAGTCGGCTTTGACAAAAGCGCGGGAAAAATATTTTTAACTCACGCCATTTCTTTTTCCTGGAGCGTTCATGACTTGGAAAGAAATCTCTCTCTACTTTCCGTTTTTTCCTCACGCGAAACCTCAAATCCGAAGGCGGCTTACCTCTACGCCGATGAAGAATCGGTCCAAAAAATCACCCGGCGCCTGCGCGAGGAAACTCAAGGGAAACCCCTTGAACTTATCGGCATTCATCCGGGATCCGTGTGGCCCACCAAACGCTGGCCCGCGCAAAAATTCAAAACCTTGTGTCTTGAACTTCTCAAAGATGGATATACCCCCATCTTAGTGGGCGGGCCTCAAGACCAATCCCTCTGCGAGGAAATCGCAAGCGGAAGCCATGTTCTCAACTGGGCGGGAAAAACCGATCTGAAAGAATTGAAGGCCCTCATCAGCCTTCTCTCTCTTTTTATCACCAACGACTCAGGACCCATGCACATCGCGACCGGATTGGGAATTCCTACCTTAGGCATTTTTGGAGCTACGACCCGAGAACTGGGTTTTTTCCCCTACGGCCCGAAACACAGGGTCGTGGAACAAGACCTTCCCTGCCGGCCTTGCGGACTCCATGGAAAGAAAAAATGCCCGCGCGGGCATTTTCTTTGCATGGAACTGACCACCGTTCAAGAACTGCGGACAACGGCCCTCTCTCTTCTAGGGGTTCAGACCCCATGAAGATTCTCTTTCTTCATGATGAGCCCTGGGATTCCGGGATATTATCCTATGCCTTGTCTCTCGCCCTTGAAATGAGAGCTCGCCGGCATTCTGTTCAATTTTGGTGCCGAGAAAAATCTTTTGCCGAAAAAGAATGCAAACAGCACGGATTAGACTGTCTGCCGCTCAAAAATCCCTGGTCTGAGCTCATCTCCTTGCGTCAAAAAGTAAAAAGAGATGAAATTTCAATCATTGACGCCTTCACCGGATCCACCCAAACCTTGGGTTGGGCCATTCGAGGAAAAGCCGCTCTGGTTCGCACCTGCGCCGACGCCAGGCTCCCGGGAAGAAATTTAATGTCCCATCTGGGCCTTAAAATGACGTCTCATTTCATCGCGGCCAACACCCTCATTCAAAAAAGTCTCCAAAAAGCGGCCCCGTCTTCTTCTATTGATTTGGTGTTTCAAGGGATTTTGGGCTGTCCGCAAAATTTCTCTCTGAATATTCCCAACGCCGGAGCCATCGGCATTCTCGGCCGCTTAGACAAAATGAAGGGCCATGAAACCCTAATTCAAGCGGCCTCTCTAGTGAGGACCACCCACCCCCAGGTCAAGTTCCTGATCGCCGGAGAGGGACAACCCGAACGCCTCCATTTTCTTCAAAATCAAGTTCGCCAGCTGGAACTTGGAAGCGCAGTCGAGTTTTTGGGCCGCGTGAAAAATATCTGGGAATTTATTTCTCGTTGTCAAATCGGAGTCGTCTCCTCTCTGGGCTCCGAAGCGGTTTCGCGCGCGGCTTTAGAATGGATGTCGGCCGGGCGCCCCGTAATTGCAAGCGCGGTGGGAGGGCTACCCGATTTGATACTTCATGAGGAAAACGGTTTTCTATTTCCCTCCGGAAGCGCGGAAAAATTAGCCTTCTACCTCAAAAAATTGATTGACTCTTATGCGGAAGCCCAAAAGATGGGACAAAAATCTAGGAATCGTTTTGAAACTCTCTTTAGCCTGCGCAAGTTCGCGGATGATTCCGAACAAGTATTGAGAAAAATATCCGGAGAGAAATCTTGAGCCCCCATTCTCTTGGCGCGATCATCATCGCAAAAAACGAAGAGGCGGACTTGCCGGGATGCCTGTCCAATCTCAAAGGCTGGGTTGAGGAAATCGTCGTCGTAGTAGACGCTTTGAGCTCAGACAACACCGAGAGGATCGCCCAAGAACAGGGATGCAAGGTTTTGAAAAAAACTTTTGAATCTTATGCCTCTCAAAAACAAGCGGCCCTCGACCTTTCCACGACGGAATGGGTTCTCTCTATTGATGCCGACGAGCGCGTGAGCCCAAAGCTTCGAGATGAAATTTGTCTCTTTCTCAAGAACCCCGAGAAAATTGACGGTCTTATTTTATCCTTTCACGTCGAATTTATGGGGCGCATCCTCAAATTTGGCGGCATGGGACACGAAAAACATCTCCGCCTCTTTCGGCGTTCTCAGGGGCGTTTTGTCGGAGGCCTCATTCATGAGGGAATTCAAATTTCCGGGCCCACCGCGCTTCGCTTTTCAGGATTTGTCGAACATAAGCCCTATAAAAATTTAAGGGAATACCTTGAGAAAATGTTTTTCTATCTTGAACTTTCCAGCCAAAAAGCGCGCCAGAAGGGGAAGCGCTTTCATCTTTGGCATCATCTGATTTTACCCTGGGAAATTTTTTCTCGTCTTTTTCTTAAATAGGCCAAT
>JAJYOT010000097.1 GCA_021796015.1 bacterium
TTCCCCGCACGGCGGTCGTTCTTTACATCAGCTCCTTTCCGAACGGCCCCCGGCTGCTGCTGTCGCGGGCGCGGAAATTAATGGCTGACTTCATCTATGTCTCCTCCATTGAGGACTTCCAAAAATCCATGGGAACATGCCCCTTCGTGGGTTACCGTGGCGGAGAGATTTATTTGGAGAAACGGCTCGACCATCCCCAATTTCCGCATTACCAGCGCGTTCCGTTCGCTCCGCCCCGCCAATCCATTCGGATTGGCGAGCTCATCCGTCCGGCGAGCCAGCCGGATCAGTCCGCTGCGCCGCTGGAAATGCGGAAACTCCCCCGCCCCCATCCTCTGACTCCTTCCCCGTCCCCGGAAGGAAAAGCCGCGTTCCGCGGAGGGCTTCAATGAACCATGCCTTCTTCTTACTGATCCTGGCGCTAACGTCCGCCGGTCTGGCGCTGCTAAGAGCTGGTCATAAAAAGAGCGGCGCTCTGATTTTGCCCATGGCGATCTTCCTCTCATTAATAGTCCTGCCCTGGCGGCCCATCAACGCGCTGACGCAAAAAAACAAGAATTTCCGGCATTGGGCGGCACCGCGCATGGTCCGGATCCGGCGGAATTGGTATGCGGTCTCGGGCTGCTTCAGCGTCGCCATTGGACTTGCGATGGCGCTTCGAAAGCCCGTTCAAGGGCGCAAGTCCGGCTGGGATGAGCCGGGAGAGCAAAGAAGCCTTGACCGCGCCTTGGCCGACCGCTTAGATTCACGAGCAAGTTATCAAGACACCTTCCTCGGCCTGGATCAGGGCGGACGCCAAGTATGCCTCACCCCAGTCAGCCGCGAACGCCACATGCAGGTCATCGGACCGACTCGATCCGGAAAATCGCAATTTTTACTGGCCCTGGCCGCCCAGGATATGCGCGCGGGCATGCCGGTCTTCTTCATGGAGGCCAAAGGCGACCGCTGCGATTTTGATCAGTTCCTGGCCTTGGCCGATCGCCGCGGCCGGCGATCAGCGGTCCGATATTTCAACCCGCAGGACCCAAAATCCCACTCCTTTAATCCAATCCAAAAAATTCCGGGGCAAGACGCGACGGCTTTGGCTAATCAGCTGTCCCGCGTTCTGGGACGAGAACCCACGTCCTCTGGAGAAGCGCAGGAATATTACAAATCGGTTGACTACGCCAAAATTCAGAACATGGCCGAGGTGTTTTGGAGCACGGGACTTGCCTTCACCCTCAGGGACTGCTTCCACTATTTCAGCTACGCTGAATGCCGGGAGAAGGCCTTTAAGCTCTGCAATGAGCCGCGCCTGGTGGAAATGACCCGCCGCGAGTTCGAGCAAAACCCAAACGCGACGGCGCTGACCTCGGCCATACGCCCCTATACGACAGGCCCCCTGGGCGATTTGCTCAACACCTACTCGCCGGAAATCAAGCTCGATGAAATCTTCGAGAAAAAACTGCTCGCCTATTTCGCCATTCCTATCGGCCACCTGCCCGTCTTGGCCAATCCCTTGGGCCGCATGCTGATATCGGGACTTTTGTCCGTGGCAAGTTGGCGGCAGCGGGCAAAAGATAAGCCCGGCCCGGCCTCGGTGATTTTAGACGAGTTCGCGGAGTTTTCCACGCCCGCCTTTAAGTCATTTATCGCCACCGTGGGCTCGGCCAGGTTCTGGACTGTTCTATCCCATCAAGACCTTGGTCAACTCAGGAATATCCGGGGGATGGATATCGAGGCGTTTGAATCGGCGGTCTTCAACAACAGCTCCGGCTGCAAGGTCTGCTTTAGAACGCCGGACCCGGAAGACGCCGAGTTCTGGGCCTCGGCTTTGGGGACCTACCAGACCATGGAGGACACGGAGCGCTTCCAGAAAACTTTCCTCGGCTCTAAAGGCACGGGGGAAATGTCCCGCCGCAAGGTCGAGAGCTTCAAGGTTCACCCCAACACGCTCAAGAATCTTAAACCCGGCTCGGCTCTTGTCTTCGCGCCAGGGCATGAGGATTGCCTGGTCCGCACCGCCAGAACGTTTAAACTCCTCAACGGGAATATCCCGGATATTGAGGCCGTGACGACGGCTACGGAAGCGGGATTAAATCTCGGTTCCGTCATTAAGCCAGAGCAGAAGAAGGCCGCGCTCGACAAAGCGGGGATCATTTCATGAAGCGGCTTGTCACCCTTCTTTTTCCGGCCCTCCTTCTCTCCGCGAATCTCGCCGCGCAAACCATGGGAAATTACGTCCCGCAAAGCTCCTTTAACATCCCTCTCTCGAATGTTTCCGGGATGGGCCGAGATTCCGTCGGAAATCTTTATGTGATAGGAACGCCGCCGGGAAGCTCCGCTTATCAAGTCGCAAGCTTTTCCACGCCCTCGATGTCGCCCCTGTTCTCATTTAACGCCGGAATCGCCGCGCCGTCTCAACTGGCTTTTTCCGTCGAAGCCTCGGGGGTCATAGACATCTTGGACGCCTCCGGCGCCTTTACCCTCAAGCGCTTTGACAACGCGGGGACGCTTTTGGGACAGGCCGCTTTCTCTCTTGGATACATCACGCCAAATCTCTTCTCAACCGCCATTGATCCGTCAAATCAATTCGTCTATATCGCCTATCAATACACCTACAGCCCCATCTATACGCAATGCCTTGGATGCCAGGGGCCCTCAAGCATCACCGCGGCCAAGGTCAATCAATACGATTTCCAGGGAAATCTGCTGCGCTCTTTCTCGATGCCGGGGACGAGTTCCTCGGCCTGCAACACTCCCACGGTCCTCGCCGTAGATCCTCAGGGAAACGTCTCCGTCGCCGATTCAGTCTGCCAACAACTCATCCAGTATTCCGACACGGGTTCGCTTTTAAGCCAAACCGCTCTCCCCGCGTGGATCTCAGCGCGGGGAATGTGGACGGATTCAAGCTCAAATCTCTATATCAGCGGGACCGTGTGCCAGGCAAGCTGCATCCAAGGCATTGCGTATAGATGGGGCTGTAGGTG
>JAJYOT010000052.1 GCA_021796015.1 bacterium
ATTCCAAGGTTCAAGAAATCGGATCCGAAATGGAAAAAATCCAAGAACTGATTCAAACCAAGGAATCGGAACTCTCGGCTTCCCGTTAGGATAGGCCAGTTACGCCCAAAGCGAAAATCCGGCGTTTTTAAAATGGCGGTCGAAGGAAAAAACCCGCTCGACGCGCGAACGGCGCATCAAGACAAACGAGACGCAATCGGTGAAGCTGACGTTTTGATCGGCGTATTTCTCGAATAACTCCAAGGCCTCTAACTCCTCGTCTCTTCCCGGGCGCAGGATTTTCAAGGCTTTGGAAAACAAAATATTGCGCGCTCTTTCGGCCGCGAAGCGATACCCCGCGCGGCGTCCAAGAAGAGTGAAAGTCTCGTCCAGAACGAAATTGCTGGTCAAAATCCGCTCCCGGGCCTTGATCATTTTCTCCCAAAGGGAAACGGCGGCTTCGTGGTGTTGGTCCAAAGGAAGATATCGGGCTATAAACGCGCCGGTATCGATGAAAATCACGGCGCATCCGAGCCGTAAAGATAACGGTCGTGCTTGGCGGAGACGTCCTTGGGGGTTTTCCTTTTAAATGTCTCGCAATCCGACAAAAAAGAGTCCTCGTCCTCGGGGCTTTGCCTTTGCGACGCTTCCAAATAGGCGGACATGGATTCGCGGACCATCTCCCCTAGAGAAATGCCGCGCTTTCGAGCGGAGCGCAGGGCGCGCCCGCGCAATTCCTCCGGCAGCATGATCGTCGTCCTTTTCATATACCTACATAATAACGCATACATATTACTTTGTCAAGGGGAATTTTTCAGTCCAAGCACGGAACTCTCATCATATCTAAAGGTTTGATATCAATGCTTTCCCAATTTTTTTCGGAGGGCCCTTGACAAAAATTCCGGCAGACGTTATATATATATAAACATGAGGATCTTATCCACTGTTTGCGCGATTCTTTTTTTTGCGGCGTCGCCTATTGCGGCAGCAAATTGCCCATCACAAATGTCGGAAATTAATTCAAGAAATCTAGTTCAACTTTGTCTCAAAACCCGGCCCCAACTTGAAGAATGGAGAAATTGGCTGGTTGATCAAAAAGTTTCCGCAGGCTCGCCTGTTTTTAAAGTTTCCAAGCGCTCCGGTCGGCAGGTAGTCGTCGCCGTATTGCCTCGCGCCGTCGGCATTTCTAATCAAGACTTCTTAGTTGGCCTAAAAGAACTTCATGCCCTGGGAATTCAACTTCCCCACCAGGAAGGTCTCTTGAGTTCCGTCTCGAAAAAAAACGGCCTCAAACTGGAATTTGAAAATAGCGACACCTCTCGCCAAGAGGCGTTAAGAAAAACTCTTGACAGCTGGAAATTTCTTAGTCTTATGGCCAAAAGCGAACAACGCCGTCTATCCCAAAATTCTTCTGGCGAAGAATCTCAAAAATCCGAGGGCGAGTTTAAACGTCTGGTCAAGGTTAATCGTTTTTTGGAAGCCTTGGATGAGGTGCAAAAAAAATTGGCCTCCGAAAACAACAAATCCACGCGCGCCTTAACGGCAAGCCATGCCCCTAAAACCATCCATAGCCCTTCTCTTTCAAATTTGAAAAATGTTTGGAATTCAAATCAAGGAAATGAATCTGTCAATTCGCCTCATGATTTGATCGCAGAAAGAAAATCTTCCGTTTCAAAACCCGCGCCAGCAACGGGCAATATTCAGCTACAAAACTTGGACCCGGATAGAAGCGCCTCAAACGTCCCTTCTCCCTCTCTGAAAAAACGCCGACTTCAAATGCAAAAAGCCGTACGAAAAGCGTTTTTTGAAACTCCCAATTGGGACAAAGCCAAGGAGCTTTTAAGCCAAGCCATGGACGCAAACGAACAAGCTCTTTCGCACATTAATCAGAAGCTTGCCGCTCTTTGGGACCGGGTATGGTATGGACAAGGGCCCAATCCATTTAAGAATTGGGCTAATTGCGTTTCCAATTCTTCCTCTTGTCGCTAGAGCTTCAGCGGCGGAAAAGAGCGCGGCGCGAACGCGCGATGGGGCGACGGCGAAAATTAATTCCGGAGAAAGTCTTGGGTTTGGGCGGTTCAAGATTGGGTTTGATCGCATACGGGAAAGTTGGGAGCATCGCCCGCGGAAAAACGACTCCCGTGAAACGCTCGATTCCAGAAATCAACGGCTCTTCTTCCCGGTCGCAAAAAGTAATCGCATCCCCCACTCCATAGGCGCGGCCGGTACGCCCCACGCGGTGAATATAGTCCTCGGGGTTTTGCGGCACGTCAAAATTAATGACATGGCTAATCTCACGAACATCAATCCCGCGCGCGGCGATATCGGTCGCGACTAGAATTTGAGTCCGCCCGGTTCGGAAATTATCCATTGCGTTCATTCTCTGGCCTTGAGTTCTTCCGGCGTGCAAAATGCCGACGGAAAATCTCTGATCCGAGAGCCTATTGTTTAGTCGATCCGCCCGATTTTTGGTCCGGGTAAAGACAAGAACCGAACGCATCTCGGTCGCTCTTAAAAGCGCCACCAATAAATCCGTCTTTTGGGCTTGGCTAATGGGATAAACGACCTGGCTGATGCCTTCCGCGGTCTCAGTGGGCCGGGAAACCTCGACTTTTGTAGGATTTTTCAAGGCAAAAGAGGCGATTTCCTCAACTTTCTTTACTAGGGTCGCGGAAAAAAGCATGGTTTGTCTCTCGCGCGGAAGCCGCGAGATAATGGCGCGGATATCGGGCAAAAACCCCATGTCAAGCATTCGGTCCGCCTCATCCAGTACCAAATATCTGATGAAATCCATTTTAAAACGTCCGCTTTTAAGATGATCCAAGAACCGTCCTGGAGTCGCGACGATGACGGAAGCTCCGCCGGACATGAATTTTCTCTGGCGGTCATATCCCACGCCCCCGATGACGGAAGCGACTTTAAGCGAAGTAAATTTTCCACAATCCTTGAAGCAATTCTCAACTTGCGCCGCCAGTTCTCGAGTTGGAACAATCACAAGAGCCTGAAACCCATGCCCGGGTTTTGTCAGTAAATGATGAAGAATAGGCAAAACAAAGGAAGCGGTCTTTCCGCTTCCGGTTTGAGCGCAACCGAGAATATCGTTACCTTTTAAGGCAACGGGAATGGATTGAGCTTGAATAGGAGTCGGCTCTAGCCAGTTGAGGGCTTTAGTCGCGCGTTCTAAATCAGGATGAAGACTTAAATCGGAGAAAGTCATGAGTTAGTGTATCATTTATCCCTTTCTCTTCCGGCTTTTATTTATAGGCCCAGGGCTTCTAGGTCTTTGGGCCCTTGCGACCCAAGGATTATAGGAATACACTTGTTTAGTATGAACAAAAATAAAATTTTACCGGCTTTGGTCGCAGTCTTAACAGGAATCAGCCTTCCGGCGCGTCTTCGCGCCGAGTGTTGGAAATATCATGTCGACCATGTTTTCCCCTGCGCCGTTTCTATTATTCCGGCGACAGTTAAGACCGCCGACTCGGACAATTGCCCCGCTAAAAAAGAACTCAAGCCTCAATTTCCCCAATACGTCTGCGATTATATCGGGGTCGACGGCGAGGATTATTCGGCGGCCATCGAGGCGGAACAACAGGGGATGGACAAAGATTCCTTAAAGCGTTTGGGCGTAAAAATCAACGACGAACCGCGCCCCGCCTCGCAAAACGTGCGAGAGTTTAATAAGTCCGCTTTCTCCGACCAAGAAGACGTGCTCCGTTTTAGCCGGCAGGCTTATGCGGATTACCGCAGCGCGCTTTCCAAGTTTTTAAAGCGCACGAATCCCCGCTGGATTCAAAACCATCCCCTCAAAGTGCAACTCGCGATGGTTTCCCGCGACATAGCGTTCTACTATTTAGAAATTCATTTAACCCACGTGCTGAGGCCGTTTCTTGGAAAAGAAATCGTGGCCAAGTATTTTTCCAACGCGAAAGAAGGCGTTCGACAAAATACCTGGCATTGGAAGCCTTATCTGAAGCCGATTGAGAATCGCGAGACCGAATTACAAAAAATAAGAAACCAGGCGACGCAAACCTATTTGAGGCAAAAGCGTTCGGAAATCGCGAAAGAACTGGGAACGAAATACGGCGCAAAATTCGACGCCAACTATGACGCCTCGGAAGCCGCCGTCGACCTGCGCTATCCCAAAAAGGAATTAAATCCCTTAATCTTGAAACAAACGTCTCATATCGTTATTAAAGCATCTCTTGTCACAGTCAAAACACCTCCGTCCCCGGCGTTTTTGCCAAATAATATTGATGAAATCGGCAAGCGAAACTATTTCCGACGCACCTTCTCATTTGACTTGAAAGACCCCAAACACAAAACTGTAAACACGGGGGTCTTAAGCATGGGCCTTGATCGCATTTCAAAAGAGGCCAAGGTCGCGATTTGGCACGCTCTCGGCCTCACTCAAACCGTCGGCAATCCCGAACAAAAAGTTCCCTTGGTCTTCGAACAATACAACGGAACCTGTGGAATCGCGGCCTTGACTCAATATATGCGGGCTCACGGCCAAAAAGTTACGGTTCAAGAACTCTCGCGCCTTTCCCGCGACAGAGGTCTTTCCTATTTCGGCGGTGATAATCCGAGCGCATGGGGAGGAACTCCGCAGGAAAACACGGGACGAGCCGCCAAGTTTTACGGCGATAGCGTAAATGGCAGTTTTTGGATGCAGTTTCTCCAGGGTTCTAAGAACGGCAAGCCGAACCCCGATCCTTATTACGACCCCTACCTCCGGCGTTTTCAAAGCGGGGACCAAAAGAGGCTTGAAAACGCGATACGTTCTCATCAAGGCGCCATTGTCACTGTCTCAAGCAATATTCT
Source organism: bacterium (assembly GCA_021796015.1). The sequence goes on from JAJYOT010000052.1 coordinate 4,804, forward strand.
TTGGGGCGCGGCGGGATATCCCGGTCCAGCCGGACCGGATCATGACGTCTATGTCACGGGCGAGGAAGTCAATAAGGCAACCCATAAAATCATCGGCTATTACATCAACGACAGCGGAACCGGGGAAGGCGGGCGGTTTGTCGATGCCAAGACCTTCTTACGCGCCTGGATTTACGGCGGGGATGAAATCGCGACGATTAGCCCTATCCAAGGGCTAGCTCAACAATCAGCGCGTTAAAGCCGGCAGGCTTTGTGAACGGCATTGAGGGCTGATTCGCCGTCCAAAGAACGCACCGAAACAGAAAGGCGGCGAAAACCCAGACGAATGGAAACGATTTTTATTTTCCTTTTCTTAATCTCGGAGATGATTTCCTCTTTTATTTCTGGGTTTAAATGCGCGTTAGGGCCCACCGCCGAAATAAGGGCCTGCGAACCTTTCTTTTCAAAGGCCAAGGCCGTCACGGGAGCATTTTTTTCTTCTTTGAGACAAGGTTCTATGCGGGTTCCAGAATTTCCGTGAAAAGCCGAGCTTAGTTGAAAGGGAACTCCGTATTTTTTCGCGATTTCTAAAGAACGAAGTTGCATCACCTGGGACCCGTAACGGGAAAGTTCAATCATGTCCAAAAGAGAAATTGTTTTGAGAATTCGCGCCTTGGGGACGATGCGGGGATCCGCCGTATAAATGCCGCGCACATCGCTAAAAATCATGCAGGAAGAAGCCTTGAGTCGAGCGGCCAAGACCGTCGCCGTCAAATCCGAGCCTCCCCGACCCAGACTGACCACGTCTTTGTCCGCGTTCATCCCTTGAAAGCCGGCGACAACGACGATTTTCCCGACCTTAAGCTCTTTTAAAAGGCGCTGCGGACGCAAGCGGGAGATATCGGCATTTCCGTAAGGCCCCGCCGCCTCAATGCCGGCCTGAGCGGCATTGAGAGAAATCGCCGGATTTCCCCTTTCATGACACGCCATCGCGAATAAAGACACGCCGACAATTTCGCCGGTTGTAATCAACTGATCTCTTTCCCGCGAAGACGGGTTCTTGGATACTCGCGAGGAAAGAGTCAATAATTCGTCGGTCATTTCTCCAGGGGCGGAGACGACCACGACGACCTTTTTCCCGCGTTTTTTTTCAGCAATAACCCGTTGCGCGGCGCGTTCGATTTTTTCCGGATCGGCGACGGAAGTGCCGCCGAATTTCATCACGGTAATCTTCATGAGACTAAAGAAAAGTTTTTCACTTTTTCGAGAAAAATTTTCGCGACCGTCTCTTGAATTTTTTTCATGGGAACGGTTTTTTTTGTCAAATCTTGAATGCTTGAAAGGGCCTCCGGCTCAAGCTTGCAGGGATAAATGGCGGAAAAAGGTTTTAAGTCGCAATCGACATTGAGAGAAAAGCCGTGATAGGAAATTCCATTTTTAACCGCGATCCCCAACGAAGCCACTTTTTTATTTTGACACCAAACCCCGGTTAAACCCTTGACGGTCGTCCCTTTGAGGCCGAAAGCTTCGAGAGACTCAATCAAAATTTCTTCCAACAAGCGCAGATAACCCCGAACCTTTAGGCCAAGACCGGATAAATCGAGAATCGGATATCCCACCAACTGCCCCGGACCGTGGTAGGTCCAATCTCCGCCGCGTTCGATGAGATAAGCCGGATGGGGAAGAAAAGGGGGTTGAGAAGTTCTGGATGAAATTCCGCGCGTATAAACCGGCGGATGCTCTAAAAGGAGAAGCGTGTCCGGAATCAGGCCTTGTTTTCTTTGCTGAACCAAGTCGCGCTGAATATCCCAAGCCTTTGAATAATCCAAAAGCCCGAGAAAGCGGACGTCCACAAAATTAGGCGGTTTTAGCCAAGATATGAATGGCTTCGCCCAAGGCCGCTTCCGCCGCTTCTTGAAAAGCCTCGGAGAGAGTCGGATGCGGATGAATCGTTCCCGCGACATCCTCGATCGTCGCCCCCATTTTAATCGCCAAGGAAGCCTCGCCGATAAGATCCGAGGCGTGGGGACCGACAAAGCCCGCGCCCAAAATCCGGTGATCGGACTTATCCGCGATCACTTTGACAAAGCCTTCCGCTTGGCGGACGGCTTGCGCTCTTCCCGAAGCGGTGAAGGGAAATCGTCCGACCAAAACCGGGACGTTTTTGGCTTTGAGTTCGGCCTCGGTCGCGCCGATATAGGATATTTCAGGATCGGTAAAGACCGCCCAAGGAACTTCTCCCCGGGACTCGGAAGAAAAACCGGCAATGTTTAAGGCCGCTAAAATCGCCTCGCGGGAAGCTTTATGCGCCAAATACGGAGCGCCCACGACATCCCCCGCCGCGTAAATATGAGGAACATTGGTCGCAAATTTTTCATCAACCCGAATATGCCCTTTCGCATCGGTTGCAACTCCGCAAGCCTCAAGGCCCAGGTTTTTAGTGACCGGAGCGCGGCCGACCGTCACCAAGACTTTTTCGGCCTCGACCGTTTTAATTCCTTGGGCCGTTTCAATCTCAACCTGAAGGGTCGAGCCTAAATCTTGATAGGATTTCGCTTTCGCTTGGAGAATGACCTCCACCCCGAGTTTTTGAAGCTTGCGCACGACCGGAGTCGTAAAGTCGGCGTCGATACCGGGGAGAATCTGAGGCATGAACTCGACCACGGTCACTTTCGCGCCCAACTTCGCGAAAACAGTCCCAAGCTCAAGACCGATGACTCCGGCCCCGATGACCAAAAGGCTTTTGGGGGCTGCCGTCAAATCTAAGGCTTCTTTAGAACTGATGATTTTGTTCCCATCAAAAGGAAAATTAGGAAGAGAAATAGGCCGTGTCCCCGTGGTAATCAAGGCGTGCTGAAAATGAACGTTTTCTTCTCCAGAAGCGCTTTTAACCGAGGCCGAATGTTCTCCAGTAAAAACGACCTCTCCGGTCATCAAGGTCGCCCCGCGTCCTTTCGTCAAAGCGGAAACGCCCCGGTTGAGCCCTCCCACCAATTGTCCCTTCCAAGATTGCACCTTGGCCCAATCCAGGGAAATTTCTCCGGCGTTAAGCCCGGCCGCGGCGGAATTTTTGGCTTCGTAAAACTGGGAGGCCGAGTAAATAAGGGCTTTGGAGGGAATACAGCCGTAGTTCAAGCATTCCCCGCCAAGATTTTTGTCCTTATCGACTAAAAGAACCTTTTTGCCGAGTTGCCCTAATTTAATGGTCCCGACATATCCTCCGGGCCCAGCGCCGACGACCAAAACTTCCGTTTCGATAGGCATGGAGAGTCTCCGTTAAATCAAAGTGCGCGGGTTTTCCAGATGCTTGACGAAGGTGTTCATGAACATCGCCGCTTGCGCGCCGTCGGTAATGCGGTGATCGAAAGAAAGAATGAAGTTGGCCATTTTTCTGATTTCGATCTTACCATCCCGAGCGACGGGACGATCTTGTATTTTCATCACTCCCAAAATCGCGACTTCCGGGAAATTAATAATCGGAGTCGCGAACAGCCCGCCCAAGGGGCCGATGTTGGTGATCGTAAACGTTCCCCCCTGCATTTCGGAAATCTCCAAGCGGTTAGCGCGCGCTTTCTCGGCCAAACGCTCGATCTCGGCGGCCAAGCCCCAAATGTCCATGTTCCCCGCGTCTTTCACCACCGGGACGACGAGCCCTTGATCGGCGGAGACCGCGATTCCAATATTATAGGAACGCTTTTCGATGATGACCCCTTCCGCTTCATTTAAGGTCGCGTTAAACATCGGGAATTCCGGGAAGGTTTTAATCAAAGCTTTGATGATGAAAGGAAGATAAGTCAGTTTTACAGTGCGCTGAGCCGCTTCTTTTTTCATGTCTTCCCGCAATTGAACCAGCGCGCTGAAATCCGCCTCTTCCATATGGGCCACATGGGGAATTTTTTTCCAGCTCTCGGACATTTTATCCGCGATTTTTCTTCGGATTCCGGTAAAGGGAATTTTGATATCGGAAGACGAAGCCGCGGGTGAAGAAGAAGTCTTAGAAGCCCCATTCGCCGAATTGCGGACGTCAATTTCCGTCACCCGTCCGCCAGGGCCGGTTCCCTTGATCGCCGTGATATCCACGCCTAAATCCTTGGCCAGTTTACGAACAGCCGGCGTCGCGCTAACCGAAGCCTCCGCCGGTTTTTCCGCGACCGCGACCGAACTTTTGACTTCCTTAGACGCCGAAGCCGCGACGGAATGAGAGGAAGCCGTTCCAGAACCGGAACCCTCGACTTCAAAAATGACTAGCGGCGCGTGAACTTGAACTTTTTCGCCGGGTTTAGCCATGAGCTTCGTCACTTTCCCGGTTTTGGGGCTGGGAATTTCCACTTCCGCCTTGTCCGTCAAAACGTTGCAGAGAGGCTCGTTTTCCTTCACTGATTGGCCTTCTTGAACATGCCACTTAACGACTTCCCCTTCGGTTAAACCTTCTCCAATATCCGGCAATTTAAACTCGTAATTCATGACATTCCTCCGCTTAAAAAATCCCTGACGGGTTCATTCTATCAATTGTCCAACCCCTCTTCAAAATCAGCGATTGACCGCCTGCATGGCCTGGGCCGCGTAGCGCGGGCCGGCCGTTACTCCCTTGGGGATGAGTTGATCGATGGTTTTAAGTTCCTGTTCGGTAAAAGAAACCTTAAGCGCCCCGAGATTTTCTTCCAAACGAGAGAGATTTCGAACTCCGAAAATGGGAATAATGTCTTCTCCCTGGGCCCGAACCCAGGCCAAGGCGAGTTGAGCCGGCGTCGCGCTTTTCTTTTTGGCCAAGGATTCGATCTGCTTGACTAAATCGAGATTCTTGTAAAAGTTTTCTCCCTGAAAACGCGGGTGCGCCCTTCGGTAATCGTCTTGAGCGAAATCTTCCGGCGATTTGAAGCGCCCGGTCAAAAACCCGCGACCCAAAGGACTATAGGCCACAAAACCGATTCCCAGTTTTCGGACGGTTTTTAAAATCTCGTCTTCCGGGTCTCGGGTCCACAGGGAATATTCCGATTGAAGGGCGGCAATCGGATGAGTGCGGTGAGCTCTTTCAATGGTTTTAGCCGCCGCTTCGGATAAACCCAGATGACGAACCTTTCCCGCCTTGACGAGATCCGCCATCGCCCCCACCGTATCTTCAATGGGAACATTAGGGTCGACTCGGTGCTGGTAGTAGAGATCGATCGCCTCCACTCCCAGCCTTTGAAGGGAGGCGTCGCAGCATTTCTTGACGTATTCCGGACGTCCGTTGACCCCTAAAAATTTTCCGTCTTCGCTTCTCTGATTTCCGAACTTGGTCGCTAAAACCGCTTGATCGCGGCGGCCTTTGAGGGCTTTTCCAACCAAAATTTCATTTTTAAACGGGCCGTACATATCGGCGGTGTCTATAAAATTCATTCCTAAATCAATCGACTTTTGGATGACTTGAATCGATTGGTTTTCATCCGCCGGTCCGTAAAAATCGGACATCCCCATGCAGCCCAGCCCCATTTCCGAAACCTTAAGCCCTTCTTTCCCTAATAAAACCTGTTTCATAATGCCTCCCTTAAATTAATTTAAAACTCGCTCCTTCCCCTATGATAAAATAGTTCGTGGCCTTAATTCATCATCACTCATCTCAGTTCGCCTATTACGTCTTGGCTTCCTTCATAGGCGCGGGGGTCGGATTTTTATCCGGTCTCTTTGGGAAAGGCGGCAGCGCGATTACGACGCCCTTATTGCGCGTCATTCTTCACACCCCGAGATTTTTTGCCTTGGCCTCGCCTTTGCCGGCGACCTTGCCGACCACCGCTTCCGCCTCTTGGGCTTACCGAGGCCAAGACCTCGTCGATTGGAACGCCGTTTCAGTCACTTGCCTTTGGGGAATTCCGGCCACGATAATAGGATCTTGGGCCAGCAGCCGGGTGGGAGGACATTTTTTAATGCTCCTTACAGCGGTCTTCATCACGTATTTAGGAGCCAATCTCTTATGGCGGGGAGAGCATGAGAAGCAAGAAGGTATTTCACGTACCGACCCCTCTCATCGTCGGAAACTGGCCGCCATCGCCATCGGAGTCGGTTTTTTGTCCGGGCTCCTCGCCAACGCCGGGGGAGTTCTTTACGGGCCGCTGTTTATCAGTTGGATCGATATGCCCACGAAAAAAGCGCTTGCCACTTCCCTCATTGTTTCTTGCTTTCTCGCTGTCCCGGGAACCCTCGCGCATTGGTATTTGGGTCATATTGATTGGGTTTTGGTCTTGGCTCTCTCTATCGCGACCATCCCCATGTCTTATCTGGGAGCCGAATACGCGCTTAAAATGAAAAGCAAATCTCTTCTTAAACTCTACGGGAGCGCCCTGACTCTCTTCGGTTTGTACGATCTCATTCACACGCTCAGGCATTAAACGGTCAAGCGCTCAAACCCGGCGTAGGAAACCAAGGCCTTGGGTAAAAGAACGGAACCGTCTTTTTGCTGGAAGTTTTCCAAAATCGCGGCGAAAAGGCGGCCGATGGCGACTCCGCTTCCGTTTAAGGTATGAACAAACTCCGGAGAGGCTTTGGGATTTCTTCTAAACCGGGCGTTCATCCGCCGCGCCTGGAAATCTCCGCAGTCGGAGCAAGAAGAAATCTCCCGGTATTTTTGTTCGGAGGGCATCCAGACTTCCAAATCGTAGGTTTTTCTTGAAGCAAACCCCAAATCTCCGGTGCAAAGCTCGATAATCCGATAGGGAATTTCCAGAGTTTTTAAAACCCTTTCCGCGTCCTCGGTCAAAGATTCCAAAGCCGACAAGGAATCCTCGGGTTTGGTAATCCAAACCAGTTCGACCTTGTCGAATTGATGATTGCGAATAAGCCCTCGAACGTCTTTTCCGTAAGAGCCGGCCTCTTGGCGAAAACAAGGGGTATAGGCCGTCATTTTTAGCGGCAAGGATTCCGCGGGCAAAATTTCATCCCGAATGAGATTAGTCAAGGGCACTTCGGCGGTCGGAATCAGATACATATCCCCGGGGCTTAGAGAATTTTCTTTTCCCGGAGCTTCCAAATGATAAAGATCTTCCTTGAATTTTGGGAGTTGACCGGTCCCTTCCAGAATTTCTGGTTTAACCAAGTAAGGCGGCCAAACTTCCTCATATCCGGCCTTTTGGTGAAGATCCAGCGCAAAAGACATAAGAGCCCTCATGAGCCTTGACCCCGCGCCACGCCAAAGCGAAAAGCGCGATCCCGAGAGTTTAGAAGCCGCGGGGAAATCCAAAATTCCCAATTTTTCTCCGATCGTTTGGTGATCGAGCGCTTTAAAATCAAGGGGAGCGGGTTTTTGGCCGAAACGAACCGGACGATTATCCTCCTCGTTTTTTCCATGGGGCACGCTCTCATGCGGCAAATTCGGCAAACTCAAGAATGTTTCTTTAAGAGGAGAGTTCAAGGCCGCCAAGGATTTTTCTTTTTCCTCCATCGTGGATTTAAGAAGCCCCACTTCCTCAAGCAGTTTTTTCGCTTCGTCTTCGGCGCCGGAAGCCTTCGCTTTTCCCACCGATTGAGACAAGGCGTTTCGTTTCGCGCGCAAGGTTTCGACTTCCTGCAAAAGAGCCCGGTGATCGGAATCAATTTTAATCGCCGATTCTAAATTGGAAACGTATCGCTCGCTGCGGGAACGCAACGAGTCTAAAACTTTATCCGGGGTTTTTCTTAAAAGCGCGGGGTCAATCATTACCTTGTCTCCAATTCGGGAGTTTTTTCTGCGACATTTAAAACCGACTGCGTCGTTTTAAGGGCCGAGTCCTCCCCTTGTCTCGGCTCCACCATGACTTCCATCTTAATCTTGCCGGGCCTCCAACCTTCCAAGGCC
>JAJYOT010000098.1 GCA_021796015.1 bacterium
GGAGAGTTTTAATAATGGCCATTAAACCAGAAGAAATAACCGCCGTCATAAAAAAAGGAATTGAAGGCTTCGACCCCTCGACCGAACTTCGAGAAGAGGGGGTTGTTTTGCAGGTGGGAGACGGAATCGCCCGCCTTTACGGTCTTGAACGCGTGATGGCCGGAGAACTCCTTGAATTTCCGCATCACGTGATGGGGATGGCGCTCAATTTGGAAAAAGAAAATGTTGGTTGCGTGCTTCTGGGTTCGGATGAAAAGGTTAATGAGGGAGATCCAGTTAAAAGAACCGGGCGTTTAATGTCGATTCCCACCGGAGACGCGATGATCGGACGGGTGGTCAATCCTCTCGGAGAGCCCTTGGACGGCAAGGGACCCATTAAGGCATCGAGTTCCCGGCCCTTGGAAGTGGTCGCGCCTGGCGTTATCGACCGCGCTCCCGTGACCGAACCTCTTCAAACCGGTCTTAAAGCCGTCGATTCCATGATTCCCATCGGCCGCGGGCAACGCGAGCTCATCATCGGCGACCGCCAAACCGGAAAAACCGCGATCGCTATTGACACCATCATCAACCAAAAAAACGCGCCGAATCGCCCGATTTGTATTTACGTCGCCATCGGGCAAAAACGTTCGACGGTGGCGCAAGTGGTCCAGACTCTTGAGAATGCCGGGGCGATGGAGTATTCCATCGTGGTCGCGGCGACAGCTTCTGATCCCGCGCCTCTCCTTTATATAGCGCCCTATTCCGGCTGCGCCTTGGGGGAAGAGTTCTTGTGGCAAGGTAAGCATGTCCTGGTCATTTATGATGATTTATCCAAGCATGCGCAGGCTTATCGACAGCTCTCTCTTTTGCTTCGCCGTCCGCCGGCCAGAGAGGCTTATCCGGGAGACGTTTTCTATCTCCATTCCCGCCTACTCGAACGGGCGTGTAAACTCTCGGAGAAAAACGGTTCCGGGTCATTGACGGCGCTTCCGATTATCGAAACTCAAGCCGGAGACGTTTCGGCCTATATTCCGACTAACGTCATTTCGATTACGGACGGTCAAATTTATCTCGAGACCAGCCTCTTTTATTCGGGAGTTCGCCCGGCCGTCAACGTGGGTCTTTCCGTCTCGCGCGTGGGAGGCGCGGCTCAAACCAAGGCGATGAAGCAGGTCGCGGGCCGCTTGAGGTTGGATCTCGCGCAATATAACGAGCTCGCGGCTTTCGCGCAATTTGGTTCAGATTTGGATAAAGCGGCCAAGGACCAATTGGCGCGCGGCGAACGGTTGGTCGAGCTTTTAAAGCAGGATCAATATCAGCCGCTTCCGTTTGAAAGCCAGGTTTTGGTTATTTTCGCCGGAGTCAACGGGTATTTGGACGATATTCCAACCGCGCATATCCGCCGTTTTGAGAAGGAGTTTTTTGGCTTCATGTCCCAGAAACATTCCGACATCTCCAAGACTCTCATTGAGAAAAAGACGATGGATGATTCCACGAAAGCACGCTTGGTCGAGGCTATTAAGGAATTTAAGGAGTCGTTTCAGCGTTCACTTAAATGAGAATTCTGGTTACCGGCGCGGCGGGATTTGTCGGCTCCAACATCGCCCTTCAGTTGGAAAAAGAAGGGCATGAGGTGGTCGCCATCGACGATTTTTCATCCGGCAACTTCGAGAATCTTTTGGGCTTTAAGGGCGATTTGATCGCGGCCTCGGTTTTTAAGGACCGCGCGTGGTGGCCGGAAAGAGTCGGCCCAGTGGAGATGATTATTCATGAAGCCGCCATCACCGATACCACCGTCATGGATCAGAAAAAAATGATGGAGGAAAACGTCGAGGCGTTCCGGGAAATTCTCTCTTTTGCCGCCAAGTTCAAAGTGAAAAATGTCGGCTACGCGTCTTCCGCCGCGGTTTACGGCGCGGGGCCCGTTCCGATGAGGGAAACGGCGGCTCGTCGCCCGATGAACGTTTACGGTTTTTCCAAGCAGGTGATGGAAAACGTCGCCGCGCGCTTTGTCAGGGAAAATCCCGAGATTAAGGTGGCGGGCGTTCGCTATTTCAACGTTTTTGGTCCCGGCGAGAGTTTTAAGGGAAAATTCGCCAGCATGATTTGGCAATTGTCCTTGCAGATGAAGGCGGGAAAGCGCCCGCGCATTTTCGAGTTTGGGGATCAATACCGGGATTTTATTTACATTAAGGACGTGGCTCAGGGAACCATCATGGCGGCTAAAAATGCGCCGAACGGGGTTTACAACATTTGCACCGGCCAGAAAACGACCTTTAACCAAATCATCGGCCATTTAAACTCCGTGTTGGGAACCCAATACGAGCCTGATTACATTAAAAATCCCTATTCTTTCTATCAAAACGAGACCTTGGGCGACCCGACGGCGGCGGAGAAAGCTTTTGGCTTTAAAGCGGCGTATTCGATGGAAGCCGCGATCCGTGATTACTTTGGCGCTGGCGCTTCCAAAAAGGCGGTGACGGCCTGATGGCTTCCCTGCGCGAGGTTCGCCGAAAAATCAAATCGGTCAAATCGACCGAACAAATCACCAAGGCGATGAAAATGGTCGCCGCGGCCCGCATGCGCCGCGCGCAGTCGAGCATTCTTTCCGCGCGTCCTTTCGCCGTGCGGTTGGAAGGAGTGTGCCAGGAGTTGGCCTCTCGGGTCGACAAAAATTTCGCCTCCGACGCCGCTCATTTCCCTCAGTCCTTGAAGGCGTATTTTCAATCTAATTCCGGCGGCGCGTCCTTGATCGTTTTGGGAGAA
>JAJYOT010000099.1 GCA_021796015.1 bacterium
ATCCCGACTGTCAGCACGGGTATTTTCCCGATTACGGCGGATATCTTGACCTGGAACGCGCAATACAACTACACGATTCCAGAAGTCAATAAAGCTCTGGCGGCGAACAATTGGGATGTGGTAGAAGCCAAGGTTAAGGCGCTTGAAAATTGGTGGAGACTTGGTCTTCAAAGAATCGCGTTTTTGGGTTCGAGACAGCTTGCCTCTTCGGTGCCTGGTCTTTTGACCAATCCCAATGTTACCGTTGATACTACAACGCTTCCGCAATTCCTTAGCCTTTCCGACCCTACGCAGTTTGCGAGCTTTGTTTCTCAGATCATCGGGGCTTACTTCGAGAACTCGAACCAAACCGCTTTGCCGGATACTTTCCTCATGCCGACAAAAGACTTCTTTGGTTTGCTTACTCCTATCAACCCGAATTACCCCAATGGCGGCGGAATGATGAGATATCTCTGGGAGGCTTTTGTCGGGGCTACCGGAAATCAGAATTTCAGAATCGCGCCTATCGCTTATTGCGACGCTTCAAATGCCGACAACGTGGCGGCTTTGGGCGGAGTTAATCGCTATTGTCTCTATCGCTACAATCCAGACACGGTTAAAATGGATATTCCGGTTGACTTCATGTTGACTCCGGCGGCGACGGCGGATAATTACAACTGGACGGGAGTGGCCGTTGGACAATTCACCGGAGCCATTGTCTATCGTCCGGCTGAAGTCTATTATCTGGACAACTGATTCTTAGGAGAATAAAATGAAAATTATCAATCTCAGCAAGGTTGGCAGGAAATACATCATCAATAAGAAAGCGTTGCTGCCGAATCAATCCATGGATATTGATGATGCTCTTGGGAAAAAGATGCTCGCCAAAAGAGTTTACGCTGATCTCTTTGACGCTTCTCTTTATCAGGATAAAGGCCAGGTTGATGTGGCTTTTGAGAACAAGAAACTCCTTGAGGAGAACAAGAAATTGATGCTCCAGCTAGAGCAGTTAAATGCTCAAGCGGCAAAAAAAGATGTTCCTGAAGCGAAAGATGGAGGAAAGAAAAAATGAAGAAATTTTTAGCTCTTGCCGTTCTATTGATTGCCGCGAATGTTTCGGCCCAAAACGTGGTTGGTCCGGTTCTTGCCGGACAATCACGAGTGTCGAATCAAATGGCTCAGAATGATTCCCTGCTCGGATGCAAGCCTTTTCAGGTTTCTCTTAGCACTGTCCCTGTTCAGATATTTACTGGAGCGGGATTTGTGGAGAGATTGTGCGTTTTTGCCAATGCCTCTGGAGCTTCTGGGTTCGGGGTGGTTGAGGATTCCAATTCTACCTCTGGGACCGCAGTTGACTCTTCCATTCCGGTTGATCTTGTGATTGCTCAGCCCGTTGAGGCTTTAAACCTTCAAGGGACAGTGGTCAACTCGAAAGATGCTGGTTGCCTGGATATGGCTAACGCTCCAGCCCAATTCGCTAATGGTCTGGTTGTCGCTCTCAGTAGCAATACAATTTCTGCCGTTGGTTGCTTTAGAACCAATGTTGGAAGCGTTCCTTAATAAAGGTGAGGGAGGGATGAATGTCTTTTACTGTTCCGACTCCGGCTCAGTTTCAGGCATTCTTCACTAGAGAGTTCCCTTATGGTTCCGGTCCTGACACTGTAACTCAGCAAGATATCCAAAGGGCCATAGATGAGGCGCAAACTCTATTTAGGTCATCTTTGTGGAACTCATCTGTCCCTGCTGGATACGTTAATTCAGAAGCCAATATCGCCTATTTTTACCTTTCGGCGCATTTATTGACCCTCTCTCTTCAGAATTCCGGCGGCTTGGGAGCTCCCGGTCTCAGTCAAGGCGCTTTATCAAGCGGAGGCGGTGTAGTTTCAAGCAAGACCGTTGGAAGCGTAACAGTCAATTATCAGCTTCCAGAATTCGTTACGAAGAGCCCAACTCTTTCTCAATTTATGAGGACTGGTTTTGGCCAAAAATACGTTCAGATGCTAGCTCCGAAAATCCCTGGCGCGCGCGTTCAGGTCGTTGGAGATGAGCCAACTCCAGACATTATCCTACAGCCAAATGAGATATTCAATCCTCTCATCCCTGGGCCGACTCAATCTTGATATGCAACCAATTTTGAGAGTGGATATGAAAGTTTTTAGGGATTTTGAATCTGAAATCTCGAAGAATGAGGAATTGCAGGTTGGGGTATTCAGTTCTCAGTCGGCGAGAAAAGGCGCAGAGGCTACAAACGCTCAAATTGGCTTCTTAATGGAATTTGGCGTTCCCACAAAACAGATTCCGGCGCGATCCTGGCTTATCATGCCGATAAAAAGGTCAATAAATGACGTTCTGGATGAGGTAAGGAAACTTAAGATAGCCAAGAAGCTGAAAGTATCTCTCCTAAAAGCTATCGGCTTAAAATTTCAAGAGAAGATACAAAAAGCCTTCGAGACTTCCGGTTTTGGGACATGGGCCCCCAATGCGCCTTCGACTGTGGTGAAAAAGGGCTCCTCCATGCCCCTGATTGATACGGGTCAGTTGAGGAAGTCGGTTTCTTCAAGGGTGGTTAAAAAATGAGTTTCCCCCTTGTCTTTGAGGCTCTTGGCGATTTTTCCACAAAGGCTCAATTTGCCATTGTCAAACGGGATGTCAATAATTTCAATGTCATTGAGACCGTTCAAAGCGTTGATTATTTTGATTGCATTTTACAACCAATTCCGCTTACAAAATTAATCGTTAGACCGGAAGGCGAGAGAAA